>CP052876.1:309544-619089 GCA_020881835.1 Kineosporiaceae bacterium SCSIO 59966
TCACCACACTGCCGGTCGCCGGGCTCTCCGGCACCCTGCTCGACCGCTTCTCCGGGGACGCGGCGGCCGGCGCCCTCGGCACGGCCCGGGCCAAGACAGGCTCGCTGCGCGGCGTGACCACCCTGGCCGGCACCGTCCCGTCCGCCGACGGACGGCTGCTCGCCTTCGCCGTGCTCGCCGACGACGTCCCGGCGACGGAGCCGGCCCGGCGGGCGATCGACGCCGTCGTCGCCGCCCTGGCCGGGTGCGGCTGCCGGTGACGTCGCCGTCGCGGCGGTGCCCACGTACGGTGGCGCAGTGACCACCACCGCCAGCACCGCCGCCGTCGACGCGCTCGTCGACTGGGACCTCGCGGTCGCCGCCGCCACCCGGCTGACCCGACCCGGGCCGCAGGTGTCCCGCGCCGAGGCCGCCGACGTCGTCGCCGTGCTGCGCGCCGACGCCCGCCGCTCCACCCCGCTGGTCGAGCAGGTCACCGGCCTGAGCACGCAGCCGGGGGAGGACGTCCTCGTCGTCGACCGCCCCGGCTGGGTGCGGGCCAACGTCGAGGCCTTCCGCACCCTGCTCGCCCCCGTCGTCGAGGAGGCCGCCGGCCGCCGCGGGGGGAGCCTCGCCCCGCTGGTCGGTGCCGTCGGCAGCCGCGTCACCGGCGCCGAGATGGGCTCTTTGCTGGCGTTCCTGTCCTCGCGCGTGCTCGGCCAGTACGACGTCTTCAGCTCCGGCGGCGGGCGCCTGCTGCTCGTGGCGCCGAACGTCGTCCACGCCGAGCGCGAGCTCGCCGCGGACCCGGCCGACTTCCGCCTCTGGGTGTGCCTGCACGAGGAGACCCACCGGGTCCAGTTCACCGCGAGCCCGTGGCTACGTGACCACCTCACCGCCCGGGTCCGCGCACTGGTGAGCGACCTGCTCGATGAACCAGGCGCCGTCCTGGACCGGGTCCTGGACGCCCTCGGCCGGCTGCCGGACGTGGTCCGGGGGGACGCCGCGACCGGCCTGCTCGACGTCGTCCAGACTCCCGAGCAGCGCCGCGCCCTCGCCGAGGTCACCGCGGTGATGTCGCTGCTCGAGGGCCACGCGGACGTCGTCATGGACGAGGTCGGCCCGTCGGTGATCCCCTCGGTCGCGACGATCCGCCGCCAGTTCTCCCGCCGCCGCTCCGGCCGGGGCGCCCCCGACCGGCTGCTGCGCCGGCTGCTCGGGCTCGACGCGAAGATGCGCCAGTACGCCGACGGCGCGGTGTTCGTCCGGTCGGTCGTCGACGACGTCGGGACGACCGGCTTCAACCGGGTCTGGGACTCCCCGGACACGCTGCCCACGCCCGAGGAGATCGCCGACCCCGCGGGCTGGGTCGCGCGCGTCCACGGCTGAGTGACGCCGTGAGCGGTCCCGACCCGGCGGTTGCGGCGGTGCGGGCCGCGGTGCGCCGGGAGGTGGCCGACCTGCCCGCCGGACGGCTGGTCGTCGTCGGCTGCAGCGGTGGCGCCGACTCGCTCGCCCTCGCCGCGGCGACCGCCTTCACCGCCCCGCGGGCCGGGCTGGTCGCCCGGGCGGTCGTCGTCGACCACGGTCTGCAACCGGGCTCCGCCGAGGTGGCCGCCCGGGCCGCCGCGACCTGCCGGTCCCTCGGGCTGGCCGCGGACGTCGTCCGGGTGCGGGTCAGCCTGGACGGCGAGGGCACCGAGGCGGCGGCGCGCACGGCCCGGCTCGCCGCCCTCGAGGAGCAGGCGGCGGGCGGCGTCGTGCTGCTCGGGCACACCCGGGACGACCAGGCCGAGCAGGTCCTGCTCGGGCTCGCTCGCGGCGCCGGGGCCCGCTCGCTCGCCGGCATGCCCCGCCGGCGCGGGCCGTTCCGCCGGCCGCTGCTGGGACTGCCCCGGGCGACCACCGAGCAGGCGTGCCGGGCGCTCGGCCTCCACTGGTGGGCCGACCCGGCCAACGCCGACCCCGCGTACACCCGCAGCCGGGTCCGCCACCGGATCCTGCCGGTGCTGGAGGCGGAGCTCGGCCCTGGGGTGGCCGAGGCGCTGGCACGCAGTGCCGAGGCCCTGCGCGCCGACGCCGAGGCGCTCGACGACCTGGCCGCCCGCGCCGCGGTCGACGTCCGGACCGACGACGGGGACCTCGACGCGGCCTCGCTCGCTGCGCTGCCAGCCGCCGTCCGGACCCGGGTGCTGCGCACCTGGCTGCTCGGCCTCGGCGCCCCGGCCGGGTCCCTCACCCGGGACCACGTGCTGGCCGTCGACGCCCTCGTCACCGGCTGGCACGGCCAGGGGCCGTTGCACCTGCCCGGCCGTGTCGTCGTCCGGCGTGCCTGTGGCAGGCTGACGCCCGGCTGACCCGATCCCGGACCGAGGAGCTCCCCGGTGGACGCGCAGGACATGGGCAACGACCTGGAGAAGGTCCTCGTCACGGCCGAGGACATCCAGCGCCGGCTCTCGGAGATGGCTGCCGAGGTGGACCGCGACTACGCCGGGCAGGACCTGCTGCTCGTGGGGGTCCTCAAGGGCGCCGTCATGGTCATGGCCGACCTCGCTCGGGCGCTGCACCACCCCGCCGAGATGGACTGGATGGCGGTGTCGTCGTACGGCTCGGGCACCCAGTCCTCCGGTGTCGTGCGGATCCTCAAGGACCTCGACCAGGACATCACCGGCCGGCACGTGCTCATCGTCGAGGACGTCATCGACTCCGGGTTGACGCTGTCCTGGCTGCTGGCGAACCTCGGGTCGCGCGGGCCGGCGTCCGTGGAGGTGCTGGCCCTGCTCCGCAAGCCGGACGCCGCGAAGGTGGAGGTGCCGGTCCGTTACGTCGGGTTCGACATCCCCAACGACTTCGTCGTCGGCTACGGCCTCGACTACGACGAGCGCTACCGCAACCTGCCGTTCGTCGGCACGCTCGCCCCCCACGTCTACGCGCACTGAGGAACACCGGGAGGACGTGGCCCGTTTGCCCTGGTGGACGCCGGTCCGGCGACCACCGCTTCGGCGACAGCCCGACGGGCCGCCGGTGTACCTTCGTGCGCAGTTTCCGAAACCAGGAGGGACGGGGCCAGCAGCCCCGAACAGTCGATGGACTTCAAGCGCGTTCTCCGCGGGCCGGCGATCTGGATCATCGTCGCCCTGCTCGTCCTGCTCATCGGCACCCAGGCCCTGTCCGGTGGAGGCTTCCAGCGGATCGACACCTCGGTGGGCCTGCAGCTGCTCGAGGACGGCAAGGTCGAGCAGGCCAAGATCGTCGACCGTGAGCAGCGGGTCGACCTCACCCTGACCGAGCCTTACGAGGACAAGGGCACCCAGGTCCAGTTCCACTACGTCCAGCCGCGCGGCGACGAGGTCGTGGCCGCGGTGAGCGAGGCGGTCCCGGAGGGCTTCACCGACGAGGTCCCGCAGGACTCCTTCCTCGGCAGCCTGCTGCTGACGATGCTGCCGATCCTCATCATCCTCGGCCTGTTCTGGTTCCTGCTGTCGAACATGCAGGGCGGCGGCTCGCGGGTCATGCAGTTCGGCAAGTCCAAGGCCAAGCTCGTCAGCAAGGAGGCCCCCAAGGTCACCTTCGCGGACGTCGCGGGCGCCGACGAGGCCGTCGAGGAGCTCCAGGAGATCAAGGAGTTCCTCACCGACCCGGCCAAGTTCCAGGCGGTCGGCGCCAAGATCCCCAAGGGCGTGCTGCTGTACGGCCAGCCAGGCACCGGCAAGACGCTCATCGCCCGCGCGGTCGCCGGTGAGGCGGGCGTGCCGTTCTACTCGATCTCCGGCTCGGACTTCGTCGAGATGTTCGTCGGTGTCGGCGCCTCCCGGGTCCGTGACCTGTTCGAGCAGGCGAAGAACAACGCCCCGGCGATCATCTTCGTGGACGAGATCGACGCCGTCGGCCGGCACCGCGGCGCCGGCCTCGGCGGCGGCCACGACGAGCGGGAGCAGACGCTCAACCAGCTGCTCGTGGAGATGGACGGGTTCGACGTCAAGACGAACGTCATCCTCATCGCCGCGACGAACCGTCCGGACATCCTCGACCCCGCGTTGCTGCGCCCCGGCCGGTTCGACCGTCAGATCGCCGTCGAGCCGCCGGACATGGTCGGCCGGCACCACATCCTCCAGGTGCACGCCAAGGGCAAGCCGATGGCACCCGACGTCGACCTGCTCGCCGTCGCCCGCCGGACCCCCGGGTTCACCGGGGCCGACCTGGCCAACGTGCTCAACGAGGCGGCCCTGCTCACCGCGCGCAACAACGCCAAGGTGATCGACAACGCCGCGCTGGACGAGGCGATCGACCGTGTCGTCGCCGGGCCGCAGAAGCGGACCCGGATCATGAACGACAAGGAGAAGAAGATCACCGCCTACCACGAGGGCGGGCACGCCCTCGTCGCGGCGGCGATGCGGCACACCGACCCGGTGACCAAGGTGACGATCCTGCCCCGCGGCCGGGCCCTCGGCTACACGATGGTGCTGCCGGCGGAGGACAAGTACTCCACCACCCGCAACGAGATGCTCGACCAGCTCGCCTACGCCCTCGGCGGCCGGGTCGCCGAGGAGCTCGTCTTCCACGACCCCACCACCGGCGCCGCCAACGACATCGAGAAGGCCACGTCGCTGGCGCGCAAGATGGTCACCCAGTACGGGATGAGTGAGCGGGTAGGGGCGATCAAGCTCGGGCAGTCCACGGGTGAGGTGTTCCTCGGCCGTGACATGGGGCACGAGCGCGACTACTCCGAGGAGCTCGCCTCGGTCGTCGACGAGGAGGTGCGCCGACTCATCGAGGCCGCGCACGACGAGGCGTGGGAGGTGCTCATGGAGCACCGCCCGGTGCTGGACCACCTCGTCACCGAGCTGCTCGAGCACGAGACGCTCGGCAAGGAGCAGCTCGCCGAGATCTTCGCGCCGGTGCACAAGCGCCCGCTGCGTCCGGTCTGGCTCTCCAGCGACCGGCGCCACGTCTCCGACCAGCCACCGGTGCTGACCCCGGCCGAGCAGGCCGCCCGGGTCAACGGCAACGGCGCCCGGCCCGCGCCCCAGGACGAGGCGGCCGCCGCCGGCGACGAGCACCCCCCGAGCGAGACCCGGCCGGTGCCCGAGACCGAGCCGGTCGACCCCGGCCGGCAGGGCTGAGCGAGGAGGGACGCGCCGATGAGCGTCGTGCCCGGGGACGACGAGCCGCTGGCGGCCGAGGTGGCGCGGGCCGCCGTGGACCGACGGCAGGGCCCCTACGACCCGCAGCGGGTGGAGCGCGCCGTCCGGGAGATCCTCCTGGCCCTCGGCGAGGACCCTGACCGCGACGGTCTGCGGGACACCCCGGCCCGGGTCGCCCGCGCCTACGCGGAGATGTTCGCCGGCCTCTGGCAGGACCCCGAGGAGGTGCTGACCACGACCTTCGACCTCGGCCACGACGAGATGGTCGTCGTCAAGGACATCGAGGTCTACAGCCAGTGCGAGCACCATCTCGTGCCCTTCCACGGCGTCGCGCACGTCGCCTACATCCCGGCCCCGGACGGTCGCATCACCGGCATCTCCAAGCTCGGCCGGCTGGTCGACGTCTACGCCCGCCGTCCCCAGGTCCAGGAGCGCCTCACCACGCAGGTCGCGGACACCCTCATGCGGGTCCTGCGTCCGCGCGGCGCGATGGTCGTCATCGAGGCCGAGCACCTGTGCATGTCCATGCGCGGTGTGCGCAAGCCCGGGGCCCGGACGGTGACCTCGGCGATGCGCGGGCAGCTGCGCGACCCGGCGAGCAGGGCCGAGGCACTGGCCCTGATGAACCGACGGTGAGGGCGCCGGTAGGCCTGGAGGACCTGGCGACAGGCCGGGCCCTGGTCATGGGAGTGGTCAACGTCACCCCCGACTCCTTCAGCGACGGGGGCCGCTGGTTCGACACGGACGCCGCGGTGGCCCGCGGCCTGCAGCTGCTCGCCGAGGGCGCCGACCTGCTCGACGTCGGAGGGGAGTCCACCCGCCCCGGCGCGCCGCGCGTCCCCGAGGACGAGGAGCTGCGCCGGATCCTGCCGGTCGTCACCGAGCTCGCCGACGCCGGCGCCGTCGTCAGCGTGGACACCATGCGGGCCTCCGTGGCCGAGCAGGCGCTGGAGGCCGGGGCACGGCTCGTCAACGACGTCAGCGGCGGTCTCGCCGACCCGGTGATGGCCCGGCTCGTCGCCGCGTCCGGCGCCCCCTACGTCGTCATGCACTGGCGTGGGCACAGCGCGACGATGGACGACCTCGCCGTCTACGACGACGTCGTCGCCGACGTCCGGCGCGAGCTGCTCCGCCGCGTGGACGGGCTGCTCGACGAGGGCGTCGACGAGCGTCAGCTCGTGCTCGACCCCGGGCTCGGCTTCGCCAAGACCGGTGAGCACAACTGGGCACTGCTCGCCCACCTCGACGCGCTGACCGGGACCGGGCTGCCGGTGCTCGTCGCGGCCTCTCGCAAGCGGTTCCTCGGTCACCTGCTCGCCGGGCCGGGCCGCGAGCCGGCGCCGCCGCTGGAGCGGGACGACGCCAGCGCCGCCGTCACCGCGCTCGCCGCCGCCGCGGGCGTCTGGTGCGTCCGGGTGCACGAGGCGCTCGCCAGCTTCTCCGCCGTCCGGGTCGCGGCCGCCTGGTCGGCCGCCGCGGCTGGCCGGCCAGGGGCGACCCGGTGACCGGCACCAGCGCGCCGGCCGGCGGCGGCGGCGACCGTATCGAGCTGCTCGGGCTGCGAGCCCGCGGCCGGCACGGCGTGCTGGCCGCCGAGCGGGACCTCGGCCAGGAGTTCGTCGTCGACGTCGTGCTGCACACCGACGTGCGCGCCGCCGCCGCCACCGACGACCTCGCCCAGACCGTGGACTACGCCGCGGTCGCCCGCCGGGTGCACGACCGGGTCGCCGGCGACCCGGTCGACCTCCTGGAGACCCTCGCCGAGCGGATCGCCGCCGACTGCCTCACCGATGAGCGGGTGGTGCGCGTCGAGGTCGCCGTGCACAAGCCGCAGGCGCCGGTCCCCGTCCCGTTCGCCGACGTCGTCGTCCGTGTGGTGCGCGAGCGGTGAGCGGCCCGGACGACACGGGTGGCCCCGACACCGGTGGTCCCGACACCGTCCCCGCCCGACCCGTGCCGGTCGCCGTGGCGCTCGGCGCCAACCTCGGCGACCGTGCGGCCACCCTGCGCTCGGCGCTGCGCCGGCTGCAGGCGGAAGCCGGGCTGACCGACGTCCGGGTGTCGGCGATGTACGAGACCCCGCCCGTGGGGGGACCCGAGCAGGGGCCGTACCTCAACGCCGTCCTCGTCGCCCGCTGCAGCCTGTCCCCGCGGCAGCTGCTGCACGCTGCGCTGCGAGTGGAGGCCGAGCACGGCCGGGAGCGGTCGGTGCGCTGGGGACCTCGCACGCTCGACGTCGACGTGCTGGTGCACGGCGGGACGGTCTGCGCGGACCCGGAGCTGACGCTGCCGCACCCGCGGGCGCGGGACCGGGGCTTCGTGCTGGTCCCGTGGGCCCAGGTCGACCCGGACGCGGAGCTGCCCGGACCGGACGGTGGCCGCGTGGCCGACCTGGTGAGGACAGCTGCCGACGCGCCGCACGTGCGCCGGACGGATCTGCGGTGGTGACCCGGTGACGCCGATGCGAGCGAACCGGCTCGCGGTGATCGCGGTCGTCGTCGGTGCCGCCTCGTGGGCCGTGCTGCGGCTCGTGGAGCGTTCCGGGGGACTGCTGCCCGCGCTGCCCTGGACGGCGCCCGTCGCGCTCGTGCTGCTCGCCGTCGCCGTGGTCGCCGCGGGGCGGCCGGTGCGTCGGTGGACGCGAGGTGACCGTTCCAGACCTCTGGACCCTCTGCGTGCCGCTCGGGTGCTCGTGCTGGCGCGGGCGTCCGCCTACGCCGGCGCTGCCCTCATCGGGTTCTACGCGGCGCAGGCGCTGCTTGTCCTGCCGGACCTGGTCGTGGAGGCCCGCCGCGAGCGGTTCTGGATGGCCGGCGTCGCCGTCCTGGCCTCCGGTGCGCTCCTGGCCGCCGGCTGGTTGGTCGAGCGGTGGTGCGCGCTGCCGCCCGACGACGACTCCTCCGACGACCCCCCCGACGACGGCCCCTCCGCCACCCACCCCTCGTGATCATGCAATCCCGCCACCCCGCACCCACCCCTCGTGATCATGCAATCCCGCCACCCATCGGCCCCTAGCGCCCGGCTCCCAGGATGCTGGGTTGTTGGCGCGACACGCCGGCGAAACTGTGCCGAACGCAGCATTCTGTGGTGGAGGCCCATGACCCGACGCGGGTTCCCGGGCCGCCAGGGCCGCCAGGGCCCATTTTCAGTCTCCGGGGTGGCCCCGCCAGGGGCCATGAGGCGTTCATGCAATCCCGCCACCCCGCACCCACCCCTCGTGATCATGCAATCCCGCCACCCCAGCGAGCGGGTGCGGGAACCTCCTGATGCCTCCGGGCGTGTGGCCGCTTCTCACAGAATGCTGGGTTCATCGCCGTATTGGCGGCGTGTTGTGCCACGAACCCAGCACTCTGTGATCCGGTGGCCGGTGGGTGGCGGGATTGCATGAACGTCTCATGGCCGCTGGCGGCCACCCCCGAGGGATGAAAACAGGCCGTAGTGACGATGGCAGCCCACGTCGGGTCAGGTGCTTCGACCACAGAATGCTGCGTTCGGCGCAGCTTGGCCGGCGTGTCGCGCCACCAACCCAGCATTCTGTGAGCGGGCGGTGGGTGCTGGGGTGGCGGGACTGCATGATCACGAGTGGGTCGTGCGGGGTGGCGGGATTGCATGATCACGAAGGGGGGATTTTCGACTGAACACCTCATGGCCGCTGGCTGGCGCCTCGAAGGATGAAAGTGGGCGTTGGTGGTCATGGCCGCCCACGTCGGGTCAGGCGCCTCGACCACAGAATGCTGCGCTCGACACAGCCTGGCCGGCGTGTCGCGCCACCAACCCAGCATTCTGTGAGCCGGACCGGTGGCCGGTGGGTGGCGGGACTGCATGATCACGAAGCGGGGATTTTCGGCCTGATCACGAAGGGTGCGACTGGGTCGCGGTCAGGGAGGACGACGTGGTGGCGGTCGGTCAGCGACTGCTCGGAGCGGTGCGCCGCAGGGCGGCGTGGACGGCCTCCGGGGTCAGCACACCGAGGTACCGGTCCGCGTCGTCGACGACCGGCAGCCAGCCTGCGTCGTGCTGGACGATCTCGGCCAACGCCCGGCGCAGCGAGTCCCCGAGAATCGCGATCTCGTCGAAGCGGTGCACCCGCTGGGCCACCACCCCGTCGCCGCGCAGGGTCCGCTCGGACACCCAGCCGAGCAGCCTGCCGTCGGCGCCTACCACGACGGCGTACGGCTCCGGCGCCCGCTGCACGACCTGGCGCGCCTCGGCGATCGTGTCGTCCGGAGCCACGGTGGGCGGCTGGACGAGGTCGTCCCGCTCGATCGGGGTGACGGCGAGCCGGCGCAGCCCCCGGTCCGCCCCGACGAAGTCCGCGACGAAGTCGTTGGCCGGGGCGCCGAGCACGGTCGCCGGGTCGGCGTACTGCTCGAGCCGCCCGCCCTCGGACAGGACGGCGACCCGGTCGGCGAGCCGGACCGCCTCGTCGATGTCGTGGGTGACGAACAGCACCGTCTTGTGCAGGTCCGCCTGGATGCGGCGGAACTCCGACTGCAGCCGGTCCCGGGCGATGGGGTCGACCGCGCCGAACGGCTCGTCCATGAGCAGCACCGGCGGGTCGGCGGCCAGCGCCCGGGCGACGCCGACACGCTGCTGCTGGCCGCCGGACAGCTCGTGCGGGTACCGGTCGGCGTACTGGTCGTGGTCGAGCCCGACGAGGTCGAGCATCTCCGCGACTCGCTCCCGGGTGCGGGCTCCGTCCCGGCCCAGCAGGTCCGGCACGGTGGCGACGTTCGCGCCGACGGTCAGGTGGGGGAACAGTCCCACCCGCTGGATGACGTAGCCGATCCCCCGCCGCAGCCGCACCGGGTCGACCCCGGTGACGTCCTCGCCGTCCAGGATGATCCGCCCCGAGGTCGGCTCGATCAGCCGGTTGACCATCCGCAGCGTCGTCGACTTCCCGCAGCCGGAGGGGCCGACGAGGGCGACGAGCTCGCCCCGCTGGACGTCGAGGGTCAGGGAGTCGACCGCGACCGTGCCGTCCGGGTACCGCTTGCCGACGCCGTCGAGACGGATCATCGGATCGCGGCTAGCGTCGTCGTCGTGACTGCTCCGGCCGGTGTGCACGCGGCAACCCTCACGGACAACTGCCTGACGCGCAACGACTGGGTGTGCTGGGAGTACGTCGCGACCCGCTCCGAGGTCCTGCTCGCCGAGACCCGGGAGCACGTCACGATCACCGTCTCCGCCGTACTCATCGGTGTGCTCGTCGCCGTCCCGCTCGCCGTGCTCGCCTACCGTGTCCGCGGGGCTCGCCCGCTGACCCTGGGGGTCGCCACCGCGCTCTACACGATCCCGTCGCTGGCGCTGTTCGCCCTGCTGCTGCCGCTGTTCGGACTCTCCGCGGCCACCGTCGTCACGGGGCTGGTGCTCTACTCGTTGACCATCCTCGTTCGCAACCTGCTGGCCGGCCTGGACGCCGTGGACGAGGAGGTCCGGGACGCCGCCCGCGGCATGGGGTTCGGTCCCGGCCGGATGCTGTGGCGGGTGGAGATGCCGCTCGCGCTCCCGGCCGCGTTCGCCGGCCTGCGCGTGGCCACGGTGTCGACCGTCGCGCTGACGACCGTCGGCACCGTCGTCGGCTTCGGCGGCCTCGGCGACCTGCTGACCCGCGGTCTGCGAGCCGACTTCCGCGCCGAGGTGCTCACCGCCTCGGTGCTGTGCGTCGTGCTCGCCGTCGTCTTCGACCTGATGCTGCTCGGGGCCCAACGGGCGCTTACGCCCTGGCAGCGGGGGAGGTCCTGATGGACTGGCTGCACGACGCGGTCGCCTGGCTCACCGACCCGGCGAACTGGCGCGGCAGCCGGGGTGTTCCGACCCTTCTCGTCGAGCACCTCGGGCTGACCGCCGCCTCCCTCGGGCTGGCCTGCCTGGTCGCCCTTCCACTGGCTCTCTGGCTGGGGCACACCGGCCGCGGCGGTGTCCTCGCCGTCCAGATCAGCAACGTCGGCCGGGCGGTGCCGACGCTCGCCCTGCTCACGATTCTGGTGCTGGCAGACCGGCCGTTCGGGCTCACGACGCTGTCCGCGCTGGTCGCGTTCACCGCCTTCGCCGTGCCTCCGATCGTGACGAACACGTACGTGGGGATGCGGGACGTCGACCCCGGCGCCGTGGACGCCGCCCGCGGCATGGGCATGACCGGGATGCAGGTGCTGCGCCGGGTCGAGCTGCCGCTGGCCACGCCGCTGCTGATGACCGGTGTGCGGCTGGCCGCCGTGCAGCTGTTCGCCACGGTGTCCATCGCCGCGATCGCCGCCTTCGGCGGACTGGGCCGGATCGTCACTGCCGGCCTGGCCAACCGGGACGTCGGCCAGGTCGTCGCCGGTGCCGCGGTGATCGCCGGTCTCGCCCTGCTCGTCGAGATCGTCTTCGAGGTGGTCGGGCGTGCGGTCGACCCGGGAGCGCGCGCTCGCCGCCGTTCCGCCGCCCGCGCCAGGACGGCCGCCGGCACGCCCGCGACCTGACCGGCGACCGTGACGCACTCGTTACCCGGTCCGGGCTGCGGCCCTCACCCGACCGGTGATTGACTCGGGGCAGCGGGTGACAACCACGTGCCCGCCGGACACGCGCGGCCCCGGCGCCGCGGGACACAGAAGGCGGTGACCATGGTGCGACGCACGTCCTGGTTGGCGGTCCTGGCCGGCGCGGCCCTCACGCTCTCGGCCTGCGCCGGCGACGACGCCCTCGACCCCGGTGACGGCACCACGACCTCGTCGGGCGCCGACGGGCAGACCGTCGTCGTCGGCGGGGCCAACTTCACCGAGATGCAGATCATGCAGGCGATCTACGTTGAGCTCCTCGAGGACGCGGGCTTCACCACCGAGACCGTCTCCGCGGACAACCGGGAGCTGTACTTCCCCGAGCTCGCCAGTGGTGCCATCGACGTCGTCCCGGAGTACGCGGCCACCCTGGCCGAGTTCCTCAACCTCGGGGCGAACGGCCCGGGCGCCGAGCCGATCGCGACGAACGACGCAGCGGAGACCGTCGAGGCGATGCGGCCCCTTGCCGAGGAGCAGGGCGTGATCCTGCTCGAGCCGGCCCAGGCCGCCGACCAGAACGGCTTCGCCGTCACCGCGGAGTTCGCCGAGGAGAACGACCTGCAGACCCTCAGCGACCTCGGCGATCTGGACCAGCCCATCGTCCTCGCCGCGACCGAGGAGTGCCCGGAGCGGCCCTTCTGCGCCCCGGGTCTGGAGGAGACCTACGGCATCGAGATCTCCGACGTCCTGCCGACCGGGTTCGGGTCGCCGCAGACCAAGGCCGCCGTCACCGCCGGCGACGCCCAGCTCGGCCTCGTCGCCACCACTGACGGTCGCCTCGCCGAGGACGGGCTGGTGCTGCTCGAGGACGACAAGCGCCTCCAGCTGGCTGACAACCTCGTCCCCGCGGTCAACGAGGAGGCCGCCGGCGACGCGCTCGTCGAGGCGCTCAACCGGCTCGCCGACGAGCTCACCACCGAGGACCTCGTCGAGCTGAACCGGCAGGTGGACGCCGAGCGGCAGCAGGCTCCGGACGTCGCCCGGGCCTGGCTCGAGGAGAAGGGCCTCATCGGCTGACCCGTCTCTCCGGATCCGTGACCCTGCGGTCCCGCTGCGGGTGGCGGGACTGCATGATCACGGCGGGGTGAGCTCGCCGACGGGGACGGGGGTGGCCAGGTGGTTCGCCGGCGGCGCCAGCGGGCAGGACCAGGCCGGGTCGTAGGCGCACGACGGGTTGTAGGCGAAGTTGAGGTCGACGACGAGAGCGTCCGGGCTTCCGCCGAGGTCGGCACCCTTGACCGTGTCGAGCAGGTAGCGGCCGCCGCCGAAGGACGAGGTTCCGGACGTCGCGTCGCGCAGCGGCAGGAACAGTCCCCCGCCGTAGGAGTCCAGCCACCAGACGGCGAGCGGACCAAGGCCGGGCAGCTCCACGGTGCCCACCCGGTGGAAGGGAACGATCCCGTCGGTGCCGGTGGGGTACTCGAAGCTCTCTGTCGCCGTGTCGGTGCGCACCGGGACGACGAACCGGAACGCGGGGTCGTAGTCGGCCACCGGGAGCCCCGTGAAGGTGTGCCGGTCGGGCAGCAGCAGCGGCGAGGCCGGGTGGTGGGCGAACAGCTCGTCCCGGCCGGCCCGCCAGGTGGCGTGCGCGGCGGCCGGGTCACCGGCCGCCTGGCGGCGCACGTTCGCGTACAGGGTGCTCACCTGACGACGCCAGTCCAGCACGTCGAGCTCGGAGGTCATGCCCAGGACGTTAGTGCCGCCCTGGGACGGGGGTCTCACTTGTCGACGTCGCCCACGACGAAGAACATCGAGCCCATCACCGCGACGAGGTCGGAGATGAGGTTGCCTGGCAGCAGCTCGGAGAGCGCCTGGACGTTGTTGAACGAGGCCGACCGCAGCTTGAGCCGCCACGGCGTCTTGTCGCCACGGGAGACGAGGTAGTACCCGTTGAGGCCCAACGGGTTCTCGGTCCACGCGTAGCAGGCGCCCTCCGGGACCCGCAGCACCTTCGGCAGCCGCTGGTCGATCGGTCCCGGTGGCAGGGACCGCAGCTGCTCGGTGCACGCGCGGGCCAGGTCCAGGGAGACGTGCACCTGCTCGAGCAGGCACTCGAACCGCGCCAGGGCGTCGCCCTCGGTCCGGGTCACCACCCGCCCCGGTCCGCCGGGTCCGAACAGCTCCCCGTACGCCAGGTAGGGCTCGTCCCGGCGCAGGTCGAGGTCGACCCCGCTGGCTCGGGCGATCGGCCCGCTCACCCCGTAGGCCAGCGCCGTCTCGCGGCTCAGCACCCCGACGCCGCGGGTCCGGGCGCGCAGGATCTCGTTGCCGACGAGCAGGCCCTCGAGGTCCGGCAGGCGCCGCCGAACCGCTTGCACTGCCGCGTCCACCCGGTCCAGCCAGCCGGCCGGCAGGTCCGCCTTGAGCCCGCCGACCCGGTTGAACATGTAGTGGATCCGGCCCCCGGAGAGCTCCTCCATCACCGCCTGCAGCTTCTCGCGCTCGTCGAACGCGTAGAACATCGGGGTGATCGCGCCCAGCTCCAGGGGGAACGACCCGAGGAACATGAGGTGGCTGAGCACCCGGTTCAGCTCGGCGAGCAGGGTGCGGGCCCACACCGCCCGCTCGGGCACCTCCATCCCCAGCATCCGCTCGGTGGCCAGGACGACGCCGAGCTCGTTGGAGAACGCGCTGAGCCAGTCGTGCCGGTTGGCGAGGACGATGATCTGGCGGTAGTCGCGGGCCTCGAAGAGCTTCTCCGCGCCGCGGTGCATGTAACCGACGACCGGCTCGGCGCTCACCACCCGTTCGCCGTCGACGACGAGCCGCAGCCGCAGCACCCCGTGCGTGGCCGGGTGCTGCGGGCCGATGTTGAGCAGCATCTCGGTGGTCGGCAGCCGGCCCGGGTCGGAGGACACGCTGCCGGCACCCAGACCGACGACCAGCTCCCGTTCCGCCACGCTGGCCGAGTCTGCCACCTCTCCACCGTGGTCGTGGGTCTGGGACGATCGCTGCAGACCGCCGACCACAGGAGCGAGATGGACCCCTTCGAGCCCCCGGGCGTCACCTGGACGTCGATCTCCCCCCGGCTCGCGACCGCCCGCCGGATCGTGCTCGGCGTCGTCCTCGGCGTGTCCGTGCTGCCGTTCGTCGCGGCCTGGCTCCTGTTCGACACCGCCTGGCCGCTGCTCGCCGTGGTCCTGCTGGGCGCCGTCGGCGGGTGGGCCTGGTGGGTGATCGGCCGGCAGGTGCGCGCCTGGGGGTACGCCGAGCACGAGGACGACCTGCTCGTGCGCAAGGGCGTCGTGTTCCGCTCGATGGTCGTGGTCCCCTACGGCCGCATGCAGTACGTCGACGTCCAGGCCGGGCCGCTGGACCGCCGGCTGGGGATCGCCAGGGTGCAGCTGCACACCGCGAGCGCCGCCACCGACGCCGTCATCCCCGGCCTGCCGCCCGAGGAGGCCGCCCGGCTGCGGGACCGGCTGGCCCGCCGCGGCGAGGCTCGACTGGCGGGTCTGTGAACGAGCAGCACTCCTCGCAGCAGCAGCCCGGCGTCCCGTGGTCCGAGCCGGGGGCCCCGCCGCAACTGGCGCCCGAGGCGGACGGCAGCTGGCACCGGCTGCACCCGGTGACCCCGGTCATCCGCAGCTGGAAGGTCGTCGCCGTCCTGCTCGTCGTCTACGTCCAGCAGCGCAGCGACGCGCTGTTCGCCGGCCAGGGACTGCCCGGCCGCACCGAGGTCCTGGTGTCCGTCGGGCTGCTCCTGATCGGCGTCCTCGTCGGCGTCGCGGCTTCGGCCTTGTCCTGGCGGATGACCCGTTACCAGGTGGACGGCGAGGCCGTGCACCTGCACAGCGGGGTGCTGTTCCGGCAGCAGCGCCAGGCGCGGCTCGACCGGCTCCAGGCCGTCGACGTCGTCCAGCCCCTGCTGGCCAGGATCCTCGGACTGGCCGAGCTGCGCCTGGAGGTGGCCGGTGGTGCCGGCTCCGACGTTCGGCTCGCCTACCTCAAGGAGGCCGAGGCCCAACGGCTGCGCAACACCCTGCTGGCCCGGGCGGCCGGGGTCCGGTACGAGACCGCCGAGGCGCCCGAGGCCCCCGAGCGGGAGGTGCTCACCGTGCCGGTCGACCGGCTGCTCGCCTCCCTCCTGCGCTCCGGGACGACGGTCGCGCTCGTCCTCACCGCGGCGGCCCTTCTCGTCGGCGTCGTGTGGCTCGACCTGCCGGGCCTGCTCGCCGGTCTCGGCCCGGCCCTGCTCGCCACCGCCATCGCGGTCTGGACGCGGTTCAGCCACGAGTTCAGCTTCCGGGTGGCGGTGTCCCCCGACGGGGTCCGGCTGCGGCACGGCCTGCTGGAGCAGCGGGCCCAGACGGTCCCGCCGGGCCGGGTGCAGGCGCTGCGGCTCAGCCAGCCGCTGCTGTGGCGGCGGCCCGACTGGTGGCGCGTCGAGATCAACGTCGCCGGCTACGGGGGCGGGCAGGAGGAGGGCACGGCGAACGTGCTGCTGCCGGTCGGCCCGCGCGAGGACGCCGTCGCGGTGCTGTCGCTGGTGCTGCCGGACCTCGGGGTGCAGGACCCGGTCGCGGCCCTGGACGACGGTCTGAGCGGCACGACGGCCGAACGCGGCTGGGTCGTCGCGCCCTCGCGGTCCCGGTGGGTCGACTGGGTGTCGTGGCGGCGCAACGGATACCTCGTCGCGGGCACCGCGCTGCTGCTGCGCCGCGGGCGGCTGTGGCGCCAGCTGGACGTCGTCCCGCACGAGCGCACCCAGAGCCTCGGCCTCAACCAGGGACCGCTCCAGCGCCGGCTCCGGCTGGCCACGATGGCCGCCCACCCGACGCCGGGGCCGGTGCAGCCGACCGTGTCCCACCTCGACGCCGAGGTGGCGCTCGGCCTGCTGACCGAGCAGGCAGAGCGGGCCCGCCGGGCCCGCCGGGGCGCCGGACCGGAGCGGTGGATGGCGGACGCCGCTCCCCCGGCGGACCCGGGGGCGCCGGCCGACCGGGGGACCGGCCCGCCGCAGCCACCTGGGTGAGCACGGCCGGCGGCCTCAGTCGCACAGCGGCACGGTGTCGAGGCGGACCAGCTCGCCGCCGGCGTAGGCCACGGCGACGAGCAGGCTCTCCCGGCCGGGTAGGCGCAGGAACTCCTCCAGCGACGCGGGCCGGGACACGAGCCCGGCCGAGGCGCCGTCGGCCTGCGGTGGCACGCAGGTGTTGACGACCACCTGGGGGTCGGCGGCGACCGGCACCCGGTAGGTCCGCTCGGTGTTCTGGTTGGTGAACCGGTCCCGCGTGGTCGGCTCGAGCGGGACGCCGTCACGTGCGAGCACGGCGTCGTCCACCCCGAGGACCGTCCAGCGGTCGACCAGGAGCACCACGGGGCCGTCCTGGTCGTCGAGGACGTCGACGACCGTGCCGACGTCGTGACCGCGCCCGGTGACGTCGCTGGCCGGTTGGACCGCCACCGGCGGCGGGCTGGCGGTGACTCGGCTCGGTTCGGTGACTGGGCTCGGTTCGACGACGGTCCGGGTGACCGTGGCGACGGGTGCGCTGTCGCCCTGCCCGCACCCGGCGAGCAGGCCGACCGCAACTATCAGGGACCCCGACCGGCGCACAGCAGGACACCTTGTCAAGACAGTGTCCGGAATGTCCACGCCAGGCTCTCCTTGGCCTGCTCGCCGACCGGGTGCAGCACCCAGCCGAAGGAGCCCAGGCCGTGCGGGTCGAGCAGCTCGGCCACCTCGCCGGCGGCCGACAGCCTCCACAGCCGGGCGACCGGGTCGTTGCCGGGAGGTGCCGCCGGAGCGGACACCCCGAGCGCGCGCAGCGCGGCGGCCTGGTCCAGGCGGAGGCCGCCCGGTCGTGCGGCGGCCACCGAGTCCAGCGCGACGGAGGCGGTGACGTCGCACCCGCCGTCCGGCACTGGTACCACCTGCCGGCCCCGGGCGTACCCGGCCAGGCTGCCACCGGGAGGCCGGGTCGCCGCGTCGTGGCCGTAGTCGACGGCGAGGGCCAGCCCGCCGTGCCGCGCGAGCCGGTCGACGAGCGCACACCAGACCAGGTCCCGGGTCAGCCCCACCTCGGCGCGTGCCCCGGGCTCGGCGAGCGGCCACCAGCGCGTGCACCAGGCGCGCTCGTCCGGCCGCGGCGGGGGCCCGAGCCGCTCCCGGCCGGTCTCGTCGACGAGCACGACCCGGGCAAGCCCGGCGTCGTCCACCTCCAGGACGGTGGTCGGGACGACGTCGAGCAGCTCCCAGCCGAGGAGCAGGGTCGGTCCCGTCGGGTCCGGGACGTCGGTGCACCACTCCACCGCGGCCGTGAGCCCGGCCGGTCGGTCAGTGACGTCGACGGCGGTCACCGTGAGGCTCGGATCGGCCGCGGCGATCTGGACGGCGAGCTCGCCGCGGCCGGCGCCGACGTCCAGGACGCCGGTGCAACCGGTCTGCCGGGCCAGCCGGGCCAAGGCCCGCCCGAGCAGCCCGGACGACGACGCGTGAGCAGCGGTGCGGAAGTGCCCGGCCGGTCCCTCGGGGCGCCGGTAGAAGCCGCGGGGCCCGTACAAGGCCTCCTGCCAGGCCTCCTGCCACGGCTGGTACGTCATGGCTGGTAGATCCCGGTCCAGGCTCACGCGCGTCGCAGGACGACGGCGACGTCGGTGACGGTGAACAGGAACTGCCCGGCACCGGCGAGGCGGCGCAGACCCTCCACCCAGCCGGCGGCCCGGGCCGCCAGCTCGGCGTCGTCCTGGGTTGCCGCCAGCACCCCCGTCGCCACCTTCCAGGCGACCGAGCCCTCGTCGAACCGGCGGTGCGCGTCCGCCCACGCTGCCACCTCCACCGTGTCGAAGGCAGCGCCACGGTCGACGGCCGCGTCGGCCAGGGCGAGCAGCTTGCGGCCCATGAAGCCGTCGGCGCGGCCGGCGCCCCGGGGGACCACCTCGACGAACCGGTCGACGAGCCGGCGGGTCAGCGCGTCGTCCGTGCTGGTGAACAGCGCGGTGTCCCAGTCGCTGTGGGCGAGGACGAGGTAGCCGCCCGGACGCAGCACCCGATGGCACTCCAGCAGGTGCCCGGCAGGGTCGGCGAGGTGCTCGGCGACGTTGAGGGACACCACCCGGTCGACGGCGGCGTCCGCCAGCGGCAGCCGGGCGTCGAGGTCGGCGATCCGGCTGCGGACCCGGATGTCCTGCAGCAGGTCGTCGTCCAGGGCGGACACCTGGTCCACGGCGTGCACGAGCACCGGGGACGGGTCGTGCTCGAGCAGGGCCCGGACGAGCCGACCCTCACCGCAGCCGAGGTCGGCGACGACGAGGCCGTGGGTGTCGAGCCGGGCCCGGGCGACGACCTCCGCATGACGTCCCACGACGGCAACCCTACGGCGGCCGGTACCGTGCCAGGCCGTGAGCGCAGCAGCGGAGGGTCGCCCCGGACGGCTCGGGGTCGGCGTCGTCGGCGCCGGCCGGGTGGGCGCGGTGCTGGCCAGCGCCCTGCGAGCCGCCGGGCACGCCGTCGTCGGCGCCTCGGCGGTCTCCGAGGCCAGCCGCGAGCGGGTGGACACGCTGCTGCCCGGCGTCCCTGTCCTGGACGTCCCGGACGTCGTCGAACGCGCCGAGCTGGTCCTGCTCGCCGTCCCGGACGACGTGCTCGGCCCGCTCGTCGACGGGCTGGCGACGACCGGCGCCTGGCAGGCCGGCCAGCTCGTCGTCCACACCTGCGGCAGGTTCGGCGTGGGCGTCCTGGACCCGGCCCGCCGCCAGGGCGCCATCCCCCTCGCCCTGCACCCGGCGATGACCTTCACCGGCACCTCGATGGACCTGGCCAGGCTGGCCGACTGCTGTGTGGCCGTCACCGCGCCGGGTCCGGTGCTGCCGGTGGCCCAGGCGCTCGTCGTCGAGATGGGCGCCGAGCCGGTCGTCGTCCCCGAGGAGGCCCGACCGCTCTACCAGGCGGCCCTGTCGCACGGCGCCGACCACCTCGTCACCCTCGTCGTCCAGGCCGCTCAGCTGCTGCGCGCCGCCGGCGTCGAGCACACCCAGCGGGTGCTCGAGCCGCTGCTGTCCGCGGCCCTGGACGGCGCGCTGCGCAGCGGTGAGGACGCGCTGCGCGGACCGGTGACCCGGGGGGACGCCGCGGCCGTCGCGGCGCAGCTCGCCACCGTCACCGCGGCCGGGGCCGCAGCCGGCACCCCGGACGTCCCGGAGACCCACCGGGCGCTGGCGCGGGCCACCGCGGAGCGGGCGCTCGCCGCCGGCGCCCTGTCCCCCGAGCAGGCGGAGGCTCTGCTCGACGTCCTCGCCGACGACCCGGCCCGGTGAGCCGCCGTTACCCTTGCCGGTCGTGACGAGCGAGCCGATCCCGACCCCCGACGCCGCCGAGGCCGACGACCTGCCGGAGCAGGTGCGGGTCCGCCGGGAGAAGCGAGAGCGACTGCTCGCCGAGCCCGGCGGCGGGCCCTACCCGGTGGCCGTCCCGCGCACCCACTCGCTGCGGGAGGTGCGCGAGCGCTGGGCGCACCTCGGCGACGGCGAGGAGACCCAGGACCGGGTGTGGGTCGTCGGCCGGGTGATGTTCGTCCGCAACACCGGTCGGCTCTGCTTCGCCACTCTTCAGGAGGGCGACGGCACCCGGCTGCAGGTGATGCTGAGCCTCGCCGAGGTCGGTGAGGAGGCGCTGGGACGGTGGAAGCGGGACGTCGACCTCGGCGACTTCGTCGCCGTCCACGGCCGGGTGGTCCGCAGCCGCCGCGGGGAGCTGTCGGTGATGGCCGCCGAGTGGCGGATGGCGGCCAAGGCCCTACGCCCGCTGCCGGTGCTGCACAAGGAGATGAACGAGGAGACCCGGGTCCGCCAGCGGTACGCCGACCTCGTCGTGCGACCTGAGGCGCGGGAGATGGTCCGCATCCGGGCCGGCGTCGTGCGGAGCCTGCGCGAGACGTTTCACCGCCACGGCTACGTCGAGATCGAGACGCCGATGCTGCAGACCCTGCACGGCGGTGCCGCGGCGCGGCCGTTCGTCACCCACTCCAACGCCATGGACATGGACCTGTACCTGCGGATCGCTCCCGAGCTCTTCCTCAAGCGCGCGGCGATCGGTGGGCTCGAGAAGGTCTTCGAGATCAACCGGAACTTCCGCAACGAGGGAGCCGACTCCTCGCACTCCCCGGAGTTCGCGATGGTCGAGTTCTACGAGACCTACGCGGACTACGACGTGATGGCCGAGCGCACTCGCGAGCTCGTCCAGACCGCTGCCCGCGACGTCCTCGGCTCCACGACGGTCACCCTCGCCGACGGCACGGAGTACGACCTCGGCGGGCAGTGGCCGGTGATCACGATGTACGGCTCGCTGTCCGAGGCGCTCGGGGAGGAGATCACCCCGCAGACGCCGCTGCAGCGGCTGGTGAGCGCCCTGGACGCCAACGGGCTCGAGCTCGACCCCACCGCGCTCAGCCACGGCAAGGCGGTCGAGGAGCTGTGGGAGCACCTCGTCGGCGACGACCTGTACGCCCCGACGTTCGTCAAGGACTTCCCCGTCGAGACCTCCCCGCTGACCAAGGCGCACCGCGACGTCCCCGGCGTCGTGGAGAAGTGGGACCTGTACGTCCGGGGCTTCGAGCTCGCCACCGGGTACTCCGAGCTCAACGACCCGGTCGTGCAGCGCGAGCGGTTCGAGGACCAGGTACGACTGGCCGCGCTCGGCGACGAGGAGGCGATGCGCCTCGACGAGGACTTCCTCCGGGCGATGGAGTACGGGATGCCGCCGATGGGCGGGGTCGGCATGGGAGTCGACCGACTGCTCATGGCACTCACCGGTCGCGGTATCCGGGAGACCATTCTGTTCCCCCTCGTGCGCCCCGAGTAACCACCTCGCATTGTGTCGCGCGGGCCAGCCCGAGATGGCGGCAGTGACGCGGCGTACCCTGGTTCCATGCTGGAGGCCCTGGGAGCGCTCGTCCCCTCGATCGGGGTCGGCCTGCTCTTCTGGTACGTCGTCCGGGCGATGATTCACGCCGACCGACGTGAACGTGCCGCCGTCGCCGCGATGGAACGGGCTGACCGTGCGCGGGCCGGGCAGGAAAGAGCCGGGCAGGAAAGAGCCGGGCAGGAAAGGCGTGAGAAGGGGCGCGACGCCCTGACAGGGGACGCTCCGGTCTCGGCCACGGACGACGCCGAGCATCTCTCGCCGCGTTCGGACCGGTAGCTCGCCCGACCCGGTATCGCCGCGCATTGACCGCTGGAACGGCGGCGACAATGGGGACCGCGTGCGGGCAGCCATTTCGACGTGGCAGTATGGGGTCGTACCGGGGTTTCCGGTGCGATTCCGTTTCCCACAAGGAGTCCTTTTCATGGCGCAGAAGGTGCAGGTCGTCCTGGTCGACGATCTCGACGGCGGCGAGGCGGAGGAGACCGTCTCCTTCGCCCTGGACGGCGTGAGCTACGAGATCGATCTCAACACCGCGAACGCGGCTCGGCTCCGTGAGGAGCTGGCGCCGTGGGTCGGTCACGCCCGGCGCGTCGGCGGGCGATCCAGCGCACGCCGCTCCCGGCAGTCCTCGTCCTCCTCCGGCGGCCGCAGCGGCGAGACCGCCCGGATCCGCGAGTGGGCCCGCTCCAACGGCTACCAGGTCAGCGACCGCGGCCGGATCTCCGCCCAGGTGATGGAGGCCTACCGGGCCGCCCACTGACCCTGCGGGCCGGCGCGCCGGCGGTCGTCGTCCGGAGGCGTCTGGGACCCGGACGGCGGCCGTGGTGGGCATCGGCCGCCTCCCACCGCTACGCCCGCAGCGAACGCGACCCCGGAACACCCCGCCCTGAGCACGGGTTGGACCTCCTACGGGGCCGGACCAGCGGTTGTGCGTCCGGACCCCGGGATAGCATCGAAAGGGATGAGCAGAGGGAGCAGCACCCGCTTGTTCCGGCAGTCGACCGCTCGCGAGGAGCGCTGAATGTTCGAGAGGTTCACCGACCGAGCCCGCCGTGTTGTCGTCCTGGCCCAGGAAGAGGCCCGGATGCTCAACCACAACTACATCGGGACCGAGCACATCCTGCTCGGCCTCATCCACGAGGGCGAGGGCGTCGCCGCCAAGGCGCTGGAGTCCCTCGGTATCTCGCTGGACTCCGTGCGTGAGCAGGTCCAGGAGATCATCGGCCAGGGGCAGCAGGCGCCCTCTGGCCACATCCCGTTCACCCCGCGTGCCAAGAAGGTGCTCGAGCTCAGCCTGCGGGAGGCCCTCCAGCTCGGCCACAACTACATCGGGACCGAGCACATCCTGCTCGGGCTCATCCGTGAGGGCGAGGGCGTGGCCGCCCAGGTTCTGGTCAAGCTCGGTGCCGACCTCAACCGGGTCCGTCAGCAGGTGCTTCAGCTGCTGTCCGGCTACCAGGGCAAGGAGCCGGCGACGGCCGGCGGCCCGCAGGAGGGCACGCCGTCCGGGTCGCTGGTCCTCGACCAGTTCGGGCGCAACCTCACCCAGGCGGCCCGCGAGGGCAAGCTCGACCCGGTGATCGGGCGCGAGAAGGAGATCGAGCGGGTCATGCAGGTGCTGTCCCGCCGGACGAAGAACAACCCTGTTCTCATCGGCGAGCCCGGCGTCGGCAAGACCGCGGTCGTCGAGGGCCTGGCCCAGAACATCGTCAAGGGCGAGGTGCCCGAGACGCTCAAGGACAAGCAGCTCTACACACTCGATCTCGGCGCGCTCGTCGCCGGCTCCCGTTACCGCGGTGACTTCGAGGAGCGCCTCAAGAAGGTGCTCAAGGAGATCCGCACCCGCGGCGACATCATCCTGTTCATCGACGAGATCCACACCCTCGTCGGTGCAGGTGCCGCCGAGGGGGCCATCGACGCGGCGAGCATCCTCAAGCCGATGCTGGCCCGCGGCGAGCTGCAGACGATCGGCGCGACGACGCTGGACGAGTACCGCAAGCACGTCGAGAAGGACGCGGCGCTCGAGCGGCGGTTCCAGCCGATCCAGGTGCAGGAGCCCTCGCTGGCGCACGCCGTCGAGATCCTCAAGGGCCTGCGGGACCGCTACGAGGCGCACCACCGCGTCTCCATCACCGACCAGGCACTGGTCGCCGCCGCGACCCTGGCCGACCGGTACGTCAACGACCGCTACCTGCCGGACAAGGCCATCGACCTCATCGACGAGGCCGGTGCCCGGCTCCGGATCCGGCGGATGACCGCCCCGCCGGACCTGCGCGAGTTCGACGAGCGGATCGCCGACGTGCGCCGTCGCAAGGAGTCCGCGATCGACGCGCAGGACTTCGAGAAGGCGGCGTCGCTGCGGGACGACGAGAAGAAGCTGCTCGCGCAGAAGGCCGAGCGCGAGAAGCAGTGGAAGGCCGGCGACATGGACGTCGTCGCCGAGGTGGACGAGGAGCTCGTCGCCGAGGTGCTCGCCACCGCGACCGGCATCCCGATCGTCAAGCTCACCGAGGAGGAGTCCAGCCGCCTGCTCCGGATGGAGGAGGAGCTGCACAAGCGGATCATCGGCCAGGACGACGCCATCAAGGCGTTGGCCCAGGCGATCCGGCGTACTCGCGCGGGCCTGAAGGACCCCAAGCGCCCGGGTGGCTCGTTCATCTTCGCCGGCCCGACCGGCGTCGGGAAGACCGAGCTCGCCAAGGCGCTCGCCGAGTTCCTCTTCGGTGACGAGGACGCGCTGATCCAGCTCGACATGTCGGAGTTCTCCGAGCGGCACACCGTTTCCCGGCTGTTCGGCTCCCCGCCCGGGTACGTCGGCTACGAGGAGGGTGGTCAGCTGACGGAGAAGGTGCGCCGCCGGCCGTTCTCCGTCGTCCTGTTCGACGAGGTGGAG
This sequence comes from Kineosporiaceae bacterium SCSIO 59966, assembly GCA_020881835.1. Taxonomy (NCBI): domain Bacteria; kingdom Bacillati; phylum Actinomycetota; class Actinomycetes; order Kineosporiales; family Kineosporiaceae; species Kineosporiaceae bacterium SCSIO 59966. Next base: position 333,962 of record CP052876.1, read on the forward strand.
AAGGCGCACGCCGACATCTTCAACTCGCTGCTGCAGATCCTCGAGGACGGTCGGCTCACGGACGCCCAGGGCCGCACCGTCGACTTCAAGAACACCATCATCATCATGACGACGAACCTCGGCACGAGGGACATCGCCAAGGGCCTGCAGACCGGGTTCCAGGCCGGCGGGGACCTGTCGACCTCGTACGAGCGGATGAAGGCGAAGGTCAACGAGGAGCTCAAGCAGCACTTCCGGCCGGAGTTCCTCAACCGCGTCGACGACGTCGTCGTGTTCCCGCAGCTCTCGCAGGAGGAGATCGTGAGGATCGTCGACCTCATGGTCGCCCGCCTGGAGGAGCGGCTGCGCGACCAGGACATGGGCATCGAGCTCACCCCTGCCGCGAAGACGCTGCTGGCGACCAAGGGCTACGACCCGGTCCTCGGGGCCCGGCCGCTGCGCCGGACCATCCAGCGCGACATCGAGGACGCGCTGTCCGAGAAGATCCTCTACGGCGAGCTTCACGCCGGCCAGATCGTCCTGGTCGACGTCGAGGGGGAGGGCCCGGGCGCCCGGTTCACCTTCACCGGGACGGCGAAGGCACCGCTGCCCGACGTGCCCCTCGTCGAGACGGCCGAGAAGGACTGAGCCCGGCTACCCCGGCAGCGCAGCGCCCCCGGATCCTTACAGGACCGGGGGCGCCGCGCTGCCTGCCTCCTGGACGACGGGGACGGACCCGCTGCGGCGGCCACTCTGCTGCTCGCGCTCAGCGCCTGTGCCGGTGGTGACGGAGGCGGCGACGGCACCGGCGAGGCGGCCGGCGAGGGTGGCCTGGTCGGAACCGGGTCCGGCGAGAGCTGTGAGATCGAGGAGCCGGTGCCCGTCGGCGCAGTCCTCAGCCTCACCGGTGCAGCGGCCCACTACGGGGAGTCCCAGCGCAACGCCCTGGAGCTTGCTGCGCAGCAGCTGAACGAGCGGGGCGGGGTCACCTACGAGCTCACGGTCGAGGACGACCAGACCGACCCGCGGCAGGGGATCACCGTCTTCGAGCAGTTCGCGTCACAGGACGACGTGAGCGTCATCATCGGCCCGACCCTGTCGAACACCGCGATGCAGACGAATCCCGTCGCGCAGGAGGAAGGCGTCCCCGTTCTCGGAATCTCCAACACCGCCGCAGGTATCACCGACATCGGCGACTACATCTTCCGTGACTCGCTGACCGAGGACGCCGTGATCCCGCAGACGGTGGCCAAGGCGAAGGAGGCCCTCGGCCTGGAGAAGGTCGTGGTCATGTACTCCAACGACGACGCCTTCACCGAGTCCGGGTACGACGCCTTCGCCGCCGCCCTGGAGGACAACGGCATCGAGATCGCCGAGACCATCACGTTCTCCAAGAGCGACACCGACTTCCGTGCGCTGCTCACTCAGGCACGGGAGCACGACCCCGACGCGATCGTCGTGTCGGCGTTGATCGAGGCAGCGATCCCCCTGGTGACTCAGGCTCGGGAGATCGGTATCGAGGTCCCGATCATCGGCGGCAACGGCTTCAACTCGCCGGCGCTGATGGAAGGCGCCGGTGAGGCCGCCGAGGGCGTCGTGGTGGGCGCGGCGTGGAACTCCGCCTCCGACAACCCGCTGAACCAGGACTTCATCGCGGCGTACACCGAGGAGTACGGGTCACCTCCGGACCAGTTCGCCGCGCAGGCGTACGCGGGGCTGAACCTCATCGACACGGCGGTCCGGGCAGGCTGCTCCGGTGAGCGCGACGACATCAAGGACCAGCTGGGTCAGCTGAAGGACGTCCCCACCGTCCTCGGCGACTTCTCGATCACCGAGACGCGGGACGCCGACCACCCGGCCGTCGTCCAGATCGTGGAGAACGGGGAGTTCGCCGTCCTGAACTAGGCCGGGACGACCGACCGCGACCGCCACGCCCGGACCGGGCCTCTCCTCGGACAGGCCCGGTCCGGCGCCTGAGAAGGGCCACCGAATGCTGCAGCAGCTGCTCAACGGGCTGTTCCTCGGGTCGATCTACGCACTGTTCGCGATCGGGTTCACTCTGGTGTTCGGCGTCCTGGACCGGCTCAACCTGGCGCACTCAGCGGTCTTCACGACCGGCGCTTTCGTCGGCATCGAGCTCGTCACCAGGGGCCAGCTGTCGATCTGGCTCACCCTGCCGCTCGTCCTCGTCGTCGGCGCCCTGCTCGGGCTCGTGGTCGAGCGTGTCGCATTCCGGCCCCTGCGTGACCGGCACGACGCGCACTTCGCCGGGCTGATCTCCTCGATCGCGCTCGGCACCATGTTTCTCGCGCTCCTGCAGGCCAGGTACGGTCCGGACACCACGCGCTTCCCGCCGGGTGCCTTCCCCGACGTTCGCTTCCAGGTCGGCGACGCCGTCGTCTCGGTGCTGCAGGTCGTCATCCTCGCGGTGTCGCTCGGCCTCATGGTCGCCCTCGCCGTGCTCGTCCAGCGCTCAAGGCTCGGGCGCGGGATGCGGGCCGTCGCGGAGAACCCGCACGCCGCACGGGTGCTGGGGGTGAACGTCGACCGGATCACCTCCGTCACGTTCGCGATCTCTTCGGCGCTCGGGGCGGTGGCGGGTGTCCTGTTCGCCCTCAACGTCAACACGGCGCAGATCTCGATGGGCTTCAACATCGAGCTCAAAGGCCTAGCGGTGATCGTCGTCGGCGGCATGGGATCGCTCCCCGGGGCGCTCGTCGGCGGACTGCTCCTCGGCCTCGCCGAGGTGCTCGCCGTGATGTACGTCGGATCGTCCTGGCGCGACGTCGTCGCCTTCGGCCTGCTGTTCGCGATCCTCCTGCTGCGGCCCCAAGGCCTCTTCGGCGGCAAGCGGGTTCGGGAGGTCTGATGCTGGGAGTGCTCGACGACTACTCGGCGACGATCACCCTCGTCGCGCTCACCGCCATCCTCGCCTACTCGTACTACGCGGTCCTCCTCGCCGGTCAGCTCAGTCTGGCCCAGGCCGCTCTGGCCTCCCTGGGCGCCTTCGGGTCCTCGCTCGCGGTGCCGGACGAGCCGCTGCTCGGCGTGGTGCCGCCGCTGCTGGTCGCCGTGGTGACCGGGATGGCCGCCGGCGCGGTCGTCGCGTTCCTGCTGGGCCTGCCGGTCATGCGGCTCAGGGGCGTCTTCCTGGCCATCGCCACGCTCGGGTTCGGCGAGGTCGTCCGTATCGTGCTGAACAACCAGGAGTGGACGGGCGGCGCCCAGGGCCTGTCCTTCCCGAAGCTCGTCGACGTGCCGCACGCCTGGATCGCGCTCGCCCTCGTGGCCTACTGGTTCTGGCGTGCGGGCTCCTCGCGCTTCGGGCGGGCACTCGAGGCGATCCGGGAGGACGAGCTCGCGGCGCGAGCGATGGGCGTGGACGTGTCGCGGTACCGGATGGCGTCGTTCGTCGTGTCCGGAGCCGTCGCCGGCCTCTACGGCGTCCTCCTCGCCCACTTCGCCAGGTTCGCCGAGCCCGGGGACTTCGGGTTCGCCGCCGCGATCGACGGCCTCGTCACCGCGGTGGTCGGTGGCGTCGCCTTCGTCGTCGGCCCCCTCCTCGGCTCGGCGTTCTTCACGCTGCTGCCCGAGCTCCAGCGCGCGGTGGGGATCGAGGCGGGGTGGATCCGCCCGTTCATCAGCGGTCTGCTCCTCCTCGTGGTGATCCTCTTCCTGCCCGGCGGGCTCTCGGGTCTCATCCCGCGCCGCAGGCAGCGTCTACCGGCGATGACGGGCGTTGCGCCACCCGAGCTGCCCCCGCTGCCGCCACCGGGCACCTCGCTGGTCCGGCTGCGCGGCGTCGGGAAGCACTACGGCGGCGTCAACGCCGTCCGAGACGTGGACCTCGAGATCCGTGCCGGGGAGATCCTCGGCCTGATCGGGCCGAACGGTGCAGGCAAGACGACGTTGGTCAACATGGTGACCGGGCTCGTCCCGGCGAGCTCTGGCTCGATCGAGGTGCTCGGGCTCCGGCTGAGCGGCAACGTGGCCGCGCACCGGGTGGCGCTCACGGGAGTCAGCCGCACGTTCCAGCAGATCAAGCTGTTCGACCGGCTCTCGGCTCTGGAGAACGTTCTCGTCGGCGCCCACCGGATCACTCCGCCCACGCTGCTCCGTCGGCTGGCCTGGCTGCCGTCGGCACGTCGTGACGAGCGGCGGACCCTTGCCCACGCCGCCGCTCAGCTGGCCCGTGTCGGTCTCGCCGACAAGTCCGCCGTCAGCGCCGGGGACCTGTCCTACGGTGACCAGCGGCGCCTGGAGATCGCCCGGGCCCTGGCCGCGCACCCGGCGGTGCTCGTGCTCGACGAGCCGGCCGCCGGGATGAACCAGGTCGAGGCGGCAGCGCTGTCGGACCTCATCCGGTCCCTGGCGGCAGACGGCATCACCGTGCTGCTCATCGAGCACAACGTGCGGATGGTGCTGGAGACGTGCACGCGGATCCTCGTCCTCAACTTCGGCATGGTCATCGCGGAGGGGGAGCCGGCCGCCGTCGCCCGCGACCCGCGGGTGGTGGAGGCGTACCTGGGGTCGGAGGGGCACGGCGACGTGTCCTCCCAGGAGGAGGCCTCCCGTGGCTGAGCCGGGGCCGAAGGCGGGCACCGACGCCGCCCCGCTGCTGAGCGTGCGCGACCTCGTCGTCGCCTACGGGCACGTTCAGGCGGTGCGATCCGTCTCGTTCGACGTCCCTCGTGGTTCCCTCGTCACGCTGGTCGGCGCCAACGGGGCGGGCAAGACGTCGGTGCTCAACGCCGTCGCCGGCCTCGTCCGACCGCGGGGAGGCCGCGTGGTCTTCGACGGCAACGACATCACGGGCACCCCGGCCCACCGCCTCGTCGCCGCCGGCCTGGTCCAGGTCCCGGAGGGCCGGGAGATCCTCGCGACGCTGACGGTCGAGGAGAACCTCCAGCTCGGCACCTGGCACCGCCGCGGTCGGCCCGAGCGCATCCCGCAGATGTACCACCGGTTCCCGGTGCTCGGCGACCGGCGCCACCTGCAGGCAGGGTCCCTGTCCGGGGGCGAGCAGCAGATGCTCGCGATCGCCCGGGCACTTGTCGCGGACCCCGTCGTCCTGCTGCTCGACGAGCCGTCGATGGGCCTGGCGCCAAAGGTGGTCGACGAGGTGTTCCGGGTGATCGAGGAGATCCGGGCGGACGGGACGACGGTCCTGCTCGTGGAGCAGAACGCCCGGCGGGCGCTGCGCGCGGCAGACTACGGCTACGTGCTCGAGACCGGCGAGGTCGCCCACCACGGGGTCGCGGCCGACCTGCTCCGGGACGAGCGGGTGATCGAGGCGTACCTGGGGCTGGAGTAGCACTCGCTCCGGGGGGTCAGCGCGGGTACGACTCAGCGCAGGTACGAGGCGCCGTTGAGGTCCAGCACCGCCCCCGAGGCCCACTCCGCCTGCGGGGACGCCAGCCACAGCACGGCCGCCGCGACCTCCTCGGGCTCGGCGACACGACCGAACGGGCTCTGCGCGCGGACGGCGTCACCCTCCGGGCCGTCCAGGACGCCGGCAGCCATGTCCGTGGCGACGAACCCCGGTGCGACCGAGGTGACGGCGATCCCGTGCCGGCCCAGGGACAGCGCCAGGGACTGGCCGAGGGAGTGCACCGCCGCCTTGCTCGCCCCGTAGGCGGGGACGTCGGGCTCCCCGCGGTAGGCGCCGCGGGAGCCGACGTTGACGATCCGGCCCACCGGCAGCCCGTCCGCCGGCGGGACGGTGAGCATGTGCCGGGCCACGCACCAGCTGGCGTTCGCCGTTCCGAGCAGGTTGACGTCGATCGTGCGACGCCAGGCGCTCACCCAGGCGTCGTAGTCGGTCGCGTCGACGGGGTGGTCGATGCGGCGGCTGCCCCCGGCCGGGTCGGTGGTGAACAGTGCCGCGTTGTTGACGAGCACGTCGACCCGGCCCAGAGCGGCCACCGCGTCGTCGACCATGCGGGCGACCTGGGCCGGGTCGCCGACGTCGGCGCGGATGCTGACGTGGCCGGTGCCGGCCAACGACTCGAGGACCTCACGGGCGCGGTCGTCGGCGCCCCGGTACGCCACGGCGACCCGGTCACCGGCGGCAGCGAAGGCGCGAGCGACGGCGGCGCCGATACCGCGGGACGCGCCGGTGACGAGGACTCCACGAGAGGGGACGGTCATGCGCCGACCCTACGGGTGCCGGGTTGCGCCGCAGGCCGGAGCGTGAGGGGATCGTGCGGGCCGGTGCGCGGGCCAGTGACACGCCAGCCGACCAGTCCCCGACGACAGTGCATCCGTGGAGGAACAGGCATGCGAGCGGCCCTCACCCGGCTCCACGACTCCCTCGGTCTGCGGACGAGTCCGGTGATCTTCTTCTCGTCGGCAGCGGTCACCGCACTCTTCGTGATCGGCACGATCGCGTTCACCGAGCCGGTCGACACCTTCTTCGCCGGCGTCACCGGCTGGATCCTGGACAACCTCGGCTGGTTCTACGTCCTCGGCGTCACCGTGTTCCTGGTCTTCCTCGTCTACATGGCCGCGAGCAGGTTCGGCCGGGTGCGCCTGGGAGCCGAGGACGAGCAGCCCGAGCACTCCGGGCCCGCGTGGTTCGCCATGCTCTTCGCCGCCGGCATCGGCACCATCCTCATGTTCTGGGGTGTCGCCGAGCCGATCAACCACTTCGCGAACCCGCCGATGCAGGACGTCGAGGGTGGCACCGTCGCGGCCTTCGAGGAGGCGATGGCGTTCACCCTCTACCACTTCGGGCTGCACACCTGGACGATCTTCGCGCTGCCGGCGCTGGCGTTCGCCTACTTCATGTACAAACGGAACCTGCCGCCCCGGGTGTCCTCGATCTTCCACCCGATCCTCGGTGACCGGATCCACGGCCCCCTTGGCGCGCTCATCGACGTCACCGCGGTCGTCGGCACCATGTTCGGGGTCGCCGTGTCGGTCGGCCTCGGCACGTTGCAGATCAACAGCGGGCTGGGTGCGCTGTTCGGTGTCGAGCAGAGCCGCGTCGTCCAGATCCTCATCATCGTCGCCGTCTCCGCGATCGCCATGGTGTCCGTCGCGGTCGGTCTGGACCGCGGCATCAAGCGGTTGTCGAACATCAACATCGCCGTGGCCGTCGGATTGCTGTTCTTCGTCGTCGCGACCGGCCCCACCCTGCTGCTGCTCAAGGGCGTCATCCAGTCCACCGGCACCTACCTGGCCTGGCTGCCCGAGCTCGCGTTCTGGACCGACGCCGTGAACGACTCCGGCTGGCAGAACGGGTGGACGGTCTTCTACTGGGCCTGGACGATCTCGTGGTCGCCGTTCGTCGGCATCTTCATCGCCCGCATCTCGCGGGGGCGGTCCATCCGGCAGTTCATCCTCGGCGTCCTGGCCGTGCCGGTGGGGTTCAGCGTCATCTGGTTCGGCGTGTTCGGGTGGGCCTCCTTCGACATCGAGCGCACCGCACCCGGCACACTCGTCGAGCCCGTCGTCGAGCAGGGGGACGTCGCCGCCGCGCTGTTCGTCTTCCTGGAGAACTTCCCCCTGACCACCGTCATGTCGGTGATCGCGGTGCTGCTCGTCGTCATCTTCTTCACGACGTCCGTGGACTCCGCCGCGCTGGTGATGGACACCATCGCCAACGGCCACGAGGACCCGGCCCCCACCCGGCAGCGGCTCTTCTGGGCCGCCTCCGTGGCCCTGGTCGCCGGCACCCTGCTGGGTGCCACCGGAGCCGGCGGCCTGGAGGCCCTGCAGCAGGTGATCATCGTCGTCGGCCTGCCGTTCTTCGTCATGGGCTACGTGATGATCTACAGCATTCTCGCCGCGCTGCGGGAGGACGCCGGGGAGCGCCCGCCGCTGCGCACCAAGCGCTGGCGCAGGGTGCTGCCCCCGGAGGAGGCCGAGCGCAGGGCCGCCGAGCGGAGGGCAGCCGAGAGCGCCAAGGAGGCCCCGGACGACGACCGGCAGGCGGGACTGAGCCAGCACCGCTGACCTGCCGGACGCTGCCTGGCACAATCCCGGCATGGACTGTGAGCCCCGCCGCCGCGCGGTGCCGGCCGGGCACCGGCGGCGGTGACCGGGCCGTCCGCGGAGCCGGCGTCCGGTTCCTCGTCCCGGATCGTCGTGCGGCGGGCCCGCACCGCCGACGTGCGGGACATCCGCGCCCTCACCCAGCCGCTGGCCGAGGCCCGGGTGCTCGTCGCCAAGGACGCCGTCGCCTACTACGAGTCCGTCCAGGAGTTCCGTGTCGCGGAGGTCGACGGGTGCTTCGCGGGCTGCGGCGCCCTGCACGTCATGTGGGAGGACCTCGCCGAGGTCCGCACCCTCGCGGTCGACGAGGCGTACCGGGGCCGGGGTGTCGGCGGGGCCCTGCTCGAGGCGCTGCTCGCCGACGCCCGCGAGCTCGGCGTCCGGCGGGTGTTCACCCTGACCTTCGAGGTGGACTTCTTCACCCGCCACGGCTTCCAGCCGATCGACGGCACCCCGGTCGCCCCGGACGTCTACGGCGAGCTGCTGCGCAGCCACGACGACGGGGTCGCGGAGTTCCTCGACCTCGCCCGGGTCAAGCCGAACACCCTCGGCAACACCCGGATGCTGCGCTACCTGTGAGCCGCCTGCGCCACCCGGCTCAGCGGCCGGCGCACGACGGTGAGGACGACGACCACCTGTGCCAGCACCCCCAGCCCGGCGAGCGCGGTGAACGAGGCCGTCGCCCGCGGCTCGAGCAGGACCGGCATCGCCACCGCGGTCAGCGCGCCGACCACCCCGGTCACCCGGGCCAGCGTCCGCAGACTCCGCTGCGCCCGCTCGGCGGTCGCGCGCACCGGCACCCCGGAGCGCAGGTCGCGGAGCCGCAGCGCGGTGGACCCCGCCGCGGCGACCCCGGCCAGCTGCCCAATGGCCAGCAGCACGACGACCGGCACCGTGGAGGCGTCGACCCTGCTGCCGGACAGCCACAGGAACGCCAGCGCGAGCAGTCCGGCCAGGAGCCCGGCCAGCGCCGACCCGAGCACCGCTCGGGCGGCCGCCCGCTCGGCCACCGCGCGCAGCAGGTCCTCCTCACCCACCGGTGGGCCCGTCCCGGTCACGGCGCACCACCGGGTAGGGCGACCGTGCCGCCGGGCCGCAGCTCGGCCAGCCCGTCGGCGACGAGCGTGGCCAGGCACCGCTCCCGCTGGTCGTCGTCGTGCCACGCTGCCGCCAGCTCTGCCGCCGCGACCGGGCGGTCAGCGCCCCGCAGCACCGCGAGCAGCCGGCCCCGCACCATCCGGTCCGTGCCGGCCCACGGCTGTGACCGGCGGACCGGCGTGGTGGCGGCCGGCCGCCCGGCGAGGTGCCAGCGGCACCGGTCCACGACCGGGCACTGGCCGCAGCGGGGCCCGCGCGCGGTGCACACCAGCGCGCCGAGCTCCATCACCGCCACCGACCAGGTCGCCGCCGCGGCGGGGTCGTCGGGCAGCAGCTGCTCGGCGAGGCGGCGCTCGGCGGCGGTGAGCGCCGGGGCGGGCAGCGCCGCGCCGCGCACCGCCCGCGCCTGCACTCGGCGCACGTTCGTGTCGACGACCGGGTGCCGCCGGCCGAAGGCGAACGCGGCGACGGCCGCCGCGGTGTAGCCGCCGACCCCGGGCAGGGCCAGCAGCACGTCGTGGTCGCCGGGGACCCGGCCGCCGTGGCGCTCCACGACGGCCACCGCGGCGGCGTGCAGCCGCAGCGCCCGGCGGGGGTAACCGAGCCGGTCCCACGCGCGCACCGCGTCCCCCGGGGCTGCCGCAGCGAGGTCGGCCGGCTCCGGCCACCGCTGGACCCAGCGCTGCCAGACGGGCACCACCCGGGCGACCGGGGTCTGCTGGAGCATCACCTCGCTGACGAGCACGCCCCACGGCGTCGTCCCCGGACGGCGCCACGGCAGGTCCCGCGCGGCGCGCGTGTACCAGTCGGTGACCGGGGCGTGCAGGTCGGACCTGGGCATCGGCACCGATCCTCCCCTATGCCGGGGGGCACTCCGCGCAGCGGTGCGGCGTGGTGCTGACCGTCTGCGCCCGGCCAGGCCTACCGTCGGGGCGTGAGCACCCTGCTGCACCCGGTGGGTCCGCACCGTCCGGCCGTCTACTGGCGGCGGCGGGTGGTGCTGCTCCTCGCCGCGGTCGCCGTCGTCGCCGTGCTGTGGACGCTGCTCGGTGGCGGGGCCGAGGCCGGGCAGGACGGGCAGGAGGGCGCAGGCGCCACGGCGTCCGACACCACGGCGTCCGACACCACGGCGTCCGACACCGCAGCGTCCGGCGGCGTCGCAGCAGCCTGCGCGCCTGAGGACCTGTCGGTGACCGTGTCCACCGACGCGACCGCTTACGGGCCCGACGACGTCCCGAGGTTCGTGGTCGCCGTCGCGAGCTCGGCGACCGCTCCGTGCACCGTGGACGTCGGCGCCGCGGACGCCGTCGAGCTCGTCGTCACCTCCGGCAGCGACCGGATCTGGTCCAGCGCCGACTGCCGCGACTCCGCGCCCGGTGACCCGGTGTCGCTCGCCCCGGGTGCCACCGAGGACATCTCGGTCAGCTGGCAGCGGCTGCGGTCCACCCCGGACTGCGCGGACGACCTGCCCGACGTGCGGCCTGGCACCTACCAGGTGACGCCGGTCGTCGGCGGGGACGCCGGCGAGCCGGCGGTGTTCACGCTGAGTTGATCAGATTGGGCTGATCAGGGTCAGACGTAGCGCTCCAGGATGCTGGACTCTGCCAGCCGAGACAGGCCCTCCCGGACGGCACGGGCCCGCTGCTCGCCGACGCCGTCCACGGTCATCAGGTCCTCGATGTTCGCCGCCAGGAGCTTCTGCAGACCGTCGAAGTGGTCGACCAGCCGGTCGACGATCGCGCCCGGCAGACGCGGCACCTTGCTCAGCAGGCGGTACCCCCGCGGAGTGACAGCGCCGTCGAGGGACTCCGAGCCCACGGTCAGCGCCAGCACCTTGGCCACCTGCGCCAGGTCCACGAGCTCGGCGGAGTCCAGCGTCGCGAGGTCGGCCATCACCTCCTCGACGGTGCGCGGGCGCTTGGCGGAGTCGAGGTAGTCGCGGATGACGAGCTCACGGTCCGGGCCGATCCCGCCGATCAGCTCGTCGAGCTGCAGGGCCAGCAGGCGGCCGTCGGTGCCAAGCTCGACGACGTACCCGGCGATCTCCTCGGAGATCCGGCGGACCATCTCCAGGCGCTGGACGACGGAGGCCACGTCCCGCACGGTGACGAGGTCCTCGATCTCCAGCGCCGACAGCGTGCCGGTCACCTCGTCGAGGCGGGACTTGTACCGCTCCAGGGTGGCCAGGGCCTGGTTGGCGCGGGCGAGGATGGCCTCGGACTGCTCCAGCACGTGCCGGCGGTTGCCCACGTAGAGGGCGACGATGTTCATCGACGCGCTCACCGAGATGACCGGGAAGCCGGTCTGCTTGGCCACTCGCTCCGCCGTGCGGTGCCGGGTGCCCGACTCGGTGGTCTCGATCGCCGGGTCCGGGACGAGCTGGACGGCGGCGCGCAGCACCTTCGAGGCCTCGCGGTCGCAGATGATGGCGCCGTCCATCTTCGCCAGCTCACGCAGCCGGGTCGCGGAGAAGTCGACGTCGAGGGAGAACCCGCCGCTGCACAGCGAGTCGACCGTCCGGTCCTGGCCGAGCACGATCAGCGCGCCGGTCCGGCCGCGCAGGATCCGCTCCAGGCCGTCACGCAGCTCCGTGCCGGGAGCCACCGCGGCGAGCGTGGCGAGCAGCAGCTCGTCCTCGGAGCGTTCCCCCGCCATGGTGACCTCCCGGCTCGGTTACGGGGCGTCCCCGCGGGTGCCGGGACCTTGGGCAGTGTATTGCGGCTGTGCGTCTGGCGCTGGCGCCCTGATTCGCCGGCACCGAGTGGTAGGTACAAGCCGGCCCTTCCGCGATCCGTTGGGCGACCGACGTTGCGCAGACCCTGGACGTGCGGGAAGGGCACGCCGGCAGTTCAGAACCATGGGCCGATCGAACTGACTCTTTCCATCGACGGAGCAGGTCTTGGGTCTCGACTCCAGTCCGGGCGCAGCTCTGTGGGTCAGTGCTTTGACCCAGGAGACTGCTGCAGTTCGGTGCTTGACAACACCGGGCCTCCCCGCCGAGTCTTCGCGGTGAGGGCGCGCGCCCTCACCGGGGGTAGGGCTCATCCCGAAGTCCAGTCCTCGGGGGACAAGGGAGAGGACAAGAGGGATGAAGATCCGCAGCATCGCCAGCGCCGTGCTGGCAGCAGGTCTGCCCACGGCGGCACCATGAGCGTGAAGCAGAGGGATACGGACCCGAACAACAACCGGTACTACTGGGCTGTGTCGAGTAACGGCAACTCCTTCAGCCGGAAGGCCGCCACCGACGGTGGAACCGTGAGCTGGACCAGCGTAGCGAGTAGCAACTATACGTTCAGGACCCGGACGGTCTCCGACCAGAACTGCAACGGCATTCTCCCCGGGCTGGGCAACACCACCCTGGCCTGGACCGTTACCCCGTGACCGTCAGCCGTGCCGGGCGACTCTCGGCGCCCGGCACGGCCCGTCTCTGTCTTTCCAGTGGGCATTGCAGACCTTCACGCATTCTGAGTGTGGCTAAGGGGGGTGGACCTGTCGTGCTCCGTCGACTGCATTCCGTGGTGGGACTGGCTTCAGTCATGGCTGTCGTCCTGGCGGGCTGCTCCTTGAGCAACGACGAGACGCCCAGCACCTCGGACCAGGCCTTCGCCGGGCTGGCGACTGATGTGGTGGAGGAGGTGCTGGCCTCCCCGGTGGCACAAGACCGGGTCGCCGGTGACGAGCCCGCCGTTGCGTTGGCTCGTTACCAAGGGATGGTGCGCAACTTCATCATGTGCAGGGACGCCTTGGCCGCATACCGAGAGTGGATAAGCACTGGCGTCGCGCCGGAGCTACCGCCGCAGCCCGTGCCGGCGTACCCGTCACCGACGGCGGTTGACATGGACCGCGACATTCAGATGGTCCAGCAGGATCTGGCCAGCGGCGACATCACACTGCTGCGAGACCGGCTGACCGACCCGTCGGGGTGCGGTGTGTGGATTCCGGCCGAACAGGGAGACTACAACGGTCCAACGATAGCTGAGGTTGTCGAGGGGGGGCTGTGACCTCGCGCCGACTGGCCACTGCGGTGCTGGCAGTGGCGTCGTTCACGATACTGGCGGGTTGCAGCGGTGACGATGAACCGACGGGGTTGGCGGCAGGACCCGGCACGGCGCCTCCGTCGTCAACAGCTGACACTGCCTTGACTGTCCAGCCGTCGGCCTTCGAGGTCACCTACCGGCTTGACGGGATCGTTGCAAGCAGTCCGGTGGTGGGGATCGACGTCCCTCCTGGGACGCAGTTCACACCCGCGGTCACCTCCGGCACGCACGTGCTCGAAGGAGGACGACTGGGTTCCCTGGAGATCGTGGAAACCGCCGACGACAGGCTGGGCGGGACCGTGGAGGAGTCCCGGCGCAGGCTGGCCATGGCCCGGTCCGGGGAGGTGACCGCGCCGGTAGCGGGAACGGTTCAGGTCGATGGCGGCGCGGCACGCGTCGAGACCGCCGGTTTGGACGTCGTCGTGACCCTTCAGCCGTTGCAGGAACTGCGCTACCGAGCCTTGGAGTTCTCGGGTACCGCAACGGTGGAAACCGTGCTGGGCCAGCGCCAATCGGAATGCATGGCCGTATGGCTCGAAGCGTTGCCCGCCGCAAGCGACGACGCGGACTCTGTTGCGACGTCTGCCGTGCACTGCCGTCTTCCCCCTCATGTGGAAACTGCGGCGGGGTTGCCGGCCGTGCTCACCCTCACCTCGAGCCGCCAAGCCGACGTCATCGCCGTCCCACTCATCTACATCGGGCTGGACGCGACCGGGCAGGACTACATCGCCCGCATCCGGGAGGGCGCTGCTGTCGTTGACCGGGCCGTGGTGGTGGGAGTCACCGATGGGGTTCGCAGAGTCATCGCTGAGGGGCTGGAGTCCGGAGACGCGCTCATTCCCGTGTCCTCACCGTGAAGCGAGGCTGGAAACAGGTCATGGCCGATGACCCCGTGGTAGCCCTGGATCGTGTCAGTGTCCGCTACGACACCCCCAGCGGTTCGGTGCAGGGGCTTGAGGACGTGACGTTAAACGTCCGCCCGGCCACCTCGACGTCCGTGATGGGCCGGTCTGGGTCCGGAAAGTCAACGTTGGTCTCGGTGCTGTCCCTCCTCAGACGTCCGACCGCCGGTCGCGTCCTGATCGGGAACCGGGACGCCGGTGCGCTGTCGGACCCAGCGCTGTCCCGGCTGCGGGGCTCTGCTGTAGGGACCGTGTTCCAGAGTTTCCATCTCGATCCGGGGTTCACCGCCGAGACCAACGTGCTTCTGCCCTGGTACTTCAGCGGCGCCGTGCCCCGTCGTCGCGCTCGCGCCCGCGCTGCCCAGCTGCTGGAGGCACTGGGCATTCCGGAGCTGGCTCATCGGCACCCTTCGCAGATGTCGGGTGGGCAAAGGCAACGTGTAGCGATCGCCCGAGCCCTGTTTGCGGCTCCGCCTCTCCTGATTGCCGACGAACCTACCGGGAACCTGGACGAGGACACGGCGTCAGCGGTGGCGGACGCGCTGTACTCCCTACCCGAGTCCTTGGGCACCGCCGTCGTCGTGGTCACTCACGACCCAGATATCGCCCGTAGGGCGGATCGCTGCATCACTCTCGCGCGTGGCCGTATAACGGCCGACGGGCACCCCGCTGCGCAGGTCCGGTGTTAACCGTGGCATGGCGGACCGTACGCCTGGCCGCCGCGGTCAACGCCCGTTCGAAGCTCAAGTTCGTCCTGCTCACCGTTCTCGTCACGATCAGTACTACCGTCTTCCTGGCCGTCTCGGAGCTCGCCAGGGCATCGACCGCCGACCTGACCGCGGCCATCGAGTCCGATCTGGGCGTGGCCGGCACATACAGTATCCAGCCTTCTCCCGAGCTCGGCCTAACTGTCGACCAGCAGCTACGGGCCGTGCAGGGAGCAGTCGCCCCGTTCACTGAGCGGGCACTTCAAGTAGCCGTTCACTTCCCGTCCGTCCAGCCGGAGTGCCCCCCGTTCGAGCAGTTCGGCGCGGTTTCCGCCGTAGTCCTCCTCGACGAAGCGGGCGGGCCGGCTCCGTTTCGCAACGGCGGTGTCAGCTTCACCGACGCCGACCTGTGCCTGGCGGGACTAGTCGTGCCCAACACGGCGCTTCGGGAGGCGACTCCTTATGAGGACAGGAGCTTCGGTGCCAATCTGGTCGTGGATCCGCTCTACGAGCAGCAGCTGCGCCTGTCCCAGCCCGAGCCACCGCAGTACGTCTTCGTCGTCACGACCGGCCTTGCGCAAGACCAGACTCTGGAGCTGAGCAGTGCACTCCACGAGGCCTTTGCAGATGCCGCCGCCCAGGCCTCCATCCGCACAGAGAACTCCGTCGTCGTCCTCAGGGGGGACTCCGGGGACCTCGTGCGCTCCGCTTCTGACGGGATCCAGCTGGTGTACGGCCTGATCGGCTGGGGCGTTCTTCTGATTGGTGGGATCGGGCTGCTTGTCGCCGAACTCATCGTGCTTCGGGACCGTACGTGGTTCTTCGGCCTGGCGCGCGCCGTCGGCGCACGGCGCTGGAACGTCGCCTGGCTCATCCTCGCCGACATCCTCATCATCATGGCTAGCGGCTTGGGTCTCACGCTAGCTCTGCTGTTGCTCACCTCCGGCTGGGTGACGCGGTTCGGGGAGACTGCCTTCCAGGTTGACCTAGCCATTCTGCGCCCGGCCGCCTTGCCCGGACTCGCGCTCGGGCTCACGTTCGTTCTGCTCCTCGGTGGTGCCTACCCGGCCTGGCGAGCCACCCGTCTGGACCCCCTCGACGTGCTGGAACGCGGCTAGGGCTAGGGGAGCCGGTTTGCGCCTGCGTCGCAAAGATCGTGACGCCGGACGACCCGGCCGGTCCACGGTCTGGTGTGCAGGTCCGTGCCCAACTCGTGCAGATCCCGTTCACAGCGCGTGCAGCCGGGTCTGTCGTAGCGCCCCGGGAATGTCCTCCACCTCGATGACGCGCATCCCCTCGGGGGCCGGTCCGACGTCCGCCGCGCCGCGGGGCACCACGGCGGCCGTGAAGCCGAGCCGGGCGGCCTCGGCGAGGCGGCGCTGCAGCCCGGTCACCGGCCGCACCTCGCCGGCGAGCCCGACCTCGCCGAAGGCGACCGTCCCGGCGGCCAGCGGCCGGTCCAGCACCGCGCCGGCCAGCGCCAGGGCAGTCGCCAGGTCGGCGGCCGGCTCCCCGAGGCGCACCCCGCCCACCGTGGCCACGTAGACGTCCTGTCCGGCGAGGGCCAGCCGGGCACGCCGGGTCATCACGGCGACGACCATCGCGACGCGGGCGGAGTCCAGCCCGCTGACCGCACGGCGCGGGTTCGCCGCGGACGACGGCGCGACCAGCGCCTGCACCTCGGTCACCAGGGGACGGCGTCCCTCGAGGGTGACGGTCACGCAGGTGCCTGGCATGGGGGTGTCGCCGGAGGACAGGAACAGTCCGCTCGGGTCCGGCAGGCCGACGATCCCGGTGTCGGACAGGTCGAAGCAGCCGACCTCGTCGGTCGGCCCGTACCGGTTCTTCACGGCCCGCACCAGCCGGAGCCGGGAGTGCCGGTCGCCCTCGAACTGGCAGACGACGTCGACGAGGTGCTCGAGCACCCTCGGCCCGGCGATCGAGCCGTCCTTGGTCACGTGGCCGACGAGCAGGGTGGCCGTCCCGCGCTCCTTGGCCACCCGGATGAGGGACGCGGCGACCTCCCGGACCTGGGAGACGTTGCCGGCCGAGCCCTCCACCTCCGCCGAGGCCACCGTCTGCACCGAGTCGACGACCAGCAGGTCGGGGCGCACCTGCTCGATCTGGCCCAGCACGGTCCCCAGGTCGGTCTCGGCGGCGAGCATCAGCCGGGGTCGCAGCGCGCCGATCCGCTCGGCGCGCAGGCGCACCTGCGCCGCGGACTCCTCCGCGGACACGTAGAGCACGGTGCGGCCGTCCTGGGCGGCCCGCGAGGCGACCTCCAGGACCAGCGTCGACTTGCCGACCCCGGGCTCCCCGGCCAGCAGGACGACGGCGCCCGGGACGAGGCCGCCGCCGAGCACGCGGTCGAGCTCGGCCACCCCGGTCGGGCGGGCGCGGGCCGCATCGACGTCCACCTCGGCGATGGGCCGGGCCGGGTTGCCCACCGGGGTGGCGGTCGCCGTCCGGGCCCTGGCGGCCGCGGTCTCCTCGACCGTGCCCCAGGCCTGGCACTCCCCGCACCGGCCCACCCACTTCGACGTCTCCCACCCGCACTCGGCGCAGCGGAAACCGGCTCGTGGGCGGGACGCCTTGCTCGTCATGGCGTCACCGTAGGTGGCGCCACCGACAGCGTGACCGCTGCGCCTTGAGGACCAGTTCGCGAGGGCCTGGGGGCGGTCAGCTCGGCGTCGTGCGCCACCAGAGGTTCACGGCGTAGTCGACGCCGCTGCCGGAGTGCTCGGCCAGGATCTCCTCGGCCAGCGCGGGGGTGAACTCGATCCGGACGACGGCCTCGAACACCGCTCGGTCCGGCATCTCCCAGCGGATGTCGAGCGGCTCGCGCTGCCAGCCGCGCCGGGCCCAGAACCGCTCGACGGCGGCCGGGTCGTACCCGGGCAGCGCACGCCGGAACCAGGCCCCGAACGTCGAGCGGGTCGCGTCGTTGTCGAGGACGAACGCCGTACCGCCGCGGCGCAGCACCCGGTCCAGCTCGGCGAGGCCGGGCTCGCAGCCGGGCCCGAAGAAGTACGCCCACCGCGCGTGCACGACGTCCACTGACGCGTCCGGCAGCGGCAGGGCCTGGGCGGTCCCGGCGAGCACCTGCACCGTGGGCAGGTCGCGCACCCGGTGCCGGGCCCGGGCGAGCAGCGGAGGGTGCGGTTCCACCCCGACCACCCGGGCGGCGTCCGCCGCGAAGTACGGCAGGTGGAACCCGGTGCCGCAGCCGACGTCGAGGAGCACCTGCCCGGCCCAGTCGTGCCGGGCGCGCATCGCCGCCTCGATCACCCCGTCCGGGTCGACGCCCCGGTTCTCCGCCTCGTAGACGTCCGGGTGGTCCCAGATGTTCGGGCTCGGGACCGTGCCCGGCAGCCTCACCGTCGCGTGCCCGGCCGGCTCACGGCCGCCGGGCCTCGCCGCGGGCGGCGGCGGTGGCCGGGTGCACGTACAGCGGCAGGCTGCGACGGCGCGGGCGCAGCGCCTCGCAGTGCCGGACGATCTCCGCGTACGCGGCGTCCCCGACCAGCTCGCGCAGCTCGGCCTCGCTGGAGCGGTAGATCGGCACCGCGGCGACGTGCGCCTCGGGGCTGCCGGTGCAGTACCAGTCGAGGTCGTGACCGCCCTCGCCCCAGCCCCGGCGGTCGTACTCGCCGATGCTCACCTCCAGGTAGCTGGTCCCGTCCGGGCGCTCGACGGTCCGGTAGGTCCGGCGCAGCGGCAGCTGCCAGCACACGTCGGGCTTCGTCTCCACGTAGGACACGCCGCGCCGGGCGGCCAGGTGGTGCAGCGCGCAGCCGTACCCGCCGGGGAAGTCCGGGTCGTTGAGGAACACGCAGGCGCCGTCGACGACGCGGGTCTTGCGGGCGCCGTCCTCGTCGACCTCGACCCAGCCGCCGGCCCGCCGCCGCCCGGCGTCCCGGCGCTGCCAGGTGGCGTCGTCCAGCTCGCGCACCCAGCGCCCCACCCGGCGCTCGTCGTCGGTGTCGGAGAAGTGCGCCCCGAGCGTGCAGCAGCCGTCGGCTGGCCGGTCGGCGAAGATCCCGCGGCACCCGCGGCCGAACACGCAGGTCCAGGACGACGTCAGCCAGGTGACGTCGACCCGGAACACCTGGGGCGCCGGTCCGGCGTCCGGGTCGTGCTCGGGATCGGGGAACTCCACCCACAGCCGGGGTACGTCGAGCGGGGTCTCGGCCATCCCGGCAGGGTACGGCGCGACGAGCCGGCGGGACCGGCGGCCCCGGCGCGGGCCCGGCAGGGCTAGCGTCGCTCGGTATGCGGCTCGGCGTGCTGGACGTGGGCTCCAACACCGTCCACCTGCTCGTCGTCGACGCCTACCCCGGAGCGCACCCGTGGCCGGCTACGTCGCACAAGCGGACGCTGCGCCTCGCCGAGCACCTCGACGCCGCCGGGTCGGTCCGCCCGGACGGCGTGGACGCGCTGGCCACGTTCGTCGCCGAGGCCGCGGAGGTCGCCGAGGAGCAGGGCTGCCAGGAGCTGCTCGCCTTCGCCACCTCCGCCGTCCGCGAGGCCTCCAACGGCGAGGCCGTGCTCAGCGCCGTCCGGCAGCGGACCGGGGTCGACCTCCAGGTGCTCCCCGGGGACGACGAGGCCCGGCTGACCTTCCTCGCCGCGCGTCGCTGGTTCGGCTGGTCGGCGGGCCGGTTGCTCGTGCTCGACATCGGCGGCGGCTCGCTGGAGCTGTCGATTGGCATCGACGAGGAGCCGGACGTCGCGTTCAGCCTGCTGCTCGGCGCCGGTCGTCTCACCCGCGAGCGGCTGCGGCACGACCCACCGCACCCGCGCGAGGTCAAGGACCTGCGCCGCCTCGTGCGCGCCGAGGTCGCCGAGATCGTCCGCCCGCTGCGCAAGCCCGGCACGCCGGACCTCGTCGTCGGCTCCAGCAAGACGTTCCGGTCCCTGGCCCGGGTGGCCGGCGCGGCCCCGAGCAGCGAGGGCCTCTACGTCCAGCGGGTGCTGCGCCGAGACGACCTGGCCGCACTGGTGCCCCGGCTGGCCCGGATGCCCGCTGCCGAGCGGGCGCGGCTGCCCGGGGTGTCCGTGGAGCGGGCACCGCAGCTGCTCGCCGGCGCCGTCGTCGCCGAGGCGGCGATGGACCTGCTCGAGGTGCCCGAGCTGCGCATCTGCCCGTGGGCTCTGCGCGAGGGGATCATCCTGCGCCGGATCGACCGGATGGCCGCAGGACGCTGAGCCGCTGAGGTATCTACCCTTGGCGGTCGTGGACCCGAGCCAGCAGCGGTGCCCGGTGCGGACGCCGGACGTGCCGGTGACGCTGTCCACCGCCTCGGTGTACCCGCTGCCCTGCCCGGAGGCGTTCGCGGCCGCCGCCCGCCTGGGGTACGACGGCGTCGAGGTCATGGTCTGGAACGACCCGGTGAGCCAGGACCCGGAGGCGCTGCGGCGGCTGTCCCGGCACTACGGCGTCCCGGTGCTCTCCGTGCACGCGCCCACCCTGCTGCTCACCCAACGGGTCTGGGGCCGGGACCCGTGGGGCAAGGTCACCCGGTCGGTGCGGATGGCCGACGAGCTCGGCGCCTCCACCGTCGTCGTGCACCCGCCGTTCCGCTGGCAGCGTGAGTACGCGGCCGGTTTCGTCGACGGCGTCGCCGAGGTCCAGCAGGGCACGGACGTCTCCGTGACCGTCGAGAACATGTACCCGTGGCGGGCCGGGACCCGGGAGGTCATGGCCTACGCACCTGGGTGGGACCCCACCGAGCACGCCTACCAGCACGTCACCCTCGACCTGTCGCACACCGCGACGGCGTCCGTCGACGGGCTGGTCATGGCCCGGGCGCTCGGTGACCGGCTGCGCCACCTGCACCTCGCGGACGGCGTCGGCCTGGCCCGCGACGAGCACCTGGTGCCCGGGCGCGGCACGCAGCCCGCCGGGGAGGTGCTCGAGCACCTCGCCGAGATCTCCTTCACCGGCACGGTCGTCGTCGAGGTCAGCACCCGCCGGGCGCGTTCGGCGGCGGAGCGGGACGACGACCTGGCCGAGTCCCTGGCGTTCGCCCGCCTGCACCTGGCCGCCCCTGCGGCGAGCGACCCGGCCGGGCGCTGACGCCGGCGCCCGCCGGTCCCCGCGTACCCTGCGGCGCATGCTCGACAACGCGCTGCGCACGGTGCTGCTGCAGGCCGCCCGCAGCCCCGGGGTGCGCACGGTCGTGGAACGCGCCCCGGGCTCGCGCGCGGTGGTGCGCCGCTTCGTCCCCGGCACCGGCTCCGAGCACGCCGTGGAGGCGTCCCGCGGCCTGCTCGCCGGCGGGCTGCGGGTCACCGTCGACCACCTCGGCGAGGACACCACCGACCGCGACCGGGCGGACGCCGCCCGGGACGCCTACATCGCCCTGCTCGGCCGGCTCGCCGACGCCGGGCTCACCGCGGACGGCGCGGTCGAGGTGTCGGTGAAGCTGTCCGCCGTCGGGCAGGCGCTGGGCCCGGACGGTCCCGCGGTGGCGACCGCGGCCGCCCACACGATCTGCGAGGCCGCCGCCGCGGCCGGGACGACGGTCACCCTCGACATGGAGGACCACACGACGACCGACGCCACCCTGGAGACCCTGCGCACCCTGCGGGCGGACTTCCCGTGGGTAGGCGCCGTCCTGCAGGCGTACCTGCGCCGCACCGAGGCGGACTGCCGGGACCTGGCCACCGTCGGGTCGCGCGTCCGGCTCTGCAAGGGCGCCTACGACGAGCCGGCGTCGGTGGCGTTCCAGGACAAGCACGAGGTGGACCGCTCCTACGTGCGCTGCCTCAAGGTGCTCATGGCCGGCCCCGGCTACCCGATGGTGGCCACCCACGATCCCCGGCTCATCGACATCGCCGGGGCGCTCGCCGTCCGGCACGACCGGGACCGGGGCGGGTACGAGTTCCAGATGCTCTACGGGATCCGGCCCGACGAGCAGCGGCGCCTGGCCGCGCTCGGCGAGACCGTCCGGGTCTACCTGCCGTACGGGCAGGACTGGTACGGCTACTTCATGCGGCGGCTGGCGGAGCGGCCGGCCAACGTCGGGTTCTTCCTGCGGTCGCTGGTGACGAGAGGATGACGGTGGGCGACAACGGCACGGTGGCGGTGCTCGGCGCCGGGGTGATGGGGGAGACCCTCGTCTCGGGGCTGCTGCGCGCCGGGTGGAGCAGCGACGACATCGTGATCACTGAGCGGCGGGCGGAGCGCGCCGCCGAGCTCGCCGAGCGCTACGGCGTCCGGGTGCTCGACAACGCCGGGGCCGCGGCGCTCGCGGACACCGTCGTCCTCGTCGTCAAGCCGCAGGACATGGCGGCCCTGCTCGAGGAGATCGCCGGGGCACTGCGCCCCGGCGCCCTCGTCGTGTCCATCGCTGCCGGGATCTCGACCGCATTCGTGGAGTCCCGGCTGCCGGCGGGCACGCCGGTCGTGCGGGTGATGCCGAACACCCCCGCGCTCGTCGACGAGGGGATGGCCGCGGTCAGCCCCGGCGCGCACTGCGACGAGGAGCACCTGCAGCGGGCCGAGGCCATGCTGCGGGCCACCGGGCGGGTGCTGCGGGTGCCCGAGCACCACCAGGACGCGGTCACCGCGATCTCCGGCTCCGGGCCGGCGTACATCTTCTACGTCGTCGAGGCGATGATCGAGGCCGGCGTGCTGCTCGGGCTGCCCCGGTCGACCGCGACCGAGCTCGTCGTCCAGACCCTCTACGGCGCGGCGACGATGCTGCGCGAGACCGGCGAGCACCCCACCGTCCTGCGCGAGCAGGTGTCGAGCCCGGCCGGGACGACGATGGCCGCGTTGCGCCAGCTCGACGACCACAAGGTGCGGGCCGCGTTCCTCACCGCGATGGAGGCCGCCCGGGACCGCTCCCGTGAGCTGTCCTCCGGTAGCGCCTGACCTCCCTGGTAACCACCCCCGCCACCTCCTCACCAACCCCCTTCGTGATCATGCAATCCCGCCACCCCGCACGACCCACCCGTGATCATGCAGTCCCGCCACCCCAGCCCCCACCGCCCGCTCACAGAATGCTGGGTTGGTGGCGCGACACGCCGGCAGAACGGTGACGGGCGCAGCATTCTGTGAGGGGGCGTGGTCGGGTACTTGTCGGCCGGCTGCGTGTCATGTCCGGGGGTGGCAGCCAGTGCGTGCACCGAGGACGGGGTACAGCTCGGGGCCGAGGTCGACGGTGGCGCCGTCGTCCGGAAGATCATCAGGGTGTGTCCGCCGGACGCCGGTGGACAGGAAGTCTCCCCAGGTCGCGCCGTCGTGGCGGACCTGCTGGTCGTACAGGCCGGCAGCACGTGACGTCGTCGCCGACCAGGCCACCGGCGCCCCAGCCACACCACAGAATGCTGCGCTCGGCACAACTTGGCCGGCGTGTCGCGCCACCAACCCAGCATTCTGTGAGCGGACCGGTGGCCGGTGGGTGGCGGGATTGCATGATCACGAACAGGGGATTTTCGACTGACCACGAAAGGGTGGGAGGGCAGTCCCGCCCACCTGTCACGGGCGGGCTGCGAACCGTTCGATGAGCTCGGTGTGCCCGGAGACGATGAGGGTGTCGTGCGAGGTGACCATCGTGTCCGGCAGCGCGTAGGTGAAGTCCTGCCCCGGTGACTTCACCCCGACGATCGTGACGCCGTACTTGCGGCGCACGTTGGACTCGGCGAGCGTGAACCCCTGGGTCTCCTTCGGCGGCCGCATCTTCACGATCGCGAAGCCGTCGTCGAACTCGATGTAGTCGAGCAGCTTGCCGCTGACGAGGTGAGCGACGCGCTCACCGGCGTCCGCCTCCGGGTAGACGACGTGGTGGGCGCCGATCCGCTCGAGGATCCGGCCGTGGGACGGCGTGATGGCCTTGGCCCAGATCTGCTTGACGTCCAGGTCGACGAGGTTCGCCGTCGCCAGCACGGAGGCCTCGATGGAGGTTCCGATACCGACGACCGCGATCGGGAAGTCCTCGACGCCGAGCTGGCGCAGCGCGTCGATGCTTGTCGCGTCCGCCTCCACGACGTGGGTGAGCCGGCCGGACCACTCCTGGACCAGGTCAGGGTTGCGTTCCACGGCGAGCACCTCGTGCCCCAGCCGGTTCAGCGCGTCGGCGATGGCGCTGCCGAATCGTCCCAGCCCGACGACCAGCGC
This sequence comes from Kineosporiaceae bacterium SCSIO 59966, assembly GCA_020881835.1. Classification (NCBI taxonomy): domain Bacteria; kingdom Bacillati; phylum Actinomycetota; class Actinomycetes; order Kineosporiales; family Kineosporiaceae; species Kineosporiaceae bacterium SCSIO 59966. Next base: position 357,810 of record CP052876.1, read on the forward strand.
GGCGTCCTCGTGCAGCCTCTTGTCAGCCAATGATGGGCCTCTCCTCCGGTAGCCGGAACAACCTGCGGCGCTCCCGCAGGGCGAGGGCGGCGGCGAGTGTCATCGTGCCGGTCCTCCCGACGAACATCGTTGCGGTCAGCAGGTACTTCGCGCCCTCGGGCAGGTCACCGGTGATACCGGTGGACAGCCCACAGGTCGCGAACGCCGAGATGGTCTCGAACAGCGCCCGGTCCAGGGTGTGGTTCGTCATCGCCATGAGGCCGATCGTCGACAGCAGGACGACCGTGGCGCCGACGAGCAGAACCGTGACGGCGATCCGGATGCTTCCGGCGGGCACCCGTCGGCGGAAGCCCTCGACGTCGACGTCTCCCCTGGCCTCCGCGACGACGGCGAGGACGAGCACTGCCAACGTCGTCACCCGGATACCGCCCGCGGTCGACGCGCTGCCGCCGCCGATGAACATGAGCGCGTCGGTGACCAGCCACGACTCGGGGTTCATCGCCCCGGTCTCCACCGTGGAGAAGCCCCCGGAACGTGGCATCACGGCCAGGAACAGCGTCGCGAGCAGCCGCTCCCCGACGTCCAGGCGGGCCAGGGTGGCGGTGTTGCGCCACTCCATGGCGCCCAGGACGACGAACGCGAGGACCAGCAGCACCGTCGTCGCGGTGAGGGTGATCTTGGTGTGGAGGTCCCACTCGCGCGGCCGCCAGGAGCGCAGGAGGACGAGCAGGACGGGGAACCCGAGGCTGCCGACGAACACGCCCGCGGCCATCGGGAGCACGAACCACGGGTCGCCGACGAACTCCTGGAGGCCCTCGGGGTGGGCGATGAAGCCGACGTTGTTGAAGGACGAGACCGCGTAGAACACGCCGTGCCAGCTGGCTTGGGCCAGAGGCTCGCCGAGGGCCAGGAAGCGCGAGGTGAGGACGACGAAGAGCACCGCCTCGATGCTGAGCGAGACGATGAGGATGGTGCGCAGCAGGGAGCCGACCTCGCCGAGCCGCAACGCCTTCGTCTCGCTCGCGGCGATGAGCCGGGTCCGCAGACCGAGCCGGCGCGAGACCGCAACGCCGAGGATCGACGCCAGGGTGAGCACGCCGATGCCGCCGACCTGCATGGCGACGAGCAGCACCCCCTCGCCGAACGGCGAGAAGTACTCCGGGATGTTGACGGTCGTGAGTCCGGTGACGCACACCGCGGACGTGGCCACGAACAGTGCGTCGGCCAGCGGGGCGGGCTGCCCGCTCTCGGTGGCGAACGGCAGGGAGAGCAGGGCGGTGAAGAAGGCGATGACGAACACGAACACCGTGAGCGCCAGCCGGGCCGGGGAGGACCGAGCCGCGTCGTCGATGGCGTCCCGCCACCACAGCGCGCCGAAGCGGCGCCCGCTGGAGCGCCCGCTGCGGCGCACCGGACGCTGCCGCGGGTGCGTCTCGGCGGACGTCATGGGCTGGCACTCCTCGCAGACCGGGACCGGCGGCACCCACCGGCGCGCCGACGCTACCGCCACGCGGCGTTGCGGGCAGGCAGGCGGCGCTGCGTGGCAGGCGGGGCGGTAGCGTCACGTCATGGCGAGTGGCGTGCGTGTGGTCTGGGAGCCGGCGTTCGCCCGGTACGACTTCGGTCCGACGCACCCGATGGCCCCGGTGCGACTCGAGCTCACAGCACGGCTCTGTGAGGCTCTCGGTCTCTTCGACGTCCCCGGCGTGCGAGTCGCGGGGGCGGACGCCGCACCCGACGAGCTGCTCCGAACGGTGCACGAGGCGACGTACGTCGAGGCTGTGCGCGCGGTGTCCCAGGACCCCACTCTCGTGGACCTCGACCACGGCATCGGCACCGACGACGATCCGGGGTTCGCGGGGATGCACGAGGCGAGCGCCCGGGTGGTCAGCGGCACCGTCGAGTGCGTCGAGGAGGTGTGGTCCGGTGAGGTGCTCCACGCCGTGAACTTCTCCGGCGGCCTGCACCACGCGATGCCCGACCGGGCAAGCGGGTTCTGCGTCTACAACGACGTCGCCGTGGGGATCCGGCGGCTGCTGGAGGCCGGGGCCCGCAAGGTCGCCTACGTCGACGTCGACGTCCACCACGGGGACGGCACGCAGGCGGTGTTCTGGGACGACCCCCGGGTGCTCACCGTGTCGGTGCACGAGACGGGGCGGATGCTGTTCCCCGGTACCGGCTTCCCCGACGAGATCGGAGGGTCCGGCGCCGAGGGGTCGGCGGTCAACGTCGCGCTGCCGCCCGGCACCGGGGACGGCGGGTGGTTGCGGGCCGTGCACGCCGTCGTCCACCCGGTGGTGCGCGCCTTCGGACCCGACGTGCTCGTCACCCAGCACGGTTGTGACACGCACTTCCTCGACCCGCTGGCACACCTGGCGGTCTCCCTGGACGCCCAGCGCGTCGCGGCCGAGTCCCTCCACCGGTTGGCGCACGAGGTGTGCGACGGGCGGTGGGTGGCCACGGGTGGGGGCGGGTACGAGCTGGTGGACGTCGTCCCCCGGGCGTGGTCCCACCTCGTCGGGATCGCCGCCCACGCTCCGGTGGACCCGGCGACACCGGTGCCGCAGGAGTGGCTCGACTACGTCCGGGTGCGGCTCGAGCGGCAGGGCCCGTTGCGGATGACGGACGGTCGGGACCCGTGGTGGCGGGGCTGGGAGATCGGCTACGACCCGGAGGACGCCGTCGACCGTGCCGTGATGGCGACCCGCAAGGCGGTGTTCCCGCTGCACGGTCTCGACCCCTGGTTCGACTGACCCGGCCGGGGGACGGTCGTCGTCCGCTGACTTCCCACCGGTCACAGCAGCCCCTAGGGTGTGCGCTCTGGGACACGGGTGGGCGTGCAGGCATGGTGCCGGCGCGGCCGAGGCCGTGCTGGCGAAGGACCGGGTGCGAGATGGCGTCTGACCGAGACCTCAACGAGGTGCGGTTTCTCACTGTCGCCGAGGTGGCGGCGATCATGCGCGTGTCCAGGATGACCGTGTACCGGCTGGTGCACTCCGGTGAGCTGCCCGCCGTCCGGGTCGGCCGCTCGTTCCGGGTGCCCGAGCAGGCGGTGGACGACTACCTGCGGCACTCCTTCGTCGACACCGCCTGAGGTTCGTCGGCACCGCCTGAGGTTCGTCGGCACCGCCTGACCGGCGTCGCCGGAGGCTGCCGTCGTCCGCGGACGGTAGGCTGCTCCTGGACCAGGCGGATGCCGGACGCTGCAGGACAGGGCGGCGCGCGCCTGCCGGAGACAAAGCCGGCACCCGGTGGGTGCCCAGACCGACTGCGAGGAACCGCGTGGGCTCCGTCATCAAGAAGCGCCGCAAGCGCATGGCGAAGAAGAAGCACCGCAAGCTGCTGCGCAAGACACGCCACCAGCGTCGTAACAAGAAGTAGCGTCGGGCCGGGTACCCGGCCGGACGTCGACGCCCGTCACGCCCCGTCGTGGCGGGCGTCGTGGCACAGGGAGGACAGCATGGCGGACGTCGTCCTGGTCACCGGGGTGTCCCGGTACCTCGGCGGCCGCTTCGCCTCGATGCTCTCGCGCGACCCCGGCATCTCCCGCGTGATCGGCGTGGACGTCGTCCCGCCTCCGCACGCCATCGGGGCTGCGGAGTTCGTCCGCGCCGACATCCGGAACCCGGTGATCGCCAAGGTGATCGCCCGCGCAGAGGTCGACACCGTCGTCCACATGAACGTCATCGCCACCCCCACCTCGGCCGGCGGGCGGGCGTCGATGAAGGAGATCAACGTCATCGGCACCATGCAGCTGCTGGCTGCCTGCCAGAAGGCGGCCAGCCTGCGACGCCTCGTCGTGAAGTCCACTGCCGGGGTGTACGGGGCCAGCCCGCGCGACCCGGCGCTGTTCACCGAGGACATGGGCCCGAAGGTGATGCCCCGCACGGGCTGGGCCAAGGACTCGGTCGAGGTGGAGGGCTACGTGCGCGGGTTCTCCCGTCGCCGGTCCGACGTCGACGTCGCGGTCCTGCGGCTCGCCAACTTCATCGGTCCGCGCGTGCGCACGGCGCTGACCGACTACTTCGAGCTGCCGGTGGTGCCCACCGTGCTGGGATTCGACCCGCGGTTCCAGGTGGTTCACGAGGACGACGGGCTTGAGGCGCTGCGACTGGCGACCCTCGGTGACGTCACCGGCTTCCTCAACGTGGCGGGCGACGGGTTCGTCACCGTTCACCAGGCCGTCCGGATGGCGGGGCGTCCTGCGATTCCCGTTGCTGCCCCGCTGATGTCGGCGCTGGGCTCGGCGGTGCGCTCCGCCGGGCTGCTCGACTTCACCCCTGACCAGGTCCGGTTCCTCTCCTACGGCCGCGGTCTGGACACCACTCGGATGCGCGCCGACCTGGGGCTCGAACCGAGGTGGACGACGAAGGAGGCGGTCGAGGACTTCGTCCGGTCCCGCGACCTGAGCGGGCCGCTGTCGCCGGCCGTGGTCGAGGTGGCCGAGCGGACCGTGCTGTCCACCGTGTCCCCCGCCCTGCGCCGGGCGCAGTCGCTGGTGGAGGCGGTGCGTGGTGCCTGATGCGCGGGTGCTCCCGTTCGGGGCGGACGCCGTGGCCGTCGGCGCGGCGCGCGCCGGGGACGAGCGGGTCCGACGCCGACGCCGCACCACCCCGCTCATCCAGGGCCCGGCGGCCGCCGAGCACGCCTCGGCGTCCGAGCCCCCAGCGGCCGAGCACGAGGACCGCCGGACCCGGTTGCGCCGGGAGGCCGAGGACGTCGGCCACCGGCTGGCCGAGGAGCTGCGTGAGGCGCCGACTCCGAACGAGGTCGAGGAGTACCTCGCCCGGTCCCTGGCCTTCCTGCGCCGACGGCTGACCGGCGACTACACGATCGACGACTTCGGCTTCGACGCCGAGCTGACCGACTCCGTGCTGCTGGGGCTGCTGCGGCCGCTGTACCGCCGGTGGTTCCGCGTCGAGGTCCGGGGGATCGAGAACATCCCCCGGACCGGTAGTGCGCTCGTCGTCGCGAACCACTCCGGGACCGTCGCGCTGGACTCCCTGATGACCCTCGTCGCGGTGCATGACGAGCACCCGGCGCACCGCCACCTCCGGATGCTCGGCGCCGACCTCGTGTTCGCCACCCCGTTCATCGGTGAGCTGGCCCGCAAGACCGGGTCCACGCTCGCGGCGAACGCCGACGCCGAGCGGTTGCTGTCCCGGGGCGAGCTCGTCGGCGTCTGGCCGGAGGGCTTCAAGGGTGTCGGCAAGCACTTCAGCGAGCGGTACAGGCTGCAGCGGTTCGGGCGCGGCGGGTTCGTCTCCGCCGCGCTGCGCACCGGGGCCCCGATCGTGCCGTGCTCGATCGTGGGGGCCGAGGAGATCTACCCCATCCTCGCGACGATGCCCACGCTGGCGCGGCTGCTCGGCCTGCCGTACGTGCCGGTCACCCCGACGTTCCCGTGGCTGGGTCCGCTCGGGCTCGTCCCGCTGCCGACGAAGTGGCTCATCGAGTTCAGCGAGCCGGTGGCGACCGACGAGTACCCCGAGGGCGCGGCGGACGACCCGATGCTCGTGTTCGACCTCGCCGACCAGGTCCGCGAGACCATCCAGCAGACCCTTTACTCCCTGCTCGTGCAGCGCCGTTCCGTCTTCTTCTAACCCCTCCGTGACTTCTTCCAACCCCTCTGTGACTTCTTCTGACCCCTCCGTGATCATGCAATCCCGCCACCCACCGGCTGCCGGCCGGGCTCGCAGAATGCTGGGTTGGTGGCGCGACACGCCGGTCACGATGTGCTGAGCACAGCATTCTGTCACCGGGGGGAGGGTGGCGGGATTGCATGATCACCGGGGGGGAGGGTGGCGGGATTGCATGATCACCGGGGGGAGGGGTTGGGGTGGGGGGTCAGGGCTTGTCGGTGAGGAGCCGGCGGGCACGCCGGCGACGGGCCAGCGCCGTCGCGGCACCTGCGACCAGGCCTCCTGCGCCGAGGGTGGGCACCCCGACCCGCGCCACCCGGCGGCCCCGCCGGTAGTCCCGGATCTCCCAGCCTCGCTGTCGGGCGACCGCCCGTAGCCGCTTGTCCGGGTTCACCGCGACCGGGCGCCCGACGACGGACAGCAGCGGCAGGTCGTTGGCCGAGTCGCTGTAGGCGGCGCAGGCGGCCAGGTCCAGCCCCTCCCGCTCAGCCAGGGCACGCACCGCCCGGGCCTTGGCCTCCCCGTGCAGCACCTCGCCGACGAGGCGGCCGGTGTAGACGCCGTCCTCCTGCTCGGCGACGGTGCCCAGCGCGCCGGTGAGGCCGAGCCGGCGCGCAATCACCTCGGCGACCTCGGCCGGGGTGGCGGTGACCAGCCAGACTCGCTGGCCGGCCGCGAGGTGGGCACGGGCCAGCTCGCGGGTCCCCGGCCAGACCTTGCGCCGGATGACCTCGTCGTAGATCTCCTCCCCGAGGGCGGTGAGCTCGGCGACCGAGCGCCCGGCGACCAGCTCGAGGGCGCGCTGCTGGGCGTCGGCGACGTGGCCGAGGTTCTCCCCTCGGACGACGAAGGACAGCTCCTGCCACGCAGAGCGAAGGATGTCGCGGAAGCGGAACATCCGGCGCCGGTACATCCCCCGGGCCAGGTAGAACAGGCTGGCGCCGCGGACGACGGTGTTGTCGACGTCGAAGAACGCCGCCGCGACCGGGTCCGGGTCCGGGATGCGGGGCTCGGCGGTCGACGCACTGGCAGCGGACGCGCGGGCGGCCTGGGACGCCGCGTCCCGGACCCGGGTGCGCCGGGTTCGCCACAGCTCCATCGGCCTCAGCGTAGGCGGCGGACAGTCAGCTCCGCACGGCTCGCAGGACATCCGCGAAGCGCAGCGCCTGCTGGACCGGGTCGCCGGCCGGCGCGGTGCCCGGACCGGCCGCCGCGGCGGCCGCCCGGCGGCGGAGCAGCTCCTCGGGGGACGGCGGGGGCGGCGGGGCCGGTCGGGCGCGGCCCGTCGTCCCCGACCCGGACGTCGTCCCCGACCCGGACGTCGTCCCCGACCGGGTCGAGGGCGCGGTCGCCGTCCCGGACCCCGACGAGCCGCCGGACCGGCCGGTTGCCGCGCCGTCTCCCGAGGCCGGCTTCGCCGCCGCCGTCGCGCCGGCCGGGGCCCGGAACACCTCGGTGACCCACAGTCGCCCCCCCGACTCGACGACGGCCACGCCGACCTCGGTGTAGTCCCTGTCCAGCACGTTGGCGCGGTGGGACGGCGAGTCCATGAATGCCCGGTGGATGGTCGCGGCGTCCGGGCCGTACCCGACGTTCTCCCCGACGTAGCGGTACCCCGAGACCTGGGAGGCCAGGGCCGGGTTGTGGGCGAGCGTGCCACTGGCTGCCATCTGTCGGCTCCACGCCGCCGCCACCGAGGTCAGGTCGCTCCGGCTGGACAGGGCCGGCAGCCCGGCCGAGGCCCGCGCCGAGTTGATCATCGAGACGAAGGCGCCCCCGGAGGCGTGCGCGGTCGGCGCCAGCAGCAGCCCGGTGGCGCCGATGAGCGCCAGGACCAGCGCCAGCGCGACGCCGGAGGCGGTCACTCGACGAGTCACGGGGCGCTCCTTCAGGCTGATGGGTCACACGACATACACGTTCCGTATCGGTCTGATCACGCTGAGGCTTGAGCCGGATCGCCCGAGCTCGCCCCCGGGGCGGCGACGTGCCACCCTTGGCCGGTGCCTGCCGTCGTCCGAGTCGAGCTGCTGACCCGACCGGGCTGCCACCTGTGTGACGACGCCCGCGCGGTGGTCCGCCGGGTCGCAGAGCAGACCGGGGTCGGGTGGCAGGAGCGCTCCGTCGACGAGGACGCGGTCCTGCTCGCGGAGTACTCCGAGCTGGTCCCGGTGGTGCTCGTCGACGGCCGGCGGCACGCGTACTGGACCGTCGACGCGGACCGTCTGCGTGCTGCGCTGACCGGCCCACGCCGCGGGCCGACCTGGCTCCGCCGGTATCGCCGGACCCCCTGACGCCGCCTGCCGGGGCCCCGCTATGCTCCGGCGACTTTGTGCGTGCGTTCACAAACGCCTACGCTGGGACGTCTCCAGTCTTCGTTGCCTCCCTGCTGCTAGGAGCCGGCGCACGCCGTGACCGTCGTCCCCACCACCACTCGCCGCCGTCCGCCGACCGCCTCCCGCGGCGTGCCCGACGCGACGGTTGCGAGGCTGCCGGTGTACCTGCGGGCACTGACCACGCTCGCTGCCAAGGGTGTGGCGACGGTGTCCTCCCAGGCGCTCGCCGAGGCAGCCGGGGTCGGCCCGGCCAAGCTCCGCAAGGACCTGTCGTACCTGGGGTCCTACGGCACCCGCGGGGTCGGCTACGAGGTGGACCACCTCATGTTCCAGATCTCCCGGGAGCTGGGCCTGACCCAGGACTGGCGGGTCGTGATCGCCGGGATCGGCAACCTCGGGCACGCGCTGGCCAACTACGGCGGCTTCCTGTCCCGTGGCTTCACCGTGGCGGCGCTGCTCGACGCCGACCCGGACGTCGTCGGTGAGCACGTCGCGGGGCTCAAGGTCAGCCACGTCGACGACCTCGAGGACGTCGTCCGCTCGACCGGGGCACGGATCGGCGTGCTGGCCACCCCGGCCGGCGCCGCCCAGCCGCTGTGCGACCGGATGGTCGCGGCCGGTATCACCGCCATCCTCAACTTCGCCCCGGTCGTGCTGCAGGTCCCGGCGGGCGTCGAGGTGCGCAAGGTGGACCTGTCCACCGAGCTGCAGATCCTCGCCTTCCACGAGCAGCGCAAGGCTGCCGCGGACGCCGTCCGCGGGATGGCGGTGGCGCCGTGAGCGTGCTCGTCATGGGCCTGTCCCACCACACCGCGCCGCTGGACCTCATCGAGCGCGCCGCCCTGGACGCCCACGGCACCCGAGAGCTGTCCCGCACCGTCGCCGCGGGGGAGTACGTGCACGAGACCGTTGTGCTCGCGACGTGCAACCGGCTCGAGGTGTACGCCGCGGTCAGCACCTTCCACGGCGGGGTCGCCGACGTCGGCTCCGCGCTCGCCGACCGGATCGGCGTCCCGCTGGAGGACCTCACCGAGCACCTCTACGTCCACTACGCCGACCGTGCCGTCCAGCACCTGTTCGAGGTGGCCTGCGGACTCGACTCGATGGCCGTGGGAGAGTCCCAGGTGCTCGGCCAGGTGCGGGCGGCGCTGCGCCGCGGCCAGGAGGACGGCACCGTCGGGCGCACCCTGGACCCCCTGCTGCAGCACTCGCTGCGGGTCGGCAAGCGGGCCCACACCGAGACCGGCCTCGACCACGCTGGTCACTCCCTCGTCGAAGCGGGCCTGGCTGACGTCGAGCAGGTCGTCGGGCCGCTGGAGCAGGCACGGACCCTCGTCGTCGGCGCCGGCGCGATGAGCGCCCTCGCCGCCACCACCCTGCAGCGGATGGGCGCGACCTCGGTGACGATCGCCAACCGGACCGCCGCCCGCGCCGCCCGCCTCGCCGAGGCCGTGGGCGGCGACTGGCTCACCCTCGAGGACGCCGACGCCCTCGCCGACGCCGTCGCCGACGCTGACGTCGTCCTGTCGTGCACCGGCGCCGTCGGCTACGTCCTGACCGAGGCGCTGCTGCGCGAGGCGAACCGTCGCCGCGGCGGCGCACCGCAGCTCGTCCTCGACCTGGGCCTGCCGCGGGACGTCGACCCGGGGGCCGCCCGGCTGCCCGGGGTCCGTCTCGTCGCCCTGCGCGACCTGGGGGAGCGCCTGGCCGGCACCGCGACCGGTGACGGGATCGAGGCCGCCCGGGCGATCGTCGCGCAGGAGGTGGACGCCTACCTCGCCGAGCAGCGGGCCGCCGAGGTGACGCCGACCGTCGTCGCCCTGCGCGGGTTCGCGCGCGAGGTCGTCGGCGCCGAGCTCGACCGGCTGCGCCAGCGGCTCGGCGACGACCTCGACCCGCAGACGGAGGCCGAGGTCGCCCAGACGGTGAACCGCGTCGTCGACAAGCTCCTGCACACCCCGACCGTCCAGGTCAAGCGGCTCGCCGCGACCGAGCCCGGCGGCGCCTCGTACGCCGCGGCGCTGCGCGAGCTGTTCGGGCTCGACATCAGCGGCGTGGCCACCGTGAGCGACGTGCTGCGCTCGGCGCCGCCGGCGCCCGCGACGACGCGGGAGGGGGACGCGTGAGCGGCGCGCGTCCGCTGCGCCTGGGCACCCGCCGCTCGGTGCTGGCCCGCAGCCAGTCCGAGCAGGTGGCGGCCGCCCTGCGCGCGGCCACCGGCCGCGACGTCCACCTCGTCGAGGTCGTCACGACCGGTGACACCTCCACCGCGTCCCTGTCGTCCATCGGTGGCACGGGCGTCTTTGTCTCCGCGCTGCGGGAGGCGCTGCTCGCCGGGCAGGTCGACCTCGCGGTCCACTCCCTCAAGGACCTGCCGACGGCGCCGGCGGACGCCCTCGTGCTCGCTGCCGTCCCCGCCCGGGAGGACCCGCGGGACGTCCTCGTCGCTCGCGGCGGCGCCACCCTCGGCGAGCTCGGTGCCGGCGCCCGGGTGGGTACCGGTTCCCCACGTCGCGCGGCACAGCTGCGCGCCCTCGGTCTGGGCCTCGAGGTCGTCGACGTCCGCGGCAACGTCGACACCCGGCTCCGCCTCGTCGCCGACGGCCGCCTCGAGGCCGTCGTCCTGGCCCGGGCCGGGCTGCTGCGGGTCGGCCGGGCCGGCGAGGCGAGCGAGGTGCTCGACCCGCTGCAGGTGCTGCCCGCCCCCGGGCAGGGCGCGCTCGCGCTGGAGTGCCGAGCCGACGACGAGGAGACCCTCGCGGCGTGCGCCGCGCTGGAGGACGCCGCCACCCGCTGCGCGGTGACGGCCGAGCGGGCCCTGCTGGCGGCCCTGGAGGCCGGGTGCACCGCACCGGTCGGGGCGCTCGCTGACCTGGCCGAGGGCGAGGAGGGCCCTGAGCTGTTCCTTCGGGCGGTCGTCGCGGCCCCGGACGGTTCCCGGACGCTGCGCCGCTCCGCCACCGGCCGACCGGACGACGCCGCCGGCCTCGGCCGCCGGCTCGCCGCCGAGCTGCTCGAGGACGGCGCCGCCGACCTCGTCGCCGCAGTGCTGAGCGGCCACCCCGCCACCGCAGACCAGACGACAGAACCGCACCACGACACGGCGGCCCCGGCCGCCGGGAGGGTTGAGACGTGACCGCCCGCACCGCCAAGAAGAAGCCCCTCGGCACCGTCGCGTTCGTCGGCGCCGGGCCGGGTGACCCGGGCCTGCTGACCGCCCGGGCAGCGGACCTGCTCACCTCCGCCGAGGTCGTCGTCGTCGATCAGGGATCGACCGCGCAGCGCCTCGCCGAGCGCACCTGCGCCGACGTCGAGCTCATCGACGCCACGTTCGCGGAGAACGGCCAGCCGCTGAGCCACGCCGCCCGTGCCCGGCTGCTGGTCCGCGCTGCCAAGGCCGGTCAGCGCGTCGTCCGGCTGCTCGACGGGGACGGGGTCACGTTCTCCGGCATCGCCGAGGAGATGGTGGCCTGCCGCAAGGCCGGGGTGCCGTTCGAGGTCGTCCCCGGCGTCTCGCCGTCCGTGGCGGTACCGGTCTACGCGGGGGTCCCGCTGGGTACCCGGGGCACCAGCACCGTGCACGTCGTCGACGCCACCGGCCGCATCGTCGCGGACTCGCTGACCTCGAGCGCCGACACCCTCGTGCTCCTCGGCGGCCCGGACGACATGGTCGTCGCCTCCGAGGTGCTCGTCGACGCCGGGCGCGGAGCCGACGAGCAGATCGTGATCACGGCGGCCGGCACGACCACCGAGCAGCGGACCGTCGTCACCACCCTCGGCTCGGTCTCGGCGACGCTGCGCTCCGCCGGCACGGTGCTGACCGGGAGCCTGGTGGGGGTCGTCGGACCGGGCGTCGAGGTGCGCGAGAACGCGTCCTGGTTCGAGACCAAGCCGTTGTTCGGCTGGCGGGTGCTCGTGCCGCGCACCCAGCAGCAGTCCGGTCCCACGGTCGAGCGGCTCGCCGCGTACGGGGCGGTCAGCGAGGTCGTGCCGACGATCTCCGTCGAGCCGCCACGCACACCGCACCAGATGGAGAAGGCGGTCAAGGGCCTGGTCACCGGCCGGTACGAGTGGATCGGCTTCACCTCGGTCAACGCCGTGCGCGCCGTCCGGGAGAAGTTCGTCGAGTTCGGCCTGGACGCCCGCGCGTTCTCCGGGCTCAAGGTGGCGGCCGTCGGCGGAGCCACCGCTCAGGCGCTGCGCGAGTGGGGCATCGAACCTGACCTCGTGCCCTCCGGCGAGCAGTCCGCTCAGGGCCTGCTGGCCGAGTGGCCCCCCTACGACGAGGTGCTCGACCCCATCAACCGGGTCTTCCTGCCCCGGGCGGACATCGCCACCGACACCCTCGTCGCCGGCCTGCAGGCGGGCGGCTGGGAGGTGGACGACGTCACCGCGTACCGGACCGTGCGGGCCGCCCCGCCGCCCGCACCCGTGCGCGACGCCATCAAGACCGGGGCGTTCGACGCCGTGGTCTTCACGTCGTCCTCGACGGTGCGCAACCTCGTCGGCATCGCCGGCAAGCCGCACCCCTCGACCGTGGTGGCGTGCATCGGGCCGGCGACCGCGAAGACCGCCGAGGAGCACGGGCTGCGAGTCGACGTGCTGGCACCCGAGGCGAGCAGCGCCGCCCTCGTCGACGCCCTGGCCGAGTACGGCACCGGGCTGCGGGCCAGCGCGCTCGAGGCGGGCGAGCCGGTGCTGCGGCCCAGCGAGCGGCGTCCGTCCGCGCGGCGCAAGGCCCGCTGATGCCCTACCCGGCGGAGCGTCCACGGCGGCTGCGCTCCACCGCGGCGGTGCGCTCGCTCGTGGCCGAGCACCGGCTGGCCCCGGAGCGACTCGTGCTGCCGCTCTTCGTCAAGGAGGGGCTGCGCGAACCGGCGCCGGTGAGCAGCATGCCCGGGGTGGTGCAGCACACCCCGTCCTCGCTCGTCGACGCCGTCGGTGAGGCCGTGGACGCCGGCGTGGGCGGGGTCATGCTGTTCGGCGTCCCGGCCGAACGGGACGCGGTCGGCAGCTGCGGCACCGACCCGGACGGCGTCCTCAACGCGGCGCTGCGCTCGGTCACCGCCGCTGTCGGGGACCGCACCGTCGTGATGGCCGACCTGTGCCTCGACGAGTTCACCGACCACGGGCACTGCGGTGTGCTGGACGAGCGCGGCCGGGTGGACAACGACGCGACCCTCGAGCGCTACGCCGCGATGGCGCTGGCGCAGGCCGACGCCGGGGCTCACCTGCTCGGGCTGTCCGGGATGATGGACGGCCAGGTCGGCGCCGTCCGGGCGGCGTTGGAGGACGCCGGTCGCAGCGACGTGCTGCTGCTCGCCTACGCCGCCAAGTACGCCTCCGCCTTCTACGGGCCCTTCCGTGACGCCGTGGACTCCGCGCTCCAGGGGGACCGGCGGACCTACCAGCAGGACCCGGCGAACGCCGTCGAGGCGCTGCGCGAGGTCCGCCTGGACGTCGCCGAGGGCGCCGACGTCGTCATGGTCAAGCCCGCGCTGCCCTACCTCGACGTCCTGTCCGCGGTCGCGGCCGCGGTCGACGTCCCGGTGTGGGCCTACCAGGTGTCGGGGGAGTACGCGATGGTCGAGGCCGCCGCGGCCGCCGGGATGATCGACCGGCGGGCCGCCGTCCTGGAGACGCTGCTGTCGGTCCACCGCGCCGGCGCCGGGGCGGTGCTGACCTACTGGGCCGTCGAGGCCGCCCGCCTGCTGCGGGCCGGCTGACACCTGCCTCGGCGGACGCCGCGGTGCTCAGGACGCGAGACGCCCGGAATAGTTGAATCGTCAAGGAGGTTCCCGCTCACGTCCCTGCCGGACGCCGTCACGGCACCGGCCCCGACCACGTGAAGGAGCCCGAGCATGAGCGAGACCACCACCACCCAGCTGCCCGCCGGCCTGACCCCCGGGACGTACGTCGTCGACCCGGCGCACTCCGAGGTCGGTTTCACCGCCCGGCACGCGATGGTCACCAAGGTCCGCGGCACGTTCAACGACGTCCAGGGCACGATCGTCATCGGCGACGACCCCGCCGACTCCAGCGCCACCGCGACCATCCAGGTCGCCTCGGTCGACACCCGCAGCGCCGACCGGGACGCGCACCTGCGCTCCGCCGACTTCTTCGACGTCGAGAACTACCCGGAGATGACCTTCCGCACCACCGGCGTCCGCCCGGACGGCGAGGACTACCTCGTCGACGGCGAGCTCACCATCAAGGGCGTCACCAAGCCGGTGACTCTCAAGGTCGAGTTCACCGGCGTGGCCACCGACCCGTTCGGCAACCAGCGGGCGGGCTTCTCCGGTGAGACCGAGGTCGACCGCGAGCAGTGGGGCCTGACCTGGAACGCCGCCCTGGAGACCGGCGGCGTGCTGGTCAGCAGGAAGGTCCGCCTGGCGTTCGACGTCAGCGCCATCAAGCAGTCCTGACCTCGGGCCACCTCCCCGGCGCCGCGGTGGCAGGTCTCGTCCTCAGGAGACGTGGCGGCCACCGCGGCGCTCGTCCGTTGCGCGCCGCCGAGAGTGGCGGGCTCGGGATGCCGGACTGCAGGAACGCCTCATGGCCCTCCAGCACAGAATGCTGCGTTCGGCGCTGCTGTGCCGGCGTGTCGCGCCGCCAACCCAGCATTCTGCGAGCCCGGCCGGGGGCCGGGTGGGTGGCGGGACTGCATGATCACGAACAGGGGGTTCGGGCTCATCACGAGGGGTAGGGTGACGGGGTGGTCCGGTGGCTGGACGCCGAGGAGCAGCGCGTGTGGCGCGCCTTTCTCGAGGCCGACCAGCGGCTGTGGGACCGGCTCTCCCGCGAGCTGGACGAGCGCAGCGGACTGTCCCTGCCGGAGTACGAGATCCTCGTGCGGCTCTCGGAGGTCCCCGAGCGCGCGCTGCGGATGAGCCAGCTCGCCGACCGGCTCGTGCACTCCCGCAGCCGGCTCACTCACACCGCCCGGCGGATGGAGCAGCGCGGCCTGGTCCGGCGCGAGGCCTGTCCCGGCGACCGGCGCGGCGTCCTGTGCGTCATGACGGACGCCGGTTGGGACGAGCTCGTCGCGGCCGCCCCGGTGCACGTCGAGGGCGTCCGCAGCCACCTGTTCGACCAGATGACCCCCGAGGAGGTCGCGGCCTTCGGGTCCGCGATGGCCAAGGTCGCCGCCCACCTGCGGGAGACCTGACCAGGGTCGTGCCCGTGGGTGGCGGGATTGCATGATCACGAAGGGGGGGATGGGGTGGGTGTGGGGGGCGAGCGGGACAATCGCCACCGTGACGACCTCCTCCGTGACGAGCCGGCAGCCCTACCCCGCTGACGCCCCCGCCTCGCAGTCGCTCTTCGAGCGGGCCCGCGCCGTCATCCCCGGTGGGGTGAACTCCCCGGTGCGGGCCTTCCGCGCGGTCGGGGGCACTCCGCGCTTCGCCACCCGGGGGTACGGGCCGTGGCTCGAGGACGCCGACGGGCGGCGGTACGTCGACCTCGTCTGCTCGTGGGGCCCGCTCATCCTGGGTCACGCCCACCCCGACGTCCTGGACGCCGTCCGGGACGCCGCCGGGCAGGGCTTCTCCTTCGGCATGCCGACCGAGCGCGAGGTGGCGCTCGCCGAGGAGATCGTGGCCCGGGTGGCGCCGGTCGAGCAGGTGCGGCTGGTCAGCAGCGGCACCGAGGCGACGATGAGCGCCGTCCGGCTGGCCCGAGGCGTCACCGGCCGCGAGCTCGTGGTGAAGTTCGCCGGCCACTACCACGGCCACGTTGACTCGCTGCTCGCCTCGGCCGGCTCCGGGGTGGCGACCTTCGCCCTGCCGGACACCCCCGGGGTCACCGGTGCCAGCGCGGCCCAGACCATCGTCCTGCCCTACAACGACGTCGCAGCCCTGGAGCGGGCCCTCGCCGAGCACGGTGAGCGGGTGGCGGCCGTCATCACCGAGGCCGCCGCTGGGAACATGGGTGTGGTCCCGCCGCTCCCCGAGTTCGAGGCCGCGCTGCGCCGGCTGACCCGGGCGCACGGCGCCCTGCTGATCAGCGACGAGGTGATGACCGGCTTCCGGGTGTCGCGCTCCGGCTGGCACGGGCTGGCCGCCGCCCGCCGCGCCGCGGCCGGCGAGCCGGACGTCGAGCCCGCCGACCTCTACACCTTCGGCAAGGTCATGGGCGGGGGGTTCCCCGCCGCGGCCTTCGGCGGCCGGGCCGACGTCATGGCCTACCTCGCGCCCGCCGGGCCGGTCTACCAGGCCGGCACCCTGTCCGGGAACCCGGTCGCCACCGCCGCCGGCCTGGCCACCCTGCGCGGCTGCACCGACGACGTCTACGCGCACCTGGACGCCACCGCCGCCACGGTGTCCGCGGCGGCGTCCGAGGCGCTCACGGCCGCCGGGGTGCCGCACCTGGTGAACCACGCCGGCAGCATGTTCAGCGTCTTCTTCACCACCCGCGAGGCGGTGCACGACTACGACGCGGCCCGCGACCAGGACCTCGGGGCGTTCCGCGCGTTCTTCCACGAGATGCTCGCTCGCGGCGTCCACCTGCCGCCCAGCGCGTTCGAGGCGTGGTTCCTCTCCGCCGCCCACGACGACGCGGCGGTCGAGCAGGTGCTCGACGCGCTGCCGCACGCCGCCCGCGCGGCGGCGGCCGCCTCCGGACGCTGACCGCCGGACCCTGACCGCCGAACCCCGACCGCCGGACCCCGACCGCCGGACCCCAGCGTCACCGGGTTTGGGACACTGGGGCCATGGCGAGGACGACCGTGCACCTGCTGCGCCACGGCGAGGTGCACAACCCGGAGGGGGTGCTGTACGGGCGGTTGCCCGGGTACCGGCTGTCCGACCTCGGTCTGGCGATGGCCGAGCGGGTCGCCGAGTACCTGGTCGGCGCCGGCCACGACGTCGCGCTCGTCGTCGCCTCCCCGCTGGAGCGCGCCCAGCAGACCGCCCGGCCGACCGCCGACGCCTACGGCCTACCGGTCCACACCGACGACCGGGTGATCGAGGCGGGCAACCACTTCCAGGGGCTGACGTTCGGGGTCGGCGACGGGGCGCTGCACCATCCCCGGCACTGGTGGCACCTGCGCAACCCGCTGCGGCCCTCGTGGGGGGAGTCCTACCGGTTCATCGCCGAGCGGATGCTGGCCGCCGCCGCCGACGCTGCCGCCCACGTCGAGGGCCGGGAGGCGGTCATCGTCAGCCACCAGCTGCCGATCTGGACGGCGCGCAGCGCCGTGGAGGGGCGCCGGTTGTGGCACGACCCGCGTCGGCGGCAGTGCTCCCTGGCCAGCCTCACCTCGCTGCACTACGAGGACGGCCGAATCGTCGGCACCAGCTACTCCGAACCTGCCGGTGACCTGCTGCCGGGGGCGAACAAGGTGGCCGGGGCGTGAACCGGACGGTCCGAGCCCTCGCGCCGGCCGTGGCGGTGCTGCTCGCGGTCACCGGCTGCACGGCGTCCGACCCGCTGTCCCAGCAGGCCCGGGCGGGGGACGCCAAGAACTACGTCTCCGGCGACGGCACCATCACCACCCTCGCCCCGGGCGAGCGGGAGGACCCGGTCGAGCTGGCCGGTGAGAGCACGCACGGCGAGCAGGTCGACGTGGCGGCGTGGCGTGGGGACGTCGTGGTGCTCAACGTCTGGTACGCCGCCTGCGCCCCGTGCCGGGCCGAGGCCCCGGACCTCGCCGAGGTGTCGGCCGAGTACGCCGACGACGGGGTGCGCTTCCTCGGGATCAACACCCGGGACGACGCGGCGAACGCCACGGCCTTCGAACGCACCTACGGCATCGGCTACCCCAGCCTGCTCGACGCCACCTCCGGGGAGGCGCTGCTCGCCCTGCGCGGCAAGGTGCCGCCGCAGGCGGTGCCGACCACCCTCGTGCTGGACCGGCAGGGCCGGGTCGCCGCCCGCGTGCTCGGCCGGGTGGAGGGCTCGACGCTGCGCGGCCTGCTGGACGACGTGCTGGCCGAGGCCGGCGGGGGTGCCGAGTGAGCATCGGCAGCACCTTCGCCGAGACCGTGCTCAGCGGCCCGATGCTGCTGGCCCTGCCGGTCGCCGCGCTCGCCGGCCTCGTCTCCTTCGCCTCGCCGTGCGTCCTGCCGCTCGTGCCCGGCTACCTCGGCTACGTCACCGGGCTCACCGGCCAGGACCTGGAGGACCAGCCGCGGCGCCGGGTCCTCGCCGGCGCCACGCTGTTCGTGCTCGGTTTCACCGCCGTCTTCGTCACCCTCGGCGCCGCCTTCGGCGGGCTCGGGGGCCTGCTGCAGCAGTGGACGGCGGAGCTCACCCGGGTCCTCGGCGTCGTCGTCCTGGTGATGGGCGTGGTGTTCCTCGGTGTGCTGCCGTCACTGCAGCGGGAGCGCCGGCTGCCGTGGCGGCCCGCTGCCGGGCTGGCCGGCGCCCCGCTGCTCGGCGTCGTGTTTGGCCTCGGCTGGGCGCCGTGCGTGGGGCCGACGCTGGCCGCGGTGCTCGGGCTCACCCTGCAGCAGGGGTCGGCCGGCCGCGGCGCCGTGCTGACCGTCGCGTACTGCCTCGGGCTCGGCCTGCCGTTCCTCGTCGTCGCCGCTGGGCTGGGACGCGGTGTGCGCACGCTCGACGTGCTGCGGCGCCACCGGCTCGCGATCTCCCGGGCCGGCGGGGCGATGCTCGTCGTCGTCGGGCTGCTGCTCGTCAGCGGGGTCTGGACGACGTGGATGACCGCGCTGCAGGGAACCATTGCCGGCTTCGAGACGATCATCTGAGGTGAGCACCGCACCCGTGGGCCCCACGCTGGGGGCGGCAGGCTGGGCGCGCTGGGTCTGGCGCCAGCTCACCTCGATGCGCACCGCGCTGTTCCTCCTGCTACTGCTGGCCGTCGCCGCCGTCCCCGGGTCGGTGATCCCCCAGCGCGGCGTGGACCCGGTGGCGGTGCAGGAGTACCTCGCCGAACGACCCACGCTCGGTCCGTGGCTGGACCGGCTCGGGTTCTTCGACGTCTACGCCTCCCCGTGGTTCTCGGCGATCTACCTGCTGCTGTTCGTCTCGCTGATCGGCTGCGTCGTGCCGCGCACCCTCGCCCACGCACGCGCCCTGCGGGCCGACCCGCCGCGCACGCCCCGCCGCCTGGCCCGGATGCCGGCCCACCGGCTGGCCGTCACCGACGCCGCCCCCGAGGAGGTGCTGGAGGCCGCCCGGCGGCTGCTGCGCCGTCGCCGGTACCGGGTGGTCCGCCGGGACGACGCGGTCGCCGCCGAGCGCGGCTACGCCCGGGAGACCGGCAACCTGCTGTTCCACCTGTCGCTGGTCGGCCTGCTCGTCGCGGTCGCCCTGGGCGGCCTGGTGGGCTATCGCGGCCAGGTCGTCGTCCCGGTCGGCCAGGCCTTCGCCAACTCCCTGGCCGACTACGACACCTTCGACCCGGGGGTGTGGTTCGACCCGGCGGACCTGCCGCCGTTCCGGCTCACCGTCGACGACCTGCGGGTCCGCTTCGAGGACCAGGCCGGCGGTTCGCAGTTCGGCGCGCCGCGGCTGTTCGAGGCGGACGTCACCGTCGTCCCCGAGCCGGGCGCGCAGCCGCAGCAGCGCACGATCGAGGTCAACGGCCCGCTCGGCATCGGTGACGCCCAGGTGTACCTCGCCGGCAACGGGTACGCGCCGCGGATCCGGGTCACCGACGGCGAGGGCCGGGTCGCGTTCGACGACCAGGTGCCGTTCCTGGCGCAGGACGACAACTACTCCTCGACCGGGGTGGTCAAGGTCGTCGACGCCGCTCCGCAGCAGATCGGGCTCGGCGGGCTGTTCCTGCCGACGGCGGTCGTCGACCCCGAGCTCGGCCCGGTCTCGGTGTTCCCCGACGCGCGGGACCCGCGGCTGTTCCTGTCCGCGTGGGTCGGGGACCTCGGCCTGGACGACGGTGTGCCGCAGTCGGTGTACGAGCTCGACACCGAGGGGATGGAGCAGCTGCGGACCCCGGACGGCGCCCCCTTCACCGTCGCCCTCGCGCCCGGTGAGAGCGCCGAGCTGCCGGACGGCGCCGGCACCGTCGAGTTCGTCTCCCTCGACCGGTTCGCGGGGCTCACCGTGCGCGCCGACCCGGCGAAGGGGTGGGCGCTGGCCTTCGCGGTGCTCGCGATCACCGGGCTCGTCGCGTCCCTGTTCGTCCCGCGCCGCCGGGTGTGGGTGCGCGCCGGCCGGGACGACGAAGGGCGTACCGTCGTGGAGGTCGCCGGGCTCGCACGCGGTGACGACGCCGGCCTGGCCGGCGAGGTGGAGGCGCTCCAGCGGGACCTGCTCGAGCGCTCGGTCGGCGCCCCCGCCCGCACTGGAGGATGACCGTGGACCTGGCCCTGCTCAGCGACGCCCTGGTGTACTCGGCGATCGTCGTCTACACCGTGGCCCTGCTGGCCTTCGCCGTCGACCTGTCCGGCACCGGACGCACCGCCGGGCGGACGGCGTCCGAGCCCGAGCGCGAGCTGGCGTCCGTCGGGGCCGGCGTCTCGCCGCCCGTCGAGTCCGTGCCGCCGCCCGTCGAGTCCGTGCCGCCGCCCGCGGATGCCGAGCCCGGTGCTGCGGACGCCGCCGGGGGACCGGGCGGACGCCGCCGCGCCGCCGGGATCGCCGTGGCGCTGACCTGGCTGGCGTTCCTGCTGCACGTCGGCGGGGTGCTCGCTCGCGGCCTGTCCGTGCAGCGGGCGCCGTGGAGCAACATGTACGAGTTCTCCATCTCCGGGGCCGCGGTGGTGACCGGGGTCTTCCTGGTCGCCCTGGCCTGGCGCGACCTGCGCTACCTCGGCACCTTCGTCATCGGCCCGGTGCTGCTCACCCTGGGACTGGCCGTCACGACGATGTACACCCAGGCGAGTGCGCTGGCGCCGGCACTGCAGAGCGAGTGGCTGATCGTCCACGTCTCGGTCGCGTTCATCTCCAGCGCCCTGTTCACGATCGCCTTCTCGGTCAACGTGCTGCAGCTGGTCCAGGACCGCCGGGAGCGGGCCCGGGCCGCCGGCGCCCCACCGCGCGGCGGCCGCTTCATGGACGCGCTGCCGTCCGCCGCCGACCTCGAGCGCCTCGCCTACCGGCTCATCGCCGTGTCGTTCCCGCTGTGGAGCTTCACCCTGGTCGCTGGTGCCATCTGGGCCGAGGTGGCCTGGGGACGGTACTGGGGCTGGGACCCCAAGGAGGTGTGGACGTTCGTCATCTGGGTGGTCTACGCCGCGTACCTGCACGCCCGGGCGACCCGCGGGTGGGACGGGCGGCGGGCGGCCTACCTGGCGATGGCCGGGTACGCCGCGGTCCTCGTGAACTTCGGGATCGTCAACGTCTTCTTCCCCGGCAACCACTCCTACGCCGGGATCGGCTGAGGCGCGGGCCGCCGCTCACGGCTCCTGGCGGCCACCGCCGTTGTCGTCCCGGCGGCGCAGGTCCTCCTCCCAGCGGCGCAGCCGCTCCTCCTGCGCCTGCTGCCGCTTGCGGTCCTCGAGCCGCCGGAGGAAGTCCGGGTCGTCGTCCGGGGCCACCGTCTGGCCGCCGCGGGGTGCGGGACCGGGGTCGGCGTGGTTACGGCCCAGCAGCACCCAGGCGATGGGTCCGAACACCGGCAGCAGCAGGATGACGAGCAGCCAGACACTGCGAGGCAGGCCCTGGAGCTCGCGCTCGTCCGTGCCCAGACAGTCCACGACGGCGTAGACGGTCAGGCCGATCGCGAGCAGGACGGCGAGCGCTCGAAGCACCTCACCACTGTACGTCGCGGGCGTACGGGCACGGGCCGGCGGTCAGCGGTCCCCGTCGACGGGTGGCCGCTCCAGGGAGGAGTCCTCGGCGGCGGCGTCCTCGTCGATGGCGCGGTCGAGCCGTCCTCGCCGCTGCGTCGTCCGCTGCTGGGTCCGCGCCGCGATGGCGGTGGTCATCTCCTCCCGGGCGTTGCCGAGCACGACGAACGACAGCGCCATGGACACCACCGCCGCGAGGAGTACGAGCAGCCACCCGCGCGCGCCGAGCACGAAGAGCACGCCGAGGACGGCGACGAAGAGGCCCAGCCGCAGGACGGTGTACTTCAGGTACGGGGACACGTCCTCAAGGCTAGGCCGCCCCTCACCCCGCCGCCCCACCCTCCCCGTGATCATGCAATCCCGCCACCCTGCACGTCCTCCCCGTGATCATGCAATCCCGCCACCCTGGCCCACAGAATGCTGGATCCAGTCCAGGTCTGCCCGCGTGTCGCGCCAACAACCCAGCATTCTGGGTGAGGTGGGGTGGCGGCACGGCGCGTACGGCGCGTGCTGCGCGTGCTGCGCGCAGCAGGGTTCCTCGCTACAGCGCCAGCCCCACCCCGAGCAGCAGACCGTAGGCCAGCTCGAACCGACCGGTGTCCCGCAGCACCGCGACGAGCGCGGGCCCGGTCGCCCCGCCGCGCACCGTGCGCACCGGCGTGACCGCCAGCGGGACGGCGAGCAGCCCGAGCAGCGCGCCGGGGCGGCCGGTGACCGCTGCCAGCAGGGCCGCGGCCAGGGAGCCGACGACCAGGACGACGTACAGCGAGCGGGTGCGCCGCTCACCGAGGCGGACGGCGAGGGTCCGCTTCCCGGCGGCGGCGTCCGTCGGCACGTCACGCAGGTTGTTCGCGACCAGGACCGCGCAGGCGAGCAGACCGACCCCGACGGCGCCGGCGAGCGTCGGCCAGGACACCTCGCCGGCCTGGGTCCACGTCGTCCCGAGCACCGCCACGAGGCCGAAGAACACGAACACGAACACCTCGCCGAGCCCGGCGTAGCCGTACGGGCGGCGTCCTCCGGTGTACGTCCAGGCGGCGACCACGGCGGCCGCCCCGACGAGCAGCAGCCACCACGACCCGGACAGCGCGACGAGGACGAACCCGGTGACCGCGGCCACCCCGAGGGCCGCGACGGCGGCGTTGCGCACAGCCGGCGGGGCGGCGACACCCGACCCGACGAGCCGCAGCGGGCCCACCCGGTCGGTGTCGGTGCCGCGCACCCCGTCGCTGTAGTCGTTGGCGTAGTTCACTCCCACCTGCAGGGCGAGGGCGACGACGAGGGCGAGCAGCGCCCGCACCGGCTCGGTCGCGCCGAGCCCCACCGCGGCGCCGGTTCCCACGGCGACCGGGGCGACGGCGGCCGGCAGGGTCCGCGGTCGAGCGCCCTCGACCCACTGCGCGAGCGTGGCCACGGGCGGGCAGGCTAGCCGCCGCTGCCCAGCGCCCGGGTGGCGAGGTCGACCGCGGCGGCCCGGTCCGGCTTGCCGATCCCGAGCAGCGGCAGCTCCGCCACGTGCAGGACGTGCCGAGGGGCGTGGGCGGCGCCCAGCCGCGCGGTCACGTGCGCGCGGACCGCCGCGGCGTCCGCCGCGCCGACGACGAGTGCCGTCACGGCCTGCCCCCACTCGGCGTCCGGGACGCCGACGACGAGGCACGCCTCGACGTCCGGCAGCTCGCCGACGACCCGCTCGATCGCCGCCGGGGCGACCTTGCGGCCGCCGGTGACGACGAGGTCGTCGATCCGCCCGGAGACGCTGAGCACCCCGTCGTCGATCCGGCCGGCGTCGGCGGTACGGAACCACCGGCCGTCGTCGTCCTCGGTGAACGCCTCCCGGGTCGCGGAGTCGTCCCCGCGGTAGCCGCGGGCCAGCACCGGCCCGCCCAGCCGGACCCGGCCGTCGTCCTCGACGGCCACCCGGACGCCGTCCAGCGGCCGTCCGTCGTAGACGCACCCGCCCGCGGTCTCCGTCATCCCGTACGTCGTCACCACGGCGACGCCCGCGGCGCGGGCCCGTCCCAGCAGGGCCGGGGACGTGGCCGCCCCGCCGACCAGGACCGCGGCGAACCGGGTGAGCGCCTCCCGGCCGGCCGGGTCCGCCAGCAGGCGGTGCAGCTGGGTCGGCACCAGAGCGGTGCAGGCGCGGGTGTGGCCGAGCCGCCCCGCCGCCGTCGCGAACGCTGCGGGGGTGAAGCGCTGACTCACGTCCAGCACGACCGGTTCGGTGCCGGCCACGACGCTGCGCACGAGCACCTGCCACCCGGCGACGTGGGCGACCGGCAGTGCCAGCAGCCACCGGGCCGGACCGCCCAGCGCAGTGGTGGTCGCGACAGCCGAGGCGCGCAGGGCGTCCGCGCCGAGCTCGACCACCTTGGGTGCTCCGGTGGACCCGGACGTCGCCAGCAGCAGGGCGGTGCCCTCGGCCACCGGCTCGTCCACCCGGGCCACGGCGAGCAGCGGCCCGGCCGTCGGGCCAGGTGGCACCGGGAGCAGCGCCGGGCCGCTCCCGCTCAGGGCGTCGGCCAGCGCGGGCAGCAACCTCAGCACGTCGTCACCGGTCGGCACACCGACCCGCTGCACCCTGTCCACGCACCATGGGTACCAGTGGCAGGCTCGTGCCGTGGACACGAGGGTCGAGTCGGCGCTGCAGGACGTCGCTCGTCGGGAGCCCGACCTGGCCGACGCCGTCCGGGCTGCCTGGGAGGACCTCACGCAGGGGACCGGCGACGCCCGCGAGGTCAGCCAGTGGTGGCTGCAGATGTACCTGTGGGACGTCCTCGCCCGCCGCAGCGACGGGTCCCCGCAGTGGACGGTCCGGCTGGCTCGGGGCCTCGGCGACGTGCTCGCCGCGGCCGGCCTGGGCCGGTACGCCGAGCTCGCCCGCAGCGAGACCACCCGCGAGGTGCTGCTCGCCGTGGACGACCTCGAGGACTGGGCCAACCGTTACGCCGCCGCCCTTCGCGCCTCGGGGATCCAGCCCCCGGACACCGACCTCATCACCTGGGGGCCGGTGATGGGCCCGGCGGAGGCCGACACCTACGAGCGGGTGGCCAACGCCCTCGAGCTGTCGATGGTCTCCGGCGCTCACACGGCCGCCGGGAGGGGTTCGCGCGCGGTCCGGACCGGGTTGACGGACGCCGTGCTGACGGCGCCGTTCCGCGAGGCGGCCGGGCTGCGCCCGCTGCACGGCATCGCCTCGGAACGGCTCGCCGCGTGGACCGACCGGTCCCCGGTGCTGGCCGAGCTGGCCGAGCCGCTGCGCGAGGTGCTGACCTCCGGCGTCCCGGACCGGCTCACCGGTCGCCCCGGTGACATGCCGCTGCTGGAGGCGCTGCTGGCGGTTCTTGCCGAGCCCGTCCGGCTGTCGGCGCGCGGCTACCTCCCGCGGGACGTCGTCCGGGCCTGGGCCGTGACCGCCGGCGTCGACCACCATCCCTCCGCGACCTCACCGGAGCACCAGAACCCGTACCTGACCCGGCTGCGGCGGGTGGCGCAGCGGACCGGGCTCGTGCGAGTGCACCGGGGCGCGCTGGCTCTGACCGTCGCCGGCCGCGCGGCCGCGAGCGACCCGGAGCGGCTGGCTACCGCGGTCGCCGACCGCTGGTTCGGCACACCGCGGGACGCCGAGGCGGTGGCTCGTGAGGTGCTCACCCTGGCGCTCGCCGCGGACGGGGAGGCGGTGGTCGGTGACCTCGCCCGCACGGTCCAGCAGGTCTACGCCGACGAAGGGTGGCGCACCGTGTCGGGGGCACCGGACCTCGGGCTGTGCCGGCACGTGCTGCACGAGTCGATCGAGGCGGGGCGGGTGCTCCGGCTGCTGCGGACCGAGCCGCAGGACCGGGTCAGTGCGACGCCGGTCGGAACGGCGGTGCTGCGGGCGGCGCTGCGTCACCACCTGCTGCACGACGGTCTCTCCCCAGCTCCCGCCTGACTCCACCCCCTGCCTGACTCCACCCCCTGCCTGACTCCACCCCCTGCCTGACTCCACCCCCCGCCCGGTGGCCAGCCAAGAACCCCCCACTCGTGATCATGCAATCCCGCCACCCCCCGTTGCCCCGTGATCATGCAATCCCGCCACCCCCCACGCCCCCCGTGATCATGCAATCCCGCCACCCGCAGGCTCACAGAGTGCTGGCTCTGGCGCTGGTTTGTCGGCGTGTCGTGCCACCAACCCAGCATTCTCTGCGCAGAAGGGTGGGCGCTGGGTGGCGGGATTGCATGATCACCAATTGGGGTTGAGTGAGTGGCGCGCGCGCTGGGAGGGTGGCGGGATTGCATGATCACGGAAAGGGGTTGAGTGGGTGGGTCAGTAGTACCAGGGGAACGGGGACCAGTCGGGGTCCCGCTTCTCCAGGAAGGCGTCACGCCCCTCGACCGCCTCGTCGGTCATGTAGGCGAGCCGGGTCGCCTCGCCGGCGAACACCTGCTGGCCCATGAGGCCGTCGTCGACGAGGTTGAACGCGAACTTCAGCATCCGCTGCGCCTGCGGGCTCTTGCCGTTGATCTCGCGGGCCACCTCGAGCGCCGTCCGCTCGAGGTCGACGTGGTCGGCGACGATGTTCACCGCACCCATCTCGCGCATCTCCTCGGCCGTGTACGTCCGGCCGAGGAAGAAGATCTCCCGCGCCCGCTTCTGCCCCACCATGCGGGCCAGGTAGGCCGAGCCGTAGCCGCCGTCGAACGACCCGACGTCGGCGTCCGTCTGCTTGAACCGGGCGTGCTCCCGGCTGGCGACCGTCAGGTCGCAGACCACGTGCAGACTGTGCCCCCCGCCGGCCGCCCAACCGCTCACCACCGCCACCACGATCTTCGGCATCGTCCGGATCAGCCGCTGCACCTCGAGGATGTGCAGCCGGCCGGCACGGGCGGCGTCGACCGTCTCGGCGGTCTCGCCGCTGGCGTACTGGTAGCCGGACCGGCCGCGGATCCGCTGGTCGCCGCCGGAGCAGAACGCCCAGCCGCCGTCACGCGGACTGGGACCGTTGCCGGTGAGCAGCACGCACCCGACGTCCGGTGTCATCCGGGCGTGGTCGAGGGCCCGGTACAGCTCGTCGACCGTGCGCGGCCGAAACGCGTTGCGGACCTCGGGACGGTCGAACGCGACCCGGACCGTCCCGGCGTCCCGGCCGTCGACGACGTGCCGGTGGTACGTGACGTCGGTGAGGTCGCCGAAGCCCTCGACCTCCCGCCAGGACGACGGGTCGAACGTCTCCGAGACCGGCTGCGCGCTCACGGCGTCCGAGGATAGGGGCCTGCCGCTGCGGCCTGCGGCGGCGCCGGGGTGAGTCACTGCCGGTCGCCTAGGCTCTGCGGTCGTGGAGCTCCCCGGCGACGCCCTCTACCTCATCGGGGGGATCGCGCTGCTCGTCGCCGTCGTGCTGCCGGGCCTCGTCAGCCGCCGCGCCATGTCGGTGCCGATGGCGTTCGTCGCCGCCGGCGTCCTCATCGGCCTGCTGCCGCTGCCCGGCGAGGTGGTGGTCTCCCCGGTCGAGCACCCCGTGGTGGCCGAGCGGCTCACCGAGCTCGGTGTCATCGTCGCGCTCATGGGCGTCGGTCTCGCCCTGGACCGCCCGCTCGGACTGCGTGGCTGGGCGTCGACCTGGCGGCTGCTCGCCGTCGGCATGCCGCTGTTCATCGCCCTGGCCGCGCTGCTCGGCTGGTGGGTGATGGGCCTGGCCCCGGCCACCGCGGTCCTGCTGGGGGCCGTCCTCGCGCCCACCGACCCGGTGCTCGCCGGTGACGTCCAGGTCGAGGGGCCCGGTGGCGGTGACAGCGCCGGCGAAGGGGACGCCCGCGACCGGGTGGACGAGGACGACGAGGCGCGGTTCGCGCTGACCAGCGAGGCCGGCCTCAACGACGGGCTGGCGTTCCCGTTCGTCTACCTCGCAGTCTTTCTCGCCTCCGGCGAGCACGGGCTCGGCCGCTGGCTCGCCTGGGAGCTCGTCGGGAAGGTCGCCGTCGGTGCCCTGCTGGGGTGGGCCCTCGGGTGGCTGCTGGCCCGGATGGCGTTCCGGTCGCGCAGCGACGCGCTCCGGCTGGCCGAGACCGGGCAGCCCGCCCTGGCCCTGGCTGCGACGTTCGTCGTCTACGGCCTCACCGAGGTCGTCGGCGGCTACGGTTTTCTCGCCGTGTTCACCGCGGCACTGGCGCTGCGGTCCTACGAGCGCCGGCACGCCTTCCACGCGACGATGCACGACTTCATCAGCCGGCTCGAGCACCTGCTCACGCTGCTCCTGCTCCTGCTGTTCGGTGCCTCGCTGTCCTGGGGGCTGCTCGCCGACCTCACCTGGCAGGGCGTCGTCGTCGGCCTGGTCGCGCTGCTCGTCCTCCGTCCGTTGACGGCGGGACTGAGCCTGTCGCGGCGGCTGCCGCTCGGTGATCCGCGACTCAGCGGCAACGAACGGCGCGTCGTCGCGTTCTTCGGTGTCCGTGGCATCGGCACCCTGTACTACCTGTCCTACGCCACCGCGCAGACCGGGTTCGACCAGGCCCGCGAGCTGTGGTCGGTCGTCGCGTTCACCGTGCTCGCCTCCATCGTCGTCCACGGCGTCCTGGCCACGCCGGCGATGGCGCGGCTGGACCGGTTGCGCGGCACGACCCAGGGAGCGGCGCGTGCGCACGACTGACACCCCGACCCTCGTCCCGCGAGTCGTCCCCCCGCTCGAGGAGCTCCTGCACGGCGCCGTCGTCGTCCGGCTGCCGATGCGGGTCCGGTTCCGTGGGATCGACGAGCGCGAGGCCGTCCTGCTCCACGGCCCCGCCGGGTGGGCCGAGTTCGCCCCGTTCGCCGAGTACGACGACGCCGAGTCGGCGGCCTGGCTCGCCGCAGCCGTCGACGCCGGCTGGAGCGAGCCACCCCCGCCCCTGCGGGCCGCCGTCCCGGTCAACGCCACCGTGCCCGCCGTCCGACCCGAGGAGGTCGCCGGCGTCCTGGCCCGGTTCCCGGGGTGCACCACGGCGAAGGTCAAGGTCGCCGCCGGCGGCAGACTCGCGGACGACGTCGCCCGGGTCGCGCAGGTCCGTCGCCTGCTCGGCCCGACCGGGCGGATCCGGGTCGACGCCAACGGAGGCTGGGACGTCGAGACGGCGCTCGAGGCCCTCACCGCCCTGGCCGTCCACGACCTCGAGTACGCCGAGCAGCCCTGCCGCACGGTGCCCGAGCTCGCGGACCTGCGCAGCCGGCTCGCCCGGGCCGGCATCGGCGTCCGGATCGCCGCCGACGAGAGCATCCGGCGAGCCGAGGACCCGTTCGCGGTGGCCCGGGCCGGTGCCGCCGACGTCGCCGTCCTCAAGGTCGCGCCGCTCGGCGGGGTGCACCGCCTGCTCGCGGTCGCCGAGGTGCTGGAGCGCCGGCACGGCCTGCCGGTCGTCGTGTCCAGCGCCCTGGACACGGCGGTCGGGATCGCCGCCGGTGTGGCCGCGGCCGCCGCCCTGCCGCGGCTCGAGCTGGCCTGCGGGCTCGGCACCGGCGGGCTGCTCGCCGACGACGTGGCCGACCTCGCCGTCCGTGACGGGTCGCTGCCGGTGCAGCCCGTCGAGCCGGACCCCGAACGGCTGGCCCGCCTGGCCGCCGACCCGGCCACCCGGGACCGGTGGCTCGACCGGGTCGCCCGGTGCCACCGTCTGCTCCGCACTGGAGGGTCCGGCACGTGAACGCCTCCACCGCCGCGGCGCGGGCCGTCGTCGCCGCACTGCGCGAGGCCGGCGTCCAGGACGTCGTGCTGTGCCCCGGGTCGCGCTCGGCGCCGCTCGCGTACGCCCTGGCCGCCGCGGACGCCGCCGGCGGGCCACGGCTGCACGTCCGGGTCGACGAGCGGGCCGCCGGGTTCACCGCCCTCGGCCTGGCCCTCGGCGGACCGGCGCCGGCTGCCGTCGTCACGACGTCCGGCACCGCCGTCGCCAACCTGCACCCGGCCGTGCTCGAGGCGCACGAGTCGGCCGTGCCCCTGCTCGTGCTCTCCGCCGACCGGCCGCACCGGCTGCGCGGCACCTGGGCCAACCAGACGACCGCCCTGCAGGCCGGGCTGTTCGGCGGCGCCGTCCGGCTGGCCCTCGACGTCCCCGCCGAGGACCCGCCCGGGCGCCTCGCCGGTGCCGTCCGGGACGCGGTGGCCACCGCGCGCGGGACCGGTGGCCGCCGCCCCGGCCCGGTGCACGTCGACCTCGCCTTCGACGACCCGCTGGTCCCGGACGACGACCCGCCGGTCCCGGACGACGACCCGCGGGCCGTGGACGACGACCCGCTCGCTCCCGGGACGGTTGCGGCCGGTCCCGCCGCCCCGGCCCGGGACGACGTCCCCGACCACCCGGCCGCCGTCGTCCTTGCCGCCGGTCCGCGGACCGTCGTCGTGGCCGGGGCCGGGGCCGGGGACGACGCCCGCCGGCTCGCCGAGGCCGCCGGCTGGCCGCTGCTGGCCGAGCCGTCGTCCGGTGCTCGCGGCGGGCCGCACGCGATCGGGCCCTACCGGCTGCTGCTCGACGAGCCCGGTCTCGGCGGCCGGGTCGAGCGGGTCGTCGTCCTGGGCCGCCCGACGCTGTCCCGTCCGGTGACCCGGCTGCTGGCCCGCGACGACGTCGAGGTGGTGCACGTCGTCCGGCACGCCGACGACCCCCGCGCCGACGACCCCCGCGCCGGACGGGCCGTGCGCCGGGTGCCCGCCGTCCGTGCCGGCGCCGGAGGCGACGACGGCGGCTGGCTCGAGTCCTGGCGGCGTGCCGGCCGGCTGGCGACGGCTGCCCTCGACGACGTCCTCGACCACACCGCCGACCACGCCGTCGACCACGCCGCCGACCACGCCGTCGACCGGGCCGCCTACCGGGCGCAGGGAGCACCGCGGCCGCTCGACGGCCTCGTCCTGGCACGGGAGGTCGCCCGCGCCACCGCCCCGGACGACGTCCTCGTCGCGGCCGCGTCCAACGCGGTCCGGGACCTCGACCTCGCCGGCGCCCCGTGGGACCGGCCGCGGCGGGTGCTGGCCAACCGTGGCCTGTCCGGGATCGACGGGACGCTGTCCACGGCGAGCGGGGTGGCGCTCGCGACCGGCCGGCGGACCCGGGTGCTGGTCGGCGACCTCGCGTTCCTGCACGACCTCAACGGCCTGCTCGCCGGCCCCGCAGAGCCGGAGCCGGACCTGCAAGTCGTGCTGCTCGACGACGACGGCGGCGGCATCTTCAGTCTGCTCGAGCACGGGGACGAGCGGTTCGCCACGGTGTTCGAGCGGGTGTTCGGCACCCCGCACGGCAGCGACGTCGCCGCGCTGTGCCGGGGGATCGGCGTCCCGCACCGGCCGGCCGTCGACCTCGCAGACCTGCGGACGGCGCTCGCCAACCCGCCGCCGGGACGCTCCGTGCTGCACGTCCGCGCCGACCGGTCCGCTCGTCGCGCCCTGCAGGCGCGGGTCGCGGACGCCGTCCGGGTGGCGGTGAACGGCCCGCGCTGAGCGGCGCAGCAGTACTCTCGACCGTCGTGTCCGTCCCCGGTGCCACCCGCCCCGCGCCACCCGTGCGCGAGCGGCGTCCGGCGGGCGGGCCGCACCGGTCCCAGCCGCGGCTGTGGCCACGCGTCCTCGGTCACGTGACCGCCACGTTCGTCCTGGCCCTCGTCGTCCTGCTCGTCCTGGAGTGGGCGCACGCCCTCAACGACCCGTGGGTGGGCGCCGCCGAACGGCTGGAGCAGCTGCCGCGACCCGTCCTGGCCGTCAGCGGCGCCGTCGTCTGGGGCGTGGTCGGACTGCTCCACGCGGTCACCGGGCGGCTGTGGCTCACCACCGGCCTGACCCTCGCGGCCACCGGGTTCGTCGCGTTCGCCGCCGACGCCAAGATGAGCCTGCGCTCCGAGCCGCTGTTCCCGACCGACGTCGTCTACCTGCGCCAGGCCGGGCTGCTGGTGGAGAGCATCGGCACCGGCACCGCGCTCGCCCTGGTCGCCGCGATGGCGGCCGCCGTCCTCGTCACCTGGCAGGTGGCGCGACTGGTCCGCCGGCCGGGACGACGACGGTCGCCGACCCGGCAGCGGCGCCGCCTCGTGGCGGGCCTGCGAGTCGTCGCCGGGCTCGTCGCCGGCGTGGTGGTGGTCACCGCGGCGACCTTCAACGTCGAGGGCAACCCGCTGCGTGACGTGTACGAACGCGCCGGTGCGATCTGGGCGCCGTGGAGCCAGCTCGACAACTACGCCAAGAACGGCTTCGTCGCCGGCGCCCTGTACAACCTGCCGGCCACCGCGATGGACGAGCCACCGGGCTACGGTCCCGAGGCGGTCGCCGAGGTCGTCGAGCGGTACCGCGCGGCTGCCGTGGCGGCCAACGTCGGACGGGACGAGGACGCGCTCGCCGACACGAACGTCGTCCTGGTCCTGGCCGAGAGCACCGCCGACCCCACCCGACTGGACGGCGTCGACCTGGCCGAGGACCCGCTGCCGTTCCTGCACGAGCTCATGGCGGACAACAGCTCGGGCACCCTGCTCGTGTCCGGCTACGGCGGCGGGACGGCGAACGTGGAGTTCGAGGCGCTCACCGGTCTGGCCGTGGCGAGCTACCAGGCGCAGGTGCACAGCCCGTTCCAGATGCTCGTGTCCCGCGCGTCGTCGTTCCCGTCCTACCTGGACCGGTTCGCCGACCGGCCGACGCTGGCCCTGCACCCCTACGTCGGGGAGTTCTACCAGCGTCACGCCGTGTACCCCGCGCTCGGTTTCGACCGCGCCGAGTTCCGCGACACGATGACGCAGCGCAGCACCATCGAGGACGCCCCGTTCGTCTCCGACGCGGCCGTGTTCCGGGAGCTCGTCGACGAGCTGCGCGCGGAGCCCGAGCCGATGCTCGTGAACGTCGTGACGATGCAGAACCACGTGCCGCACCGCGGGTACTCCGACCCGGTGCCGGTGGAGGGCTCCTTCAGCGCCGAGCAGGCAGAGACGCTCGGGCAGTACGTCCGCGGACTGCAGCACAGCGACGCCGCGCTCGCCGAGCTGGCCGCCGAGCTCGACCGACTGCCCGAGCGCACCGTCGTCCTCTACTACGGCGACCACCTCGCGCCGATCTGGCCGGCGGAGGTCCTCGCGCAGAACGACCGCCTGGCCCAGTACTCGACCCCGTGGGTGGTGTTCGCGAACTTCGAGACCGAGCCCGTGCGGCCGGAGCACCCGATCAGCCCGAACCTGCTCGTGCCGCAGCTGATCGCCGCGACCGGTGCGCCGCTGACTCCGCTCGACGCGCTGCTGGCCGAGGTGCAGGCGGAGGTCCCGGCGCTGGGGACACTGGCGGTGCTGGACGGCGAGGGGCGCGTGGTCCCGGACGTCGAGGCGCTCGGTCCGCGCGCCCAGGCGGTGCTCGCCGACTACCGGCTGCTCCAGTACGACCTCACCGTCGGTGCCGGCTACTCCCGGGACGCCGTGTACACCGTCCCCTGACGGCCACGATCCCCTCCCCGTGATCATGCAGTCCCGCCACCCCTGGCCCCACACTCCGCTCCCCGTGATCATGCAATCCCGCCACCCCTGGCCCCACACTCCGCTCCCCGTGATCATGCAATCCCGCCACCTCCCGGGCCTGGGTGGCGGGATTGCATGATCACGGGGAGGAGAGGTCAGGTGGGCCGTCGAGGTCGCTGCACACCATCGCCGCGGAGCATCGGCGACGCCCGCAGAATGCTGGATTCGGCACGACTCTTACGGCGTGTCGTGCCACCAACCCAGCATTCTGCGAGTCGGACGGTGGCCGACAGGGTGGCGGGATTGCATGATCACGGATGGGGTGGGGGTGGGGGTGGGGGTGGGGTGGGGTCGGGGCTGACGGCGTCCCGCACCGGCACGAGCTTGGCGTCGCTCTCGGCGAGCTCGGCCTCGGGGTCGGAGCCGGCGACGATG
The DNA here is from genome assembly GCA_020881835.1 of Kineosporiaceae bacterium SCSIO 59966. Classification (NCBI taxonomy): domain Bacteria; kingdom Bacillati; phylum Actinomycetota; class Actinomycetes; order Kineosporiales; family Kineosporiaceae; species Kineosporiaceae bacterium SCSIO 59966. The sequence continues at coordinate 391,360 of CP052876.1, forward strand.
CCGCAGCCGGCGAACAGGCGCAGTCGTCGCGGGTCCGCCGGGTCGAGCCGGGCGCAGCGCAGGGCGATCCCCAGCTCCCCGTCGCCGCGGGCGTCCACCCAGCCCACCGGGCCGGCGTAGCGGTCCCGGTCCATCCCCTCCAGCTCGGCGATGAGCTTGGCGGCGGCCTCGGTCGGCGTGCCGCAGACGGCTGCGGTGGGGTGCAGTGCCGCGCCGAGCTCGAGCAGCGACGCCGAGCCCGCAGCGAGTACTCCGGCGACGTCGGTGGCCAGGTGCATGACGTTCGGCAGGTGCAGGACGAACGGCGACTCCGGCGCGCTCGTGCTCGTGCAGTACGGCTGCAGCGCCTCGACGACGGAGCGCACCGCGTACTCGTGCTCCTCGAGGTCCTTGCTCGACCGAGCCAGGGACCCGGCCAGCGCGAGGTCCCGCTCGTCGTCCCCGGTCCGCCGGATCGTCCCGGCCAGCACCCGCGACGTCACCAGCCCGCGCTCCACCCGCACGAGCAGCTCCGGGGTCGCGCCCACCAGCCCGTCGACGTCGAACGTCCACACCGACGGGTACCGCGCGGCCAGGCGGGTCAGCAGGTGTCGTGGGTCGACCGGCCGGTCCGCTTGCGCCTCCAGGTCGCGAGCGAGCACGACCTTGTCCACCTCACCCGCGCCGATCCGGCGCACCGCCTCCCGGACGACGGACGCCCACTGCGGTCCGGACCGGACGCCGTCGGCGAACCGGACCTGTCCCGGCGACTCGGGTGCACCGGCCGGGGCCGGGGCGGCCGGCGCGGGCAGCGCACCCTCGGGGGCGACCGCCGTCACCCAGGACGTCCCACCACGGCGTCCGACGACGACCCGGGGGACGACGAGGACGCCGCCGGCGGGGGAGTCGTCGGCGAAGGAGAACGAGACGAACGCGACCGGCCCGGTGCCGGGCAGCCGGACGTCGTCGCGGACGGCGACGTCGGCGGACACCCGCGCCCACACCCGGGCCGCGTCAGCGAACCGGTCCGGCCCGGCCAGGTCCACCCGCAGCGCCTCGCCCCAGCCGACCATCCCCTCGCCCCGGCGCACCCACGCGACCGGCGGGTCGTCGTCCGAGGGCGGCGGCAGGTAGGAGAGCAGCTCGCCTGCGACGTCGAGGGCCGTGGTGCGGGCCACGAGTCGCGCACCGGCGGCGGGGAGGGCGCTCATCGGCGCACAGACTAAGCCGTACCCTGTGCCGACGTGAGCCGCGCCGACCTGCACAAGCAGCCGCACGAGGTCGCGGCGATGTTCGACGGCGTGGCCGGCCGCTACGACCTGACCAACGACGTCCTGTCCCTGGGCCAGGACCGGCTGTGGCGCCGGGCGGTGGTGCGCGCGGTGGACGCCCGCCCCGGGGAGACCGTCCTCGACCTCGCCGCCGGGACGGGCACCTCCAGCGAGCCGTTCGCGGACGCCGGGGCCCGCACCGTGCCGTGCGACTTCTCCCTCGGCATGCTGCAGGTGGGCCGCCGCCGTAGGCCCGACCTGTCCTTCGTCGCCGGGGACGCCACCCGCCTCCCGTTCGCCGACGGGGTCTTCGACGCGGTGACGATCTCTTTCGGGCTGCGCAACGTCGTCGAGCCGCAGCGTGCCCTCGCCGAGATGCTGCGGGTCACCCGTCCCGGGGGGCGGCTCGTCGTCTGCGAGTTCTCCCACCCGACGTGGGCGCCGTGGCGGACGGTGTACACCGAGTACCTCATGCGCGCCCTGCCGAGCGTGGCCCGGCGGGTGTCGTCGAACCCCGAGGCCTACGTCTACCTCGCCGAGTCCATCCGGGCCTGGCCCGACCAGCGGGCTTTGGCGGACGTCGTCCGCGGCGCCGGCTGGGAGCAGGTCGCCTACCGCAACCTCACCGGGGGGATCGTGGCCCTCCACCGGGCCGTCCGTCCGGTAGAGGCGTAGACTTCCGGGGACTTCGTGAACACGTTCACAAGCGCCGCGTCCGTCCTGAGCACCCCGAGCACCTTGAGCAGCTTGAGCACCCCGAGCACCTTGAGCACCCGACCCGCCACGGCGACGAGTGAGGCACCGTGACCCCCAGGCCCCCGACGGCGGCCGAGGCCGACGTCATCGTCGTCGGCGCCGGCCCGGCCGGTTCCACCGCCGCGCACTACCTCGCCCGGTCCGGCGTCGACGTCCTGCTGCTGGAGAAGACCGCGTTCCCGCGCGAGAAGGTGTGCGGCGACGGCCTGACTCCCCGTGCGGTCAAGGAGCTCATCGCCATGGGCCTGCCGACCCCGTCTGAGGACGGTTGGATCCGCAACCAGGGGCTGCGGATCCTCGGGGGCGGGATGCGCCTGGAGCTGCCGTGGCCGGACCTCGCCACGTTCCCCGACTACGGCCTCGTGCGGCCCCGGCTCGACTTCGACGAGGCGCTGGCCCGGCACGCCGTCGCCTCGGGCGCGACCCTGCTCGAACGCACGAACGTGACCGGTCCGGTGCGGGACGACGCCACCGGCCGGGTCGTCGGGGTCACCGCCCGCCCGGTCGACGAGCGCGGACGGCGCACCGGTGAGGAGGTCGTCTACCGCGCCCCCGTGGTGCTGGCTGCCGACGGCACCTCCGCCCGGCTCGCGCTCTCGCTCGGCCTGGCCAAGCGGGACGACCGGCCGATGGGGGTCGCCGTCCGGACGTACTTCCGCAGCCCTCGGCACGACGACGACTGGCTGGAGAGCTGGCTGGAGCTGTGGGACGGCGAGCCGCAGCGGTCGAACCTGCTGCCCGGGTACGGGTGGGTGTTCGGCGTCGGGGACGGGACGTCGAACGTGGGCCTGGGCATCCTCAACTCCTCCTCGGCCTTCGGCACGGTGGACTACAAGGAGCTGCTGCGCCGGTGGGTGGCGACGATGCCGCCGGAGTGGGGGTACACCGAGGACAACCAGGTCGGGGAGGTCCGAGGCGCCGCCCTGCCGATGGGCTTCAACCGGACGCCGCACTACACCGACGGGGTCCTGCTGCTCGGTGACGCCGGTGGCATGGTCAACCCGTTCAACGGGGAGGGCATCGCCTACGCGATGGAGTCCGCCCGGCTGGCCGCCGACGTCGTCACCCAGGCGCTGGCCCGTCCGGACGCCGCCGCTCGGGAGCGTGCGCTGCAGGCCTACCCGCAGGTGATGAAGGACGCCCTCGGCGGCTACTACACGCTCGGCCGGGTGTTCGTCCAGCTCATCGGCAACCCGCACGTGATGAAGGTCGCCACCCGCTACGGCCTGCCGCGCCCGCTGCTGATGCGGTTCACGCTCAAGCTGCTGGCGAACCTCACGGACCCACGCGGCGGGGACGCGATGGACCGGCTGATCAACGGCCTGACCCGGATCGCGCCGGCCGCATGACCCCCGACCGCCCCGCCGCGTGCCCCAAACCGCAGGCCCCTAGGATGGGCGCCGCCTCGGTCGGGCCAGGCCTACGACAGCGCACCGACCACGGCGCACGGACCGTGCGAGCAGAGGAGCGAGACGGGCATGTCTGACGTGATCAACCCGTACATCCCGATCCTCGGACTACTGGCTCTCGCCGCCGGCTTCGTCGTCTTCTCGCTGGTGGCCAACGCGATCCTGGGACCGAAGCGCTACAACCGCGCCAAGCTCGACGCCTACGAGTGCGGGATCGACCCGACGCCGCAGGCCGCCGGCGGCGGCCGCTTCCCGGTGAAGTACTACCTCGTCGCGATGACCTTCATCGTCTTCGACATCGAGGTGGTGTTCCTCGTGCCGTGGGCGGTGGCGTTCCGGGAGCTCGCTCTGTTCGGACTCGTGGCGATGATGGGCTTCCTCGTGCTCATCACCGTTCCGTACGTGTACGAGTGGCGCCGCGGCGCGCTCGAGTGGGACTGACAGGAGAGAGCTGATGGGGATCGAGGACAAGCTGCCCAGCGGCGTCGTGCTGTCGACCGTCGAGCAGCTGGTGGGGTACCTCCGCAAGTCGTCGGTGTGGCCGGCGACGTTCGGCCTAGCCTGCTGCGCCATCGAGATGATGGCCGTCGGCGGCCCGAAGTACGACATCGCCCGGTTCGCGATGGAACGGTTCGCGGCCACCCCGCGCCAGGCCGACCTCATGATCGTCGCCGGCCGGGTGAGCCAGAAGATGGCTCCGGTGCTGCGGCAGATCTACGACCAGATGATGGAGCCCAAGTGGGTCATCTCGATGGGCGTGTGCGCGTCGTCCGGGGGGATGTTCAACAACTACGCCATCGTCCAGGGCGTCGACCACGTCGTGCCGGTCGACGTCTACCTGCCCGGTTGCCCGCCGCGCCCGGAGATGCTGCTCAACGCGATCCTCGAGCTGCACGACCAGATCCAGCACATGCCGCTGGGCGCCAATCGCGTGAAGGCGGCCCGGGCTGCTGAGCAGGCCGCGCTGGCCGCCACGCCGAGCTCGCAGATGAAGGGGCTGCTGCGGTGAGCGACGCCACCGACGACGTACCTGACGGCACTCACGACGTGCCCGAGGGCGCCGACCGCACCCCGGCCCGTGCGGCCGCTGAGGCCGGCTCGGACAACCTGCCGGCCACCACGGAGCCGACCGCTGAGGTCGTCAGCGTCCGCAAGGGCATGTTCGGCGTGTCCGGGCCCGGCGACACCTCCGGCTACAACGGTCTGGTCCGCACCGTCGTCATGCCCGGGCCGAGCACGCGCCCGTACGGGGACTGGTTCGACGAGGCGGCGGACGTGCTCGCCGAGGTGCTCGGCGAGGACGGCGGGCCGGGGTGGGACGCCGCGATCGAGAAGGTCGTCGTGGACCGGGGCGAGATGACGCTGTACGTGCGTCGGCAGCACCTGCTCGCGGTGGCCCGTGCGCTGCGCGACGACCCGGACCTGCGCTTCGAGATGTGCATGGGGGTCTCCGGCGTCCACTTCCCCGAGGACGCCGGGCGCGAGCTGCACGCCGTCTACCCGCTGCTGTCCCTGACCCACAACCGGCGGCTGCGGCTCGAGGTCGTCTGCCCGGACGACGACCCGCACATCCCGTCACTGGTGTCGGTGTGGCCGGGCAACGACTGGCACGAGCGCGAGGCGTGGGACTTCTTCGGCATCGTCTTCGACGGTCACCCGGCCCTGGCCCGGATCGAGATGCCCGACGACTGGCCCGGGCACCCGCAGCGCAAGGACTACCCGCTCGGCGGGATCCCGGTGGAGTACAAGGGCGCCACCATCCCGCCGCCGGACACCCGGAGGTCGTACCGATGAGCACCGCACCCGGCGGGACGCCGACGAGTCCACGGGACCCGTACGCCACCGGCCCGGCCGACGAGGGCGAGGGCCTGCCGTCGTTCACCGTCGAGGGTGGCGACTGGGACGAGTTCGCCGCCGAGGCCTCGGCGCTCCAGGAGGAGCGCATCGTCGTCAACATGGGGCCCCAGCACCCCTCGACGCACGGGGTGCTGCGCCTGATCCTCGAGATCGAGGGCGAGACGGTCACCGAGGCCCGGTGCGGCGTCGGCTACCTGCACACCGGTATCGAGAAGAACATGGAGTACCGGAACTGGACGCAGGGCGTCACGTTCTGCACCCGGATGGACTACCTGACGCCGATGCACCAGGAGGCCGTCTACTGCCTGGGCATCGAGCGGCTGCTCGGCATCGAGGACGACGTTCCGGAGCGTGCCCAGGTCATCCGGGTGATGATGCAGGAGCTCACCCGGATCTCCAGCCACCTCGTCGCCGTCGCCACCGGTGGCCTGGAGCTCGGCGCGACGACCGTCATGACCAACGGGTTCGGCACCCGGGAGTACGTGCTCAAGGTGATCGAGCTGATCACCGGCCTGCGGATGAACAACGCCTACATCCGTCCCGGCGGGGTCGCCCAGGACATCCCCCCGGGCGCGCTGGACAGCATCCGCGAGGCCGTCCCGCTCATCGACCGCGGGATCCGGGACCTCGAGCGGCTCACGCTGGAGAACCCCATCCTCAAGGCCCGGATGCAGGGCGTCGGCTACCTCGACCTGGCCGGCTGCGTGGCGCTGGGCGTCACCGGCCCGATCCTGCGCGCCACCGGGCTGCCCCAGGACCTGCGCCGTACGCAGCCCTACCTGGGCTACGAGACCTACGACTTCGACGTCGTCACGTGGGACACCGCTGACGCCTACGGCCGGTTCCGGATCCGGATCGCGGAGATGCGCGAGTCGCTGCGGATCGTGGAGCAGTGCGCCGACCGGCTGCAGGAGATGGCCCCCGGCCCGGTCATGGTCGGCGACAAGAAGATCGCCTGGCCGGCCCAGCTCGCGATCGGCGGCGACGGGATGGGCAACAGCCTCGACCACATCCGGCACATCATGGGTACGTCGATGGAGGCGCTCATCCACCACTTCAAGCTCGTCACCGAGGGCTTCCGGGTGCCGGCCGGGCAGGTCTACCAGGCGGTCGAGTCCGCCAAGGGCGAGCTCGGCGTCCACCTCGTCAGCGACGGGGGCACTCGACCTTACCGGGCGCACTTCCGCGACCCGTCGTTCAACAACCTGCAGGCGGTGGCCGCGATGTGCGAGGGCGGGCAGCTGGCCGACGTCATCGTCGCCGTCGCCTCGATCGACCCGGTGATGGGTGGTGTCGACCGCTGATGGCCTACGACGTCCCGACGCGCGAGCGGCTGGTCGCCGACATGCGTCAGATCATGTCCCGGTACCCGCAGGAGCGCTCCGCGCTGCTGCCGATGCTGCACCTGGTGCAGGCCGAGGAGGGCTACGTCAGCCCAGACGGGATCGCGCTGTGCGCCGAGCTGCTCGGCCTCACCGCGGCCGAGGTGTCCGCCGTCGCCACCTTCTACACGCAGTACAAGCGGCACCCGAACGGCGAGTACACCGTCGGGGTCTGCACGAACACCCTGTGCGCCGTGCTGGGCGGCGACGCGATCTACGAGGCGCTCTCCGAGCACCTCGGCGTCGGGCACGACGAGACGACCGAGGACGGCTCGATCACCCTTGAGCGGATCGAGTGCAACGCGGCCTGCGACTACGCGCCGGTGATGATGGTCAACTGGGAGTTCTTCGACCGGCAGACCCCGGAGTCGGCCCGGGACGTCGTCGACCGGCTGCGCGCCGGGCAGGACGTGGCACCGACCCGCGGCGCCGCCAAGGTCTGCACGTTCAAGGAGGTCTCCCGGGTACTGGCCGGGTTCCCCGACGGGCGCGCCGACGAGGGCGTCGGCGCCGGTGACGCGACGCTGCGCGGCAACGTCGTGGCCCGCCAGCAGGGGTGGACGCCGGAGCGCGGCGTGCCCGCCGGCGGCGGGCGTGACGGCGCGGCCGGTGGTGGCCCCGCCCTGGCGGCCGGCCAGCAGCCGCCGCGTGAGCGCAGCAGCGCTCACGACGCCCCCACGGTCCCGGCCGGCGAGGACGACCGGGGCGGGGCTCCGGCCGGCAAGCCGTCCGGTGACACCACCGCCGGGCCGCAGGACGAGGCGACCGGCACAGAGCCCGCCGAGGGCACGAGCGAGGAGGGCTGAGATGGCGACGCAACTCACCCCGGTGCTGTCCCGTACCTGGGACGTCGAGCGGTCCTGGACCCTGGAGACCTACGAGCGCCACGACGGCTACTCCGCGCTGCGGACGGCGCTCACCCGCTCTCCGGAGGACCTCGTCCAGCTGGTCAAGGACTCCGGGCTCCGCGGCCGCGGCGGCGCCGGCTTCCCGACCGGGATGAAGTGGGGCTTCCTGCCCAAGCCCGACGGCGGACCGCGGTACCTCGTCGTCAACGCCGACGAGTCCGAGCCGGGCACGTGCAAGGACGTGCCGCTGATGATGGCCTCGCCGCACCTGCTCATCGAGGGCGCGATCATCACGTCCTACGCCATCGGCTGCCACCACGCCTTCATCTACCTGCGCGGGGAGGTCGTGCACGTCTACCGGCGGCTGATGCACGCCGTCGAGGAGGCCTACGCCAAGGGCTACCTCGGCAGGAACGTGCTCGGCAGCGGCTTCGACCTCGACATCACCGTGCACGCCGGTGCCGGCGCCTACATCTGCGGTGAGGAGACGGCGCTGCTCGACTCCCTCGAGGGCCGCCGGGGCCAGCCCCGGCTCAAGCCGCCGTTCCCCGCGGTCGCCGGGCTGTACGCGCGGCCGACCGTGGTGAACAACGTGGAGTCGGTCGCCTCGGTGCCCTCGATCGTCGCCCACGGCGCCGACTGGTTCTCCTCGATGGGCACCGAGAAGTCGACCGGTTTCGGGCTGTTCTCGCTGTCCGGCCACGTCACCCACCCCGGCCAGTACGAGGCCCCGCTCGGCGTCACCCTGCGTGAGCTGCTCGACATGGCCGGCGGCGTCCGGGAGGGCCACCGGCTGAAGTTCTGGACCCCCGGTGGGTCGTCCACGCCGATCTTCACCGAGGAGCACCTCGACGTCCCGCTCGACTTCGAGGGGGTGGCGGGGGCCGGCTCGATGCTCGGCACCCGGGCCCTGCAGATCTTCGACGAGACCACGTGCGTCGTGCGCGCCGTCCTGCGCTGGACCGAGTTCTACGCCCACGAGTCCTGCGGCAAGTGCACCCCGTGCCGCGAGGGCACGTTCTGGATGAAGCAGGTGCTGCGTCGCCTGGAGGCCGGGCAGGGCACCGAGCAGGACCTCGACAACCTCCTCGACCAGTGCGACAACATCCTCGGCCGCGCGTTCTGCGCGCTCGGCGACGGCGCGACGTCGCCGGTGACGTCGAGCATCCAGCACTTCCGCGAGGAGTACCTCCGCCACCTCCCGGGGCCAGGGAACCCTCACGGCGGCTGCCCCTTCGACCCGGTCGCCGCCACCGTCTTCGCCGGAGCTGACGCCTGATGACCTCCACCACCGGTACGCCGCGGACCGACCAGCCGGTCGAGACGGTCAGCGCCGTCATCGACGGCATGGAGGTCAGTGCGCCCAAGGGGACGCTGATCATTCGTGCCGCCGAGACCCTCGGGGTGGCCATCCCGCGGTTCTGCGACCACCCGCTGCTCGACCCGGTCGCGGCCTGTCGGCAGTGTCTCGTCGAGGTGGCCACGCCCGGCCCCGACGGCTCCCTGCGGCCGATGCCGAAGCCGCAGCCGTCCTGCGCGATCGAGCTCACCGAGGGGATGGTGGTCAAGACCCAGGTCACCTCCCCGGTCGCGGACAAGGCGCAGCAGGGGCAGCTCGAGTTCCTGCTGATCAACCACCCGCTGGACTGCCCCGTCTGCGACAAGGGCGGGGAGTGCCCGCTGCAGAACCAGGCGATGAGCAACGGCCGCCCGGAGACCCGGTTCGTCGACGTCAAGCGCACCTTCCCCAAGCCGATCCGGATCTCCAGCCAGGTGCTGCTGGACCGGGAACGCTGCGTCCTGTGCCAGCGCTGCACGAGGTTTGCCAAGGAGATCGCCGGGGACCCGTTCATCGAGCTGCAGGAGCGCGGCGCCCAGCAGCAGATCGGCACGTTCTCCCCGGCCGTGCTCGGCATCCACGTCCCCGACGAGTCCGTGCTCGACCAGGCGGGTGAGCCGTTCGCCAGCTACTTCTCCGGCAACACCATCCAGATCTGTCCCGTCGGTGCGCTGACGTCGGCCGCCTACCGGTTCCGGGCCCGCCCGTTCGACCTCGTCTCCTCGCCGTCGGTGTGCGAGCACTGCGCCTCCGGCTGCGCCCTGCGCGTCGACCACCGCCGGGGCACGGTGCTGCGCCGACTGGCCGGGGAGGACCCGGCGGTCAACGAGGAGTGGAACTGCGACAAGGGGCGGTTCGCCTTCACCTGGCAGACCGCCGCCGACCGGGTCACCACCCCGATGGTCCGGGACGCCGACACCGGCCAGCTCGTGCCGGCCTCCTGGAGCGAGGCGCTCGACGTGGCCGCCCGGGGACTGACCGCCGCACGGGACGCCGCCGCCGACGCCGCCGGGCAGCCCGCTGGGGTCGGGGTGCTCGTCGGCGGCCGTGCCACCGTCGAGGACGCGTACGCCTACGCCAAGTTCGCCCGCCTCGCCCTGGGCACGAACGACGTCGACTTCCGCGCCCGGCCGCACTCGGCCGAGGAGGCCGACGTGCTCGCCGCACGGGTCGCGGGCGCCGGCATGCCGGTCACCTACGCCGACCTCGAGCGGGCGCCCGCCGTGCTGCTCGTCGCGTTCGAGCCCGAGGAGGAGTCGCCGATCGTCTTCCTGCGACTCCGCAAGGCGGTCCGCAAGCACGGCCTGCAGGTGGCCGCGGTCGCGCCGATGGCCACCCGGGGGCTGACCAAGCTGTCCGGGGCCCTCGTCGAGGCCGCCCCCGGCACCGAGCCGTCGGTGCTCCGGGCACTCGCCGCGTCGGCGCCAGAGGTCGCCGAGACCGCCGAGCTGCTGCGCCGTCCCGGCGCGGTCGTCCTCGTCGGGGAGCGGCTCGCCGCCGTCCCCGGCGGGCTCACCGCGGCCGCCGCCCTGGCCGACGCCACCGGCGCCGCCCTGGCCTGGGTGCCGCGCCGGGCCGGGGAGCGCGGCGCACTGGAGGCCGGCGCCCTGCCGACGCTGCTGCCGGGGGGGCGGCCGGTCGCCGACCCCGAGGCTCGCGTCGACACCGCCGCCGCCTGGGGCACGCCCGTCTCGCTGCCGGACGCCCCCGGCCGGGACACCACCGCCATGCTCGCCGCCGCGGCGTCCGGTGAGCTCGGCGCGCTCGTCGTCGGCGGCGTCGACCCGGTCGACCTGCCCGACCCCGAGCTGGCCCTCACCGCCCTGGGCCGGGTGCCGTTCCTCGTCAGCCTCGAGGTCCGGCTGTCCGCGGTGACCGACCGGGCCGACGTCGTCCTGCCGGTCGCCCCGGTCGCCGAGAAGTCCGGCACCTTCCTCAGCTGGGAGGGCCGCTGGCGGATGTTCGAGCGCACCCTGCAGTCCCGCGCGCTGCCGGACCTGCGGGTGCTCGACGAGCTGGCCGCCGCCATGGGTGTCGACCTCGGCACGCCCACCGTCGAGGCCGTCCGTGGCGAGCTCGCCGAGCTCGGCGCCTGGGAGGGCGGCCGCCTCGCCGCCGCCCCCGCCGAGCCCGTCCGCCCGCCCGAACCGGCCCCGGGAGAGGCCGTGCTGGCCACCTGGCACCTGCTGCTGGACGCCGGACGCCTCCAGGACGGCGAGCCGTTCCTGGCCGGCACCGCCCAGCGGGCCCACGCCCGGCTGTCCGCGGCCACCGCGGCGGAGGCCGGTGTGGACGACGGCGGCCTGGTCGAGGTCGCCACCGACGCCGGCGCCGTCCGCCTGCCGGTGGTCGTCACGGCGATGCCCGACCGGGTCGTCTGGCTGCCGACCAACTCACCAGGCAGCTCCGTGCACGCGACGCTGCGTGCGGGCGCCGGGTCCGTCGTGCGCGTCGCGGCCGTCCCGGCCGACGCCGTCGAGGAGGTGCAGGCGTGAACCTGCTGGCGTCCACCGCGGTCCCGTCCGCGGACTTCAGCAACGACAACGGGTGGGTCATCTTCGGGAAGATCCTCTTCGTCTTCGTCTTCCTCGTCGTCAACGTCGTCATCGTGATCTGGGCCGAGCGCCGGATCATCGGGCGGATGCAGCTGCGGCTCGGGCCGAACCGGACCGGCCCCTTCGGCATCCTGCAGAGCATCGCGGACGGCGCGAAGCTCATGTTCAAGGAGGACTTCGCTCCTCGCGGCGCGGACCGCTGGGTGTACCTGCTCGCACCGGCGCTGTCGGCGACCCCCGCGTTCCTCGCGTTCGCCGTCATCCCGCTCGGGCCCGAGGTGCGGATCCCGTTCACCGACATCGTCACCCCGCTCCAGCTCACCGACCTGCCGGTCGCAGTGCTCTACGTCCTGGCCATCGGGTCGATCGGCGTGTACGGGCTGGTGCTGGCCGGCTGGTCCTCCGGGTCCACCTACCCGCTGCTCGGTGGGGTCCGGTCCACCGCCCAGGTGATCAGCTACGAGCTGGCGATGGGCCTGTCCCTGGTCAGCGTCTTCATCGTCGCCGGGTCCATGTCGACGTCCCAGATCGTCGCCTCCCAGGCCAACCTGTGGTGGGCGGTCACCCTGCTGCCGGCGTTCGTGATCTACGTCGTGTCGATGGTCGGGGAGACCAACCGGCTGCCGTTCGACCTGCCCGAGGCCGAGGGTGAGCTCGTCGGCGGCTTCCACACCGAGTACGCCGGGATGAAGTTCGCGATGTTCTTCCTCGCCGAGTACATCAACATGTTCACCGTCTCGGCGCTGGCGACGACCCTCTTCCTCGGCGGCTGGCAGGCCCCGTGGCCGCTCGGCGGCCCGATCTGGCCGGGTGCCAACGAGGGCTGGTGGCCGCTGCTGTGGTTCACGGCCAAGCTGTGGCTGTTCATCTTCTTCTTCATCTGGCTGCGCGGCTCCCTGCCCCGGATGCGCTACGACCAGTTCATGAAGCTCGGGTGGAAGGTGCTCATCCCCTCGGCGCTGGCCTGGGTCGTCGCCGTCGCCGTGCTCCAGGGCGTGCGCCAGTTCACCGACGTCAGCCTCAGCACCGTCCTGTGGGTCATCGTCGGCGTCGCCGCCGTGTTCGTCGCCGCGAGCTTCCTGTGGCCCAGCCCGCAGGAGGAGGACGCCGGCCCGCCGCAGGGCGAGTTCGACCCGTTCGCCGGCGGCCACCCGGTGCCCCCGCTGCCGGGCCAGCAGCTCCCCGCCTCACCACGGCGGATGCGCCAGACCGCCGTCGTCGGCTCCACCACCACGTCGGACACCCCGACCCCGTCCGAGGAGGACACCCGTGGCTGAGTCCAAGGACCTGCGCCGTCGCGAGGACGACGACGACCGCCAGGGCGGCTTTCTCTCCGAGCTGCTCGCCCCGGTCGCCGGCTTCGGCGTCAGCCTCGGCAACATGTTCCGGAAGGTCGAGACCCAGCAGTACCCGGAGGAGAAGGTCCCGACCCAGCCGAGGTTCCACGGTCGCCACCAGCTCAACCGGCACCCCGACGGGCTGGAGAAGTGCATCGGCTGCGAGCTGTGCGCCTGGGCCTGCCCGGCCGACGCCATCTACGTCGAGGGCGCCGACAACACCGAGGAGGCCCGGTTCTCACCGGGTGAGCGGTACGGCCGCGTGTACCAGATCAACTACCTGCGCTGCATCTTCTGCGGTCTGTGCATCGAGGCCTGCCCCACCCGTGCGCTGACCATGACGAACGAGTACGAGCTGGCCGGCCCCAGCCGGGTCGGCCTCATCTACGAGAAGCAGGACCTGCTCGCCCCGATGCAGCCGGGGATGCTCGCGCCGCCGCACCCGATGGTCCCGGGCACCGACGAGCAGAGCTACTACCGCGGTGAGGTCACCGGCGCGGTACCGGAGCAGGAGCAGTGGGTCCGCCAGCGGTCGGCCGCTGCGGCCGCGCACGGCGAGGAGGCCCGATGAGTCCCGCCAGCCTGCTCACCGCGCCGGCGCTCGCCCAGGTGCCGCTCGACCCGGCGACCCAGGCGCACCTCGGCACCGGGGAGACGGTGCTGTTCTGGGTGCTCGCGCCGCTCATGGTGATCGCCGCCCTGGGGCTGCTCTTCGCCAAGAAGGCCGTGCACGCCGCGCTCATGCTCGTGTTCGTGATGATCTCCCTGGCGGTGCTGTACGCGGCGCAGGAGGCGCCGTTCCTCTTCGTCACCCAGATCATCGTCTACACCGGCGCGGTGATGATCCTCTTCCTCTTCGTGCTCATGCTCGTCGGGGTCGACTCCTCGGACTCGCTCGTCGAGACCATCCGAGGGCACCGGGTGCCGTCCTTCCTGGCCGGTATCGGGCTCGCGGTCGTGCTCGTCGCCGGAGTCACCGGCAGCGGGCTGCTCGGCACCGAGGTGCGTGATGCGCCGCTGCCGGTCGGCCTCGCCGAGGCCAACGCCGACGGCAACCCGGTCGGCATCGCCCGGCTGGTGTTCTCCGACTTCGTCATCGCCTTCGAGCTGACCGGTGCGCTGCTCGTCACCGCCGCGCTGGGCGCCGTCCTGCTCACCCACCGGCCGCGGCTCACCCCGCGGGTGACCCAGCGCGAGCTCGCGGCGCGCCGGGTCCGTGAGGGCACCCAGGTCACGCCGCTGCCCGCCCCAGGTGTGTTCGCCCGGCACAACGGGGTGGACATCCCGGCGCTGCTGCCCGACGGCACCCCCAGCGAGCTGTCGGTCTCCCGGGTGCTGCGGGCCCGCGGCCAGACGACGTCGCCGCTGCGGTTCCGGGACGACGTCCGGGTCATCGAGGCGGAGATCGGGCCGGACCACCGCCGCGGCGTCACCGGCTCGCAGTTCCCGACCGACGAGGCCGGCGACGCCAGCACGGAGGTGTCCGACGCCGACCAGGAGCCCGGGACGCCGCAGGGGCGGCAGGACGGAGCGGACCGATGACCATCACCAGCTACATCGCGCTGTCCGCGCTGCTGTTCGCCATCGGCGCGACGACCGTGCTGGTGCGCCGCAACGCGATCGTCGTGTTCATGGGCGTCGAGCTCATGCTCAACGCCACCAACCTCGCGTTCGTCACCTTCGCCCGGATGACCGGCGACCTGTCCGGCCAGGTCATCGCCTTCTTCGTCATGGTGGTGGCCGCCGCCGAGGTGGTCGTCGGGCTGGCCATCATCGTCACGATCTTCCGGACCCGCCGGTCGGCGTCCGTCGACGACGCCAACCTGCTGAAGTACTAGAGACGGACCGAGGAGCGAAAGCCTGTGATCACCGCCTCTGCTGCCGCGGCCGACGTGCTGCCGGCGACCGGCCTGCAGTCCGCCGCGTGGCTGCTCGTCGCGCTGCCGCTGCTCGGTGCCGCCGTGCTCCTGCTCGGTGGTCGTCGCACCGACCGGTGGGGCCACTGGTTCGCCGTCGCGCTGAGCTGGGCCTCCTTCGCCGTCGGGGCGGCCGTGTTCGTCGCCATGCTCGGCTCGCCGGCGCAGGAGCGGGCCCGTTCGGTCCACCTGTTCGAGTGGGTGCCGGCCGGGGCGTTCACCCTGGACGCCGGGCTGCTCGTCGACCAGCTGTCGATGACCTTCGTCCTGCTCGTCACCTTCGTCGGCTCCCTCATCCACGTGTACTCGGTCGCGTACATGGAGCACGACCCCGACCGGCGCCGGTTCTTCGCCTACCTCAACTTCTTCGTCGCGGCGATGCTGCTGCTCGTGCTGGCCGACAGCTACCTGCTGCTGTTCGTCGGCTGGGAGGGCGTGGGGCTCGCGTCCTACCTGCTCATCGGGTTCTGGAACCACAACCCGGCGTACGCGGCGGCCGCCAAGAAGGCGTTCCTCGTCAACCGGGTCGGCGACTTCGGCATGCTCATCGCGATCTTCGCGATGTTCGCCGCGTTCGGCGCGGTCGACTTCGGCACGGTCCTCGGTGGCGCCGGTCAGGCCTCCGAGGGGCTGCTCACCCTCATCGGCCTCATGCTGCTGCTCGCCGCCGCCGGCAAGTCGGCGCAGTTCCCGCTGCAGTCCTGGCTGGGTGACGCGATGGCCGGTCCGACGCCGGTGTCCGCGCTCATCCACGCGGCGACGATGGTGACCGCGGGCGTCTACCTCGTCGTCCGCTCCGGTCCCATCTACGAGGGTGCGCCGACCGCCCAGCTCGTCGTCGTGGTCGTGGGCGCCATCACCCTCGTGTACGGGGCGGTCGTCGGTATGGCCAAGGACGACATCAAGAAGGCGCTGGCGGCCTCGACGATGTCGCAGATCGGCTACATGATGCTCGCCGCCGGGCTCGGCCCGGTCGGCTACGTCTACGCGATCTTCCACCTGGTCACCCACGGCTTCTTCAAGGCCGGGATGTTCCTCGGCGCCGGCTCCGTCATGCACGGCATGGACGACCAGGTCGACATGCGCCGCTTCGGAGAGCTCGCCGGTCAGATGCGGACGACGTGGCTCACTTTCGGCGCCGGCTGGCTGGCGATCATCGGGTTCCCGTTCCTGTCCGGCTTCTGGAGCAAGGACCGGATCATCGAGGCCGCGTTCGTCGGCGAGGGCTGGCGGCCGTGGGTGTTCGGGACCGTGACCCTGCTCACCGCCGGGCTCACCGCCTTCTACATGTCCCGGCTGTTCTTCATGACCTTCCACGGCCGACGTCGGTGGGACCCCCAGCAGCACCCGCACGAGTCACCGGCGCTGATGACCGTGCCGATGGTCGTGCTCGCGATCGGCTCGGTCGCCCTCGGTGGGCTGCTCGTCGTCGGTGGGGCGTTCACCTCGTGGCTGGAGCCGGCGGTCGGCTACGACCACGAGGCCCACCCGGTGCTGCCGGTCCCGGTCATCACCGGTCTGACGCTGCTGCTGGTCGCCGTCGGCACCTTCCTCGCCTGGCGCCAGTACGCGGCGTCCGAGGTCCCGGTCACCGCGCCCCGCGGCTCCCTGGCCACCCGCGCCGCCCGGCGCGACCTGTTCCAGGACGACGTCAACGAGGCGGTGTTCATGCGCCCGGGCCAGTACCTCACCCGCTCGCTCGTGTTCGTCGACAGCCGTGGTGTCGACGGAGCGGTCGACGGGGTCGCCTCCGCGGTCGGGGGCGTGGCCAACCGGTTGCGGCGCCTGCAGACCGGGTTCGTCCGCTCCTACGCCGCCTCGATGCTCGGTGGCGTCGTACTCGTCCTGCTGATGCTCCTGGTGGTGAGGTGACGTGCTGAGCTCCGGCTTCCCCTGGCTCACGACGGCGGGACTGATCCCGCTCGTCGGGGCGCTCGTGCTCTGGCTGCTGCCGGCCTCCGCCCGCCGGCTTGCCAGGCCCCTCGCGCTCGGCGTGTCCCTGCTGACGCTCCTCGTCGTCGTCGCGATGGCGCTGACGTTCGACGTCGCCGCGGCCGGCACCCACCAGTTCACCGAGACGTACCCGTGGATCCCCCAGCTCGGCGTGTCCTACGCCCTCGGCATCGACGGCATCGGGCTGACGATGATCGCGCTCGCCGCGGTCCTCACCCCCGTCGTCGTCCTCGCCGGCTGGCACGACGCGGGCACCGACCCCGCCCGGACGCGGACGTTCTTCGCCCTGCTGCTGCTGGTGGAGACGATGATGATCGGGGTCTTCGCGGCCCGCGACGTCTTCCTCTTCTACGTGCTGTTCGAGGCGATGCTCATCCCGGTGTACTTCCTCATCGGGATGTTCGGTGGACCGCAGCGGCGGTACGCCGCGGTGAAGTTCCTCCTGTACAGCCTGCTCGGCGGGCTGCTCATGCTGGTCGCCGTCATCGCCCTGTACCTGTCCGGCCCCCGTGGTCCCGAGGGCTTCCTGGTGGAGAACCTCGTCGGCCTCGACCACGGGGAGACCGCCGGCCGGCTGATGTTCCTCGGCTTCTTCATCGCGTTCGCCATCAAGGCGCCGATGTGGCCGGTGCACACCTGGCTGCCGGACGCCGCGGGCCAGGCGCCGCCCGGGACCTCGGTGCTGCTCGTCGGCGTCCTGGACAAGGTCGGCACGTTCGGGATGCTGACCCTGCTGCTGCCGCTGTTCCCGCAGGAGAGCCGGTGGGCCGCCCCGGCGATCGCCGTCCTGGCGGTGATCTCGATCCTCTACGGCGCTCTCGTCGCCATCGGGCAGACGGACATGATGCGGCTCATCGCCTACACGTCGGTGTCGCACTTCGGGTTCATCGTGCTCGGCATCTTCGCGATGACCTCGACCGCGCAGAACGGCGCGGCCCTGTACATGGTCAACCACGGGTTCACCACCGCCGCGCTGTTCCTCATCATGGGGATGCTCGTGGCCAGGCGCGGCACCGCCCGGATCGCCGACTACGGCGGCGTCCAGCGGGTCGCGCCGGTCATCGCCGGCACGTTCCTCGTCGCGGGCCTGTCCAGCCTGGCGCTGCCCGGCCTGTCGAGCTTCGTCAGCGAGTTCCTCGTGCTCGCCGGCACCTACGCCCGCTGGCAGTGGGCTGCGGTGGTCGCCGCCCTCGGCGTCATCCTCGCCGCCGTCTACATCCTGCTGCCCTACCAGCGGATGTTCACCGGGCCGGCGACCGAGCCGGTCAAGGCGCTGCCCGACATGCGGGCCCGCGAGGCCTGGGTGGTCGCCCCGCTGCTCGCCATCATCGTCGCGCTCGGCGTGTACCCCAAGCCCGTCCTCGACGTCCTCGACCCCGCCGTGCAGCGGACCATGCAGGAGGTCGGCGTGACCGACCCCGAGCCGACCGTGCCCGGTGCCGCCACTGCTGGAAGGGATGACCAGTGAACGTCCTCGCCGCGCAGGTGACCACGTTCACCCCGCCGGAGATCGACTGGGCCGCGCTGGCGCCGGCGCTCATCGTTCTCGGTGCCGGGGTCCTCGGCGTGCTCGTCGAGGCGCTGGCCCCGCGGCGCGGTCGGCGCGTCGTCCAGCTGGCCGTGGCCGTCGTCGCGCTGGCGGCCGCGGTGGTCGTCGTC
The DNA here is from genome assembly GCA_020881835.1 of Kineosporiaceae bacterium SCSIO 59966. Classification (NCBI taxonomy): domain Bacteria; kingdom Bacillati; phylum Actinomycetota; class Actinomycetes; order Kineosporiales; family Kineosporiaceae; species Kineosporiaceae bacterium SCSIO 59966. The sequence continues at coordinate 409,621 of CP052876.1, forward strand.
GCCCTGCGGTGGGACACCGTCGGCCAGGACCTGGTCGGCGGCTCGGCGCTGTTCGACCACCGGATCAGCCTCTTCCTCACCGGCACGCTGCTCGTCCTCGGCCTCACCGCGGTGCTCACGGTCGCCGAGCGCGGGGACAGCGGGGACGCCTTCGCCCCGCAGGCGGCGTCCGTGCCCGGCTCGGACTACGAGGAGGCCGCCCGGCGGGCGGGACTGCAGACCACCGAGGTCTTCCCGCTGATGATGTTCGCCCTCGGCGGCATGATCATCTTTGCCACGGCGGCCGACCTGCTGACGATGTTCGTGGCCCTCGAGCTGCTGTCGCTGCCGCTGTACGTGCTCGCCGGCCTCGCCCGGCGGCGCCGGCTGCTCTCCCAGGAGGCGTCCGTCAAGTACTTCCTGCTGGGAGCGTTCTCCTCCGGGCTGTTCATCTACGGCGCCGCGCTCATCTACGGGACGACCGGCACGGTCTCCCTGCCGGGCATGCTGGCCCGGATGTCCCAGGGCGGGGCGACCCAGCTGCTCGCGGACCCGCAGGGCGCGCCGAGCCTCATGCTCGTCACCGGCATCGTCCTGGTGCTGTCCGGTCTGCTGTTCAAGGTCGGCGCCGTGCCGTTCCACGCCTGGACGCCCGACGTCTACACCGGCGCCCCGACCCCGGTCACCGGGTTCATGGCCGCCGCCACCAAGGTCGCCGCGTTCGGCGCGATCCTCCACCTGCTGTTCTACGCCCTGCCCATCCCCGTGCTCGAGGACTACTGGGGGCTCGTCGTGGCGGTGATCTCCGCCGCAACGATGATCGTCGGTGGTGTGGTCGCCGTCGTGCAGACCGATATCAAGCGGATGCTGGCGTACTCGTCCATCGCGCACGCCGGGTTCATCCTCACCGCCATGGCCACGTCGACGGTGGCCGGCGCCCGCGAGCTGTCCATCACCGGCGTGCTGTTCTACCTGCTGGCCTACGGCTTCATGACCCTTGGCGCCTTCGCCGTCATCTCGCTGGTCCGCGAGCGGGACGCCGCCGACAACGTCACCGGTGAGGCCACCCACCTGTCCCAGTGGGCCGGATTGGCCCGCCGCGCCCCGGTGCTGGCCGCGGTGTTCACGCTGTTCCTCCTGGCGATGGCGGGGATCCCGCTGACCAGCGGGTTCACCGGCAAGTACGCGGTGTTCCTCGCCGCCGTGGAGGGCGGGTACGCCTGGCTCGCCGTCCTCGGGGTCCTCGTCAGCGTCGTCACCGCGTTCTTCTACGTCCGGGTGATCGTGCTCATGTACTTCTCGCCGCCCCCGGCGACGCCGACCGCGGTCGCTCTGCCCAGTCCCCTGATGGGTGCGGCCATCGCGATCGGTGCCGCGGTCACCCTCGTACTCGGCGTGCTGCCTGCACCCGTGCTCGACCTGGCGGCCAGCACCCTGGCGCTGCCGTGAGCGGAGCCCCCTCCGCCCGCGCGGGGACGGTGGACGGCGTCTGGGACGTCCCGGCGGCGGACCCTGTGCTGGCCGAGGACATCACCACCAGGCTGCTTGAGGTGGAGTCCCGGCTGCTCGACGCCGTCGCGCACACCGACGAGCTCGCCGACTCCGTGTCCCGGCACCTCGTCCAGGCGGGGGGCAAGCGGGTGCGACCGATGCTGGCGCTGCTCGCCTCCCACCTCGGGGACCCCACTCGCCCGGAGGTCGTCGACGGGGCCGTCGTCGTGGAGCTCACCCACCTGGCGACCCTCTACCACGACGACGTCATGGACTCCGCGCCGGTTCGCCGGGGGGCGCCCGCCGCCCACCAGGTGTGGGGCAACTCCGTCGCCATCCTCACCGGGGACCTGCTGTTCGCCCGTGCCTCGCGGATCGTGGCTGGGCTCGGGCCGCAGGCCGTCCGGGTGCAGGCGGCCACGTTCGAGCGGCTGTGCCTGGGGCAGCTGCACGAGACGGTGGGACCGCGACCCGGCCAGGACCCGGTGGACCACTACCTGCAGGTGCTCGCGGACAAGACCGGCTCGCTCATCGCCACGTCGGGTCGCTTCGGCGCCGAGCTGGCGGGCTGCGGCCGGGACGTCATCGAGGTGATGGTCGCCTACGGGGAGCGGGTCGGTATCGCCTTCCAGCTCGCCGACGACGTCATCGATCTCGCCGGCGCGGACACCGGCAAGACGCCGGGCACCGACCTTCGCGAGGGCGTCCCGACCCTGCCGGTGCTGCTCGTGCGGCGGGCCGCCGAGCGCGGCGAGGCCGCGGCGCGGCGGCTGGTCAAGCGGCTGGACGGCGACCTGTCGGACGACGTGGTCCTCGCGGACGTCGTCCGGGAGCTGCGCGAGCACCCGGCGACGGAGGAGGCCCGGGCCGCCGCCCAGTCCTGGGCGCAGGAGGCGGTCGACGCGCTGGCGCCGCTGCCTGCCGGCGCGGCCCGGGACGCCTTGGAGGCCTTCGCCCGGGGCGTTGCCGACCGCACCCGCTAGACGCGGCCGGGCCCACACCGAGGCAGACCGCGGCGTGGGCCCGGCAGGTCGCTGGCTCAGCGTGTCCGGTACACCTGAACGACGGCCGGCCGCGGGCCCTTGACGTTGTCCGCCCGATAGACGGTCCGGCCGTACGGGAACGTGGACGCCGGCTGCTCCGGAGTGGCCCCGTCGACGTCGCCGGGGTGCTGGACGGCGACGAACACCGACGAGCTCTCGTCGTCGATCACCGGACCGCAGGTCTCCGCACCGGTCGGGACGGCGAGGAACTGCTGCACGTGCCCTCGTTCGGGGCCCTCGACCGGCACCAGGTGCAGCGCGTCGTTGAGGCCCAGGTTGCCCTGCCCGTCGGTGGAGATCCACAGGTTGCCAGTCGAGTCGAACGCGACGTTGTCCGGGCTCGAGATCGGGGAGACCTGCTCCCTGGGGTATCCGGAGAAGTACGTGGTCGGGTCCTGCGGGTCTCCGCAGACCACGACGAGGGACCACGTGAACTCCAGGTCCGTCGCCTCCCGCTCCTGCAGCTCCACCACTTGGCCGTACCGGTTGGGGGTCCGGGGGTTGGCCGGGTCCGCGGTCGTCCTGCCGGCGTTGTTGGTCAGAGCCGCGTAGACGAACCCGTTGCCGGGGTTGCGTTCCACGTCCTCGGGCCGGTCCATCGGCGTCGGCTGGACGACGTCGGCGGCTGCCCGGGTGAACACCAGCACCTCATCCACCGTGAAGCCGGGGACCTTGGACTCTCCGTCCACGACCAGCGGCAGCCACGTGCCGGTGCCGTCGTAGGTCGCCGCCGGGTCCCCCGCCGCCTCGAAACGGGCGACGTACAGGTCGCCCTCCTCGAGCAGGGTCATGTTGTGGCGGCGGGCCGCAGGGCTCGGACCGTCCTGGAACCGGTCGCGGGACACGAACTTGTACAGGTACTCCCCGCCCTCGTCGTCACCCATCACCGCGACCGCGCGGCCGTCGGCGGCGATGCTCACGGTCGCGCCCTCGTGCTTGAAACGTCCCAGAGCGGTGTGCTTGCGAGGTGTCGACGTCGGGTCGCTCGGGTCGAGCTCGACGATCCAGCCGAAGCGGTTGACCTCGTTGGGCTCGTTCGCCAGGTCCCAGCGCGGCTCGACGGCGTCCCAGCCGCGCCCGGTCGAGCTGATCCCGTAGAGGGCGTTGCGCGGGTCGAGGTCGGCGTTGCGCTTGAAGTACCCCTGGAAGTTCTCCTCTCCGGAGAGCACGGTGCCCCAGGGCGTCGTCCCGCCGGCGCAGTTGTTCACCGTGCCCAGGACGGTTGTGCCGCTCGGATCCGCGGACGTCCGCAGGTACGTCGAGCCGGCGGCCGCGCCGGTGAGGCGGAACTCGGTCTGCTGGTGGATCCGGCGTCCGTACCGTGAGCGCGGCACGGGCTCCCACGGCCGGCGGGGGCCACGCCGGGCCACCTCGACCACAGACATGCCGTGCGCGGCCATGGCGATGGCCAGCCGCTCCACGCGCTCCGCCTCGTCGGCCGGGACGCCGGAGAACATGAGGTCGTCGTTGGTGTACTCGTGGTTGACGACCATCAGGGCCCGGTTGCGCCCGGCCAGGGGGATGAACGTGAGGAAGTCGTTGTTGTAGCCGAACTGCTGCTTCTGGGCCTCGGCGCTCTGGTGGTCGAAGTCGAACAGCGGCGCGCCGGCGACCACCGGGTCGCCCCAGGCCATGATCGCCGTCCAGTCGTACCCGGCGGGTACGGTCAGTTCGTCGACGTCCGCGGCAGGAGCGGGGTCCAGTGGGGTGAAGGACAGTCCGCTGCCAGGCCGGGTGGCGACGGGCCCCTGACCGTGACCGGCTGGCGGGGCCGCAGCCGCGGGGACGCCGGTGGCGATGCCACCCAGCACGAGAGCGCCGAGTCCCCCGGCCAGTACCGAACGGCGGGAGAGCGCGGTCTCGGCGACCTCGGCGAAGGTCGGGGAGCTGCTGCGGACGGCGTGAGCGTCCGCGCACTGGTCGGCGCACTTCCAGTGGCAGACGGTCGCGCTGCGGGTGCCCTGGGTGTGGCCGAGCATCCGCAGCAGGCGCCGCGGGGATTCGGGAGCGAGGGTCACAGGAACCTCCGGGATGGCTCGAGCGGACCCGTGCGACGTTAGGAGCCGCACCCACCCCCCGCCAGCGAAAGCCGGATGAACCGGACGTGAAACCTCGGTGCTCTGCGCTGTCTCAGGTCGCCGCAGCCTCGGCCGCACGAGCGAGCCGCGCGCGGGCCCGGCTCGATCGCAGCGTGTCCGCGGTGAGCACGACGAGCGCGGTCCAGACCAGGGCGAAGCCGGCCCACCGGGACGGTGGCATCGTCTCGCGGAAGACGAGCACGCCGATCGTGAACTGCAGCACCGGTGCGAGGTACTGGAGCAGCCCGATGGTCGTCAGTGGCACGCGTCTGGCCGCGGAGGCGAAGAACAGCAGCGGGACCGCCGTGACCAGGCCGGTGGTCACCAGGAGCAGGGCGTGCGACGTCCCCTCGGTGGTGAACGTGCTGCTGCCGGACGCCCCCAGCCACAGCAGGACGACGAGGGCGACCGGGGCGAGGACGGCGGTCTCGACGGTGAGGCTGGTCAGCGCGCCGACGCCGCGGCCGACCCGGTTCTTCACCAGTCCGTAGACGCCGAAGGAGAACGCCAGGGTGAGCGCGATCCACGGTGGTCCGCCGTAGTCGATCGTGAGCACGACGACGGCGACGGCGCCGATGGCGATCGCCACCCACTGCGCCCTGCGGAGCCGCTCACCGAGCACGAGCACGCCCAGCGCCACCGTCACGATCGGGTTGATGAAGTAGCCCAGCGACGCCTGGACGACCTGGCCGGAGTTGACTCCGTAGATGTAGGTCCCCCAGTTCACCGCGATGACGGCGGCGGCGACAGCGAGCATGCCCAGCGCCCGCGGCGAGTGCAGCACCGCCCGGACCTCCCGCCACGTCCGCAGCACGACGACGAGGACCAGGCAGACGGCGAGCGACCACACCACGCGGTGCAGCAGGATCTCGATCGCGCCGGCCGGCCGCAGCAGCGGGAAGTACAGCGGGAAGACCCCCCACAGGAGGTAGGCCGCTGCGCCGTAGAGCGTGCCGCGGTGGACCTCGGATTCATGGGACGTCACGGGCGAACGCTACCCGACCACTCGCCCGTCCCCCTCCTGATCACTCCGCAGCCCCCACCCACCCCCACCCGTGATCATGCAATCCCGCCACCCTTGTTCCCCGCCTCCAAGTCCCCCCGCCCCCCTCGCAGAATGCTGCGTTGGTGGCGCGACACGCCGCGAAAACCGTGCCGAATCCAGCATTTTGCTGGCGGGATTGCACGATCACGAGGGGGCGCGGGTCGAGGGTGGCGGAATTGCATGATCACGAAGAGATGCCGGCCGAGGGTGGCGGGACTGCATGATCACGAAGGGGGGAGTGGATCGTCACCGAGAGGAGGGGACGGTCCAGGTGTCGGAGCCGGCGAGCAGGCGGGCGAGGTCCTCGTCGTCCGCGCCACCACCCGCGGCCCGCCGCGCGTCGTCCACCTGAGCTCGGACGAGGTGGTCGTAGGTCGGTCGCTGGACGGCGCGGAACACCCCGACCGGCACGTGCTGCATCGTCGGGTCGTCCAGCCGGGACAGCGCGAACGCCGCCGTCGGGTCCTCGGCCGCGACGTCGTGGACGACGACGGGCCGGTCACCGGCGTCCGCGGCGTCGACGACCTCGAGCCCGCCGTCCGGGCGGTGGACCACCACCCGCTCGGCCTCCGGTGCGCCGAAGCGCACCTCGCGGCCGTGCTCGAGGTGGATGAGCCGGGCCGTCGACTCCTGCCGGTCCTTGAGCACGTCGAACGCGCCGTCGTTGAAGATCGGGCAGTTCTGGTAGATCTCCACCAGCGCCGTCCCGCGGTGCTCGGCGGCGGCCCGCAGCACCGAGGTGAGGTGCTTGCGGTCGGAGTCCAGGGTGCGGGCGACGAACGTGGCCTCCGCGCCCAGAGCCAGCGAGACCGGGTTGAACGGGGCGTCCACCGAGCCCGCCGGTGTCGACTTGGTGACCTTGCCGATCTCGGACGTCGGGGAGTACTGGCCCTTCGTCAGCCCGTAGATCCGGTTGTTGAACAGCAGGATGGTCAGGTTGACGTTGCGGCGCATCGCGTGGATGAGGTGGTTGCCGCCGATGGACAGCGCGTCGCCGTCGCCGGTGATGACCCACACGTTGAGGTCGGGGCGCGCCGTCGCCAGCCCGGTCGCGATCGCCGGCGCGCGGCCGTGGATCGAGTGCATCCCGAACGTGTCGAGGTAGTAGGGGAAGCGTGAGGAGCAGCCGATGCCGGAGACCGCGACGACGTTCTCCTTGCGGATGCCGAGCTCGGGCAGGAACGACTGGACGGCCGCCAGGATCGCGTAGTCGCCGCAGCCGGGGCACCACCGCACCTCGGAGGCGGAGGTGAAGTCCTTCTTGCCGAGGGAGACACCCTCGGCCAGCCGGGGGACGGCGTCCAGGCCGGTGCGGTGCGCGGGGGTGCCGAGGTCGGTGGTCACGCGGGGACCTCCGTGTCGTGGGCGGGGTCGGGCTGGACCTCCTGGGCGAGCTGCGAGATCGCGTCGACGAGCTCGCCGGAGGTGAACGGCAGCCCGCGTACGCGGTTGTAGCCGACGACGTCGACGAGGTACCGGGCGCGCAGCAGCAGCGCGAGCTGGCCGAGGTTCATCTCGGGCACGAGCACCCGGTCGTAGCGGCGCAGCACGCTGCCGAGGTTGGCCGGGAACGGGTTGAGGTGACGCAGGTGGGCGTGGGCGACGGACAGCCCGCTCTCCCGGGCGGCGCGGACGCCGGCGGCAACCGGTCCGTAGCTGGACCCCCAGCCGAGGACGAGGACGCGCGCGGCGCCGTCCGGGTCGTCGACGTCGAGCGCCGGGACGTCGATGCCGTCGACCTTCGCCCGCCGCAGCCGGACCATCCGGTCGTGGTTGTCCGGGTCGTAGGAGATCTCGCCGGTGACGTCGGCCTTCTCCAGCCCGCCGATGCGGTGCTCGAGCCCGGCGGTGCCGGGCACCGCCCACGGCCGGGCGAGGGTCTGCGGGTCGCGCAGGTAGGGCCGGAACGCCGGGGTGACCCCGTCGTCGGCGAGCCCGTTCGGCGCGGTGGCCTGGTCGGCGTCGATGACGGGGAGGGAGGCGACGTCCGGCACCGCCCACGGTTCGGAGCCGTTGGCGAGGTACCCGTCGGACAGCAGCAGCACCGGCGTCCGGTAGGTCGTCGCGATCCGGACCGCCTCGAACGCGACGTCGAAGCAGTCCGTCGGCGAGGCGGGCGCGACGACCGGGACCGGCGACTCCCCGTTGCGCCCGAACATCGCCTGCAGCAGGTCTGCCTGCTCCGTCTTCGTCGGCAGACCCGTCGACGGGCCGCCGCGCTGGACGTCGACGACGACGAGGGGCAGCTCGAGGGAGACGGCCAGGCCGATCGTCTCGCTCTTGAGGGCCAGACCCGGTCCGGACGTCGTCGTCACCCCGAGGGCGCCGCCGAACGAGGCCCCGAGCGCGGCCCCGACCCCGGCGATCTCGTCCTCGACCTGCATCGTCGTGACGCCGAACCGCTTGAGCCCCGAGAGCGTGTGCAGGATGTCCGAGGCCGGTGTGATCGGGTAGGAGCCGAGGACGAGCGGCAGGCCGGCGCGGTGCGCCGCGGCGACGAGGCCGTAGGCGAGGGCGACGTTCCCGGTGATGTTCCGGTAGGTGCCGGGCTTCGCCGGCGCGGGCGCGACCTGGTAGCGGACGGCGAACGCCTCGGTGGTCTCCCCGAACGCCCACCCTGCCTTGAACGCGGTGAGGTTCGCCTCGAGGATGTCCGGCTTCGTGGCGAACTTCGTCCGCAGGAACCGTTCGGTGCCCTGGGTACCCCGGTCGTACAACCACGACAGCATCCCGAGCGCGAACATGTTCTTCGACCGCTCGGCGTCCTTGCGGGACAGTCCGAACGGCTTCAGCGCCTCGACGGTCATCGAGGTCAGCGGCAGCGCGTGCACCCGGTAGGACTCCAGGCTGCCGTCCTCCACGGGGTTGGTCGCGTACCCGACCTTGGCCAGTGCGCGGGCGCCGAACGCGTCGGAGTCGACGATGACGGTGCCGCCGCGGGGCAGGTCGGCGAGGTTGGCCCGCAGGGCTGCCGGGTTCATCGCGACGAGGACGTCGGGCTCGTCGCCGGGGGTGAGGACGTCGTGGTCGGCGAAGTGCAGCTGGAAGCTCGACACGCCGGGCAGCGTGCCGGCCGGCGCGCGGATCTCCGCGGGGAAGTTCGGCAGCGTGGCCAGGTCGTTGCCCAGGGACGCGGTCTCGGCGGTGAAGCGGTCGCCGGTGAGCTGCATCCCGTCGCCGGAGTCGCCGGCGAACCGGATCACCACGCGCTCGACGCGCTGCACCAGCTTGGTCGTCATGTCCTCGTCAACGTTCCGTCGTCCAGCATTCTGCCTGCTCCACGTCGATGGTAGGTGTTGGACCGGTCACTCGCTCACGGCGTCAGGGTGCCGTCGGCACGGTCGACGAGGTGCGGGGGGACGTCCGGGGCCGATCGCCCACCAGTGATGGTCCTCGTGGGTGATCCCGGAGGGACTCTGCTCAGAAATCCGGGACAGCGGCCGACCATGACGGTGTGATCGTCCCACCGACCGCGAGCGAGGTGCGCTGACAGTGCCACCTGATCGGCCGTCTCCGGCCAGCTCCCCGCAGGGCGGGCTCCGTGCGCCGTTCGAGGACGGGGACCCGCGGCACGGCGAGCGCCTCCTCGACGTCGCCCTCGTCCTGGGGTTCGACGACATGGACGAGGAGGAGATCCGGGCCCGTCGGGACGAGACCCAGACTCGCGAGGACCGGGTGTCGTACGTGCGCCGCCTGCTCCAGGGCCGGCTGGACGTGCTGATCATGGACCGCCAGCGACGGCAGCGGGCCGAGGACGGCGTGTACGGCTCCGGTGCTCGGACGATGCAGGAGCTCGTCGCCTCGTTGGCTCCCGCCCTGGCCGAGACCTCGGCGCGGGTCGCGGAGCGCTCCGTCGGCTCCGTCGAGGCGGTCACGGACTCCGTGGAGGAGTGCGAGGCGGCCGCTCTCGACCCGCGGACCAGCGTGCCGGCATCGCTGTCCGACGAGGGCCTCCAGGCGGCCATCGAGCGGATCACGCAGCTGGAGCGCGGCATCTCTCGCCTGCGGCACAGCCTTCACGAGGTCATCGACGCGGCCAACGCCGAGCTGGACCGCCGGATGGACGAGGTGCGCCTGAACAGGTAGTTCGACGGCGTGCTCGAGGAGCGGCTCGGTCCTCAGTCGTCGGGGAGTCCCGCCGGCTGGTCGTCTCGTCGCTGGCCCCCCGGGGGCCGCTCCGGCGCATCCTCCTCCTGCCGCGCAGCCAGGGCGTTCCGCAGCGCGTAGTGGTGCATCACCCGGTACACCACCTCACACCCTGCCCAGCTGATGAGCAGTGCCGCGAGGATGCGAACGGCGAACGACTCCAGCGGCTCGTGCTGTGAGAGCAGGGCCGGGAGCTGGGGGACGGCGATCAGCAGGGTGCCGAGCAGGACGATCCCCACCGGAGGCCCCGGGGTGGCAGGCGGTGGTGTCGGTTCCATCTACAGCCCTCTCCGGATTGCTTGGCGCTGCCGGGTGAAGACGTACCGGCGAATGACGTCGGCGACACGTGGTGAGTGGTTGAAGCGGCCGGTCACCACCCACGTCCCGCTGTCGGTCTGCTCGCACCGCAGCACCACGAACGGCACGGACAGGTCGACGCCGTCCAGCGTCAGGTGCACAACGGTCGCCCGGCCCGTCGGCGGCTCGCTGACGAGCACGGCGCGCAGCCCCGTCTCGCTGATGTCGACGGTGTGCCCCGGGACCTCCGCAGCGCCCGCCGTGAACGTCATCGGCAGCCGGACCTTCTCGCGCACCGCCGCCCGGCGCTGCTGCAGCTGCCCTGGGCCCAGGGGACGAAGGACCCAGTCGTGCCGGTCATGGTCCTGCAGCTGTGCGGCGAGCGACCCTCGGCCCGCGGGGCTCTCCCAGAAGAGCATCACGCGCCCGTCCTCGGGAGGCAGCGCCGTGACCGCGGACCCGCCGATCAGCCGCACGGGTGCGGACACGACGAGGTCGTGCCTGGTCAAGGCCCGCGCCAGACTCTGCGCGAGCGCCGGGTCGGCGCCGAGCCGCACCTGCAGCGGTGTGCCCTCCCTGGGCCATGCTCGGGCCTCGAGCCGGCCGTCGTCCGCGGTCACCGGGCCCCCTGGTCGGCGAGCCGTGCGGCCAGCACGCCCGCCCACGCACTGCGGGTCGCGGGCCGACCGTCGAGGCGAGCGACGGGGACGCCGACCGCGAGTACCGATGCCGGGTCCGCTGTCGAGTCGAGGTCGTCGACGGCGAGGGCGTCGACACGGCCCAGCCGCTCGACCCAGGCCCTGACGTCCTCCGGCTTGCGGGACGCTTCGACCACCGCCCACGTCGTGCACGGTTGGAGTGCACTGAGGGTCTCCGCTGCCCACTGCACGCCGCGAAGGCTGAGCGGCGCGTCCACCACGACGATCGTCGGGTGGGTTCGCCGGCTCCACTGGGCCCGTCGTTGCGCTGCACTCTCCGGGCCGCTGGCCCGCAGTCTGGCGGGAAGCCGCTCGGTCGGCCCCCCGCGACTCACCAGCGTGATCGCGTCGGCCGGTAGCCGGGTCTCGGCCGCCACGTCACGTGCGAGGCGCATCGCGGCGGTCGTCTCGCCCACCAGGGCGAGGACGTCCCCGTCGCCGAGCCGGGCAGCGGGCGGCTCGGGGAGCCGCATGACCGCTGTGACCATCGAGGTGAGTGCCTGTCCGTCCGGTACGGGGCCGCCGGGTGCCGGCAGGCCCGAGCGGTCCTCGACCCCCGAGAGCCTGGTGAGCTTGGTCAGCACCTCTCGGAACGAGGCCGACTCGGTCGACACGGCGGGCCTCGCGGTGGCAGGTGGTGTGGCTGCTCGTGATGCGGCTGCTCGTGGTGCGGCTGCCGGTGCTGCGGCCGGCTCCTCGGGTGAGGCGGTCTGTGCTTCGTCACTGGCACTGGCACTGGCACTGGCACTGGCCCTGTCACTGTCACTGTCACGTCGCAGCGCAGCGAAGCGCTCCGCCGTGCTGACCCGGTCGGCCATCTCGGTCAGCTCGGTGGTGTCGGTGAGCCCGGTGGTGTCGGTGAGCCCGGTCGTGTCGGGCAGCCCGGTCGGGTCGGGCAGCTCGGTCGTGTCGGTCAGCTCCGTCGGGTCGGTCACGTCCTCGACCTCGACGAGGACCTCGAACCGCTCTCGGCTGAAGAAGCCGGCGATCCCCCCGGTGCGCACCCGGTCAGCCTGGACGATGCGGGCCTCGGGACCGCACTCTCGGCGCACCCGAGCCAGCAGCTCGTCGAGGTCAGGTCCCTCAAGCTGTAACTGCATCCCGGGCAAGGTCGATCACACCTCTCGTCTCGATCTGGAGCCTGCTGGAGAGCTCGGAGTAGGCGATCACCGGCATGCGGGGGACGGTGACCCGGACCAGTCGCCGCACTGCCGCCCGCACCTGCGGCGCACAGACGAGCACCACCTGCTCACCGGCCTGCTCAGCGGTCTGGGACACCTGGGCGAGGTCGATCATCAGCTGCTCGGCGTCCTGCGGCCCCAGCGCCAGGAAGCTGCCGCCCTCGCCGGTGCGCAGCGACTCCAGCAGTCGCTGCTCGGTCAGCGGCTCGAAGGTCACGACCCGCAGCCGGCCGTCCTCGGCGAGGGCCGAGGAGATCGCCGGGCCGATCGCCGTCCGCGCGGCCTCGACCAGGGCTTCTGGGTCCTTGGAGGTGCGGGCACGCTCGGACAGCGCCTCGAAGAGCCGGGGCAGGTCCCGGATCGAGATCTGCTCGTCCAGCAGTGCCTGCAGCACGTGCTGCACCTCGCCCAGCGAGAGCTGGGAGGGGGTGAGCTCCTCGACCACCGTCGGGTGGCTCCTCTTCACCATGTCGACCAGTGACCTGACGTCCTCGCGGCTGAGAAGGCGACCGGCATGCTCGCGGACCACCTCGGCCAGGTGGGTGATGAGCAGGGACGCCCGGTCGACGACGGTGGCGCCGGCGATCTCGGCCTGCTGCGCGAACTCGGCCGGTACCCAGCGCGCCGGCAGCCCGAAGACGGGCTCGGTCGTGGGGGCCCCCGGCAGCGATCCCAGGTCGTCCCCGATCGCCAGCACGTGCCCCGCCGGGGCCTCGCCTCTCGCGACGTCCACTCCGTGGACCCGGATGGCGTAGGTGTGCGGGGGCAGGTCCAGGTTGTCACGGGTACGGACCAGGGGGATGACGATCCCGAGCTCGAGGGCGATCTTGCGGCGCAGCGCCCGCATCCTGTCCATCAGGTCCCCACCGCTGGCCACGTCGACCAGGTCGACGAGGTCGTACGCCACCTCGAGCTGCAGCGGTTCGACGCGCATCTCGGCGGCCAGCGCCTCCGGGGAGTCCGCCGCCGGGGCCGCTGGTTCGGCGTGCCCGTCGTCCGTCGCGACGGCAGGGGCGTCGGGGTCCGGGATGCGCAGCGTCGCCAGCAGCACGGCGCCGCCCACGACGAGGAACGGCATCATGGGCAGGCCAGGCACGAGGGCGAGCAGGCACACCGCGGCCCCGCCGAGGCGCAGCGCCTTGCGCTGGCGGGAGAACTGCCCGACCAGGTCGCTGGCCATGTCCCCGTCCGAGGTGGAGCGGGTGACGATGATCCCGGTGGCGACCGAGATCAGCAGCGCAGGAATCAGCCCGACGAGGCCGTCGCCGACGGTCAGCAGGCTGTAGGTGTTGACCGCCTCGCCCATCGGCATCCCACGCTGGACGACGCCGGTGAAGAAGCCGCCGACGAGGTTGATGACGGTGATGAGGATGCCGGCGATGGCGTCACCCTTGACGAACTTCGACGCGCCGTCCATCGCCCCGTAGAAGTCAGCCTCCGCGGTGACCTCGGCGCGCCGGGTGCGGGCGGTGTCCTCGTCGATCAGACCGGAGTTCAGGTCGGCGTCGATCGCCATCTGCTTGCCGGGCATCGCGTCGAGGGTGAACCGCGCGGACACCTCGGCCACCCGGCCCGCGCCGTTGGTCACGACGATGAACTGGACGAGGACCAGAATGGCGAAGACCACCATGCCGACGACGAGCGACCCACCGATCACGACGTGCCCGAACGCGTCGATGACCTTCCCGGCGTAGCCGTCCAGCAGCACGAGGCGTGTGGAGCTGACGTTGAGCGCGAGCCGGAAGATCGTGGCGATCAGCAGCAGGGAGGGGAAGATCGCGAAGTCCAGCGGCCGCTTCACCGACATGCTCATGAGCAGGATCAGCACACCGGCGGTGATGTTGACCACCAGCAGCATGTCGAGCACCGCCGCGGGCAGCGGGACGACGAGCATGACGACGATCAGGACGACGGCGGCGGGGATGGCGGTCTTCATCACGGTGCGGCCCACACCTGTGGTGTCGGATCGGGACTGCCCGGTCTTGAGCCGGGTCTTGAGCCGGTCGGCGGGTCTCGGGCAGGTTGGGCGGTTCCCGAAGCCGTGATCCGTCCGGTTGCCACCGGAGCGCGTCGCAGGTCAGGACAAGGGCAGTCGTTCGCGCAGCTGGTACGGGGAGCCGGTGAGGAGCACCTGGGCCGCGGTCCGGGTCCGAGCGTTGACGACGATGGGCGCGAACAGGTTCGCGGTGGAGTCCTCAGCCCGTTCGCCGAGGGTCACCACCGACAGCAGCAGCGCGTCCTCGGCGTCCTCCAGCCCGAGGGAGGTGGCGGTGCCGTCGTCGAGTGAGGGCGCGTACTCGGGGAAGTACACGGTGGGCGGGACGACGACGAACTGGGCGTTCTCGTCGTCCAGGCTCCTCAGCACGAAGCACGGCACGTCGTCGGAGACGGAGACCAGCGCGAACCTGTGGGCTCCGGGGAACCCGACGATCCCGGCAGGGATGGTGATCTCCGGGAGCTCGCCGGGCAGATCGGTCAGCACGGCAGCGACTGTATCCACGCCTGAGCGCATTCCACGCCTCAGCGCAGGAAGTCCACGAGCGACGGCTGGATGACCCGTGCCGTCGCACCGAGCGCGGCCTGGTAGGCGACCTCCTGGAGCTGCAGGTCGACGATCGTCCTGGCCAGGTCGACGCTCTCGGTCTCGGCGAGCCGGCTGGTCCCGGTGAGGACCTTGTCGTCCGCGTTGTCCCGCAGCGTCTCCACCCGGTTGAACCGCGCGCCGACCTGACCGAGGGTCGACAGCATCCGGTCGATCGCCGTGTCGAGGTCGCCGAGATCGGTGGTCAGGTCCTCCATGTTGACCTTCGGGTCGACGGCGCCGTCCGCGTCGGCGTCGGTGCGCAGGTGCTGGCTGATGCGGTCCAGGACGGCGAACAGCTGGGACGGGTCGCCGTCGTCACCGAAGACCGCTGGTCCGGTGAAGGACACCTCGACCGCGGTCCCGGAGGCAACGGTGCGCTTGAGGACGCCGTTGTCCCCGACGTACGTGCCGGTGGCGGGGTCGTACGCTGCCACGCCCGAGGTGGTGCCCCCGAACAGGGGCACGTTGAGGTACCTCGTGTTGGCGACCTCGAGCAGTCCCTGCCGCAGGTTGTCGATCTCGATGGCCATCGCCTCGCGTGCCGCCGGAGGGATCGCGTCCGTCATCCCGGCGACGGTCACCTCCCGGGCGCGGTTCACCAGGTCGAGGCTGCGGGTCAGCACGGTGTCCGCCGTGGCCAGCCACCCCAGGCCGTCCTCGGCGTTGCGAGCGTACTGCTCGGTGCGGGCGTTGTCGCCGCGCAGCTGCATGGCCTGCACCGTGCGGGTAGGGGAGTCCGACGGCCGGTTCAGCGAGCGCCCGGAGGAGAGCTGCTCCTGGAGCTGCTGCATGCGGTCGAGGTTGCCCTGCAGCCCCTGCAACGACGTCTGGGCGACGGTGCGCTGGGTGATGCGGAACGCGGTCACGGGAGTCTCCTGCCAGGCGGCCGGGCCGGCTCAGCGGCCCACCAGGCCGGTGCGGTTGATGAGCGTGTCGAGCATCTGGTCGACCGACGTGACGAATCGCGCCGCCGCCTCGTACGCCCGCTGGAACGTGATCATGTTCGTCATCTCCTCGTCGAGGTTGACACCGGAGACGGCCTCCCGGGCGGCGTCGACCTGGGCCGTCATCTGCGCCTGGATGTCGACGCGCCGGAGGCTGGTCTGCACCTCCACGCCGAGGTCGACGATGTACGCCCGGTACAGCGTGTCCGAGCTGCCGGTCGCACCCGCCAGCTCGGCCAGTCTCATCGCGTTCCCGCCGTTCCGGCTGCCCGCGGGAGACCCGCTCTCCGCGGCGGCGAGCTGAGTCGGGTCCGACAGGCCCACCCGGATGCTGGTCGCGGTGAGCGGCCCCGACGCGGACACGAACAGCGGCTGCCCGGCGTTCCCGGCCTGGTCCACCCCGTCGACGTGGACGGTGTTCACCGTGTCCGCCAGGGCCGCGGCGATCTCGTCGAGACGCGCGGCATGGCGCGGCAGGATCTCGTTCACCGAGGACAGCAGCCCGCCCACCTGGCCACCCATGATGCTGGCAGCGGCTCCGTCCGCGGCCCAGGTCAGCTGTGCGGGGTCGGTGCCGGAGAGCTCCAGCTCGAGGGTGTCGGGACCGCTGACCAGAGGGCGGCCGGCGACCAGCACGGTCACCATGCCGTCCTGGTCGACCTGGCGGGTCGCGCCGACGAGGTCGGCCAGCTGGCTGACCAGCCGGTCCCGCTGGTCGGCCAGGTCGTTGGGGGACAGGCCGCTGCGCGTCGCCACCGAGACTGCCTGGTTCAGCTCGGCCACCCGGGTGGCCGTCGCGTTCACCTCCTCGGTCAGGGCGTCGAGCTGCTGGACGGAGACGTCACGCAGCCCCGTCAGGCCCGCCGCGGCCCGGTTCAGGCCGGTTGCCAGGGTCTCCGCCCGCTCCAGGAGCTGGGTGCGGGCCGCCAGGTCGTCAGGGTTGTTCGCGACGTCGTCCCAGCCGTTGAAGAAGTCGGACATCTGCGCCTGCAGGCCGATGTCTCCCGGCTCGGCGAACGTGGTCTCCAC
The DNA here is from genome assembly GCA_020881835.1 of Kineosporiaceae bacterium SCSIO 59966. NCBI lineage: Bacteria > Bacillati > Actinomycetota > Actinomycetes > Kineosporiales > Kineosporiaceae > Kineosporiaceae bacterium SCSIO 59966. The sequence goes on from CP052876.1 coordinate 426,136, forward strand.
CTCGCGCAGGACCCCGTTGACGGCGCGGAGGGCCGCGTCGCGGCCGTGCTCGACGAGCGCCCGGCCCTCGAGGAACTCGTCGCGGACGCGGTCCGTGCCGTCGACGGTGACGCCGTTGCCGGCACCCGACCAGCGGGAGTGGACGGCAGGACTCACCGGGCCGTGGTTGGCCGACAGGTCCACCCGCTGGCGGCTGTAGCCGTCGGTGTTGGCGTTGGCGATGTTGTGGCCGGTCACCTGCAGGCCGCGCTGCTGCGCGTACAGGGACGACAGCCCGATGTTCAGACCGGAGAAGTTCGACACCTCACATCGCCCCGTCGACGAGTCGGGGTCCCGAGGGGCGGGACGCGCGTCCGGAGGCGGTGTAGGTGCGGGTGGTCTCCGGCTCGCTGAGGGCGGCGAGCGCCTCGCGCGCTGCCCGGTGAGCCGCCTGCAGCAGGTCCCGGTTGGCGTTCGCGAGGGACTGGATCTCCTCGGTCGCCGCCATCAAGGCCTTGCGGTGCTCGGCCAGGATGTCACCCCAGGGGGCCGGGGCCGTCTCGATGAGCTCGTGCAGGCTCGGCGCGGCCGCCAGGCCCAGCAGCTCGGCGACCCGCTCCACCTCGACGGCCCGCGCCAGCTCCGCGCGCTTGATCTCCTCGAGCACCATCTCCACCTCGCGGGTGGCGTGCGGCAGCCAGCGACTGCGCTGGGCAGCGAGCACGAGCTGCTCCTCCTCCAGCTTGAACTGGAGCAGCTCGAGCAGCTCTCGCTCCCGCCAGAGCGTGCTGGACACCTCGCCCAAGGCTTCGCCCACGGTCACTCCACCCTCGATCCGTCCGGCCGTCGACGACGGCCCGTGCTGCGCTGACAGCTGCACCATCGGCACGCTGCGGAAAGACCTGAGCAGTTCCGCAGCGCGGGGCCGGCCCGCGGACCGGAGACAGCCGGCCGGTGCCGTGGCGAACGGGTGAATTCGGTCGAACGCCCGCCGTCACGGCTCAACCACGGACGGCGCCGCCCCGAGGCAGTCCTCGTGCCCAAGTCGCTGCTGTCCTCGGCGGACGAGGACGCACTGGTCCGTGACCACCTCCCGGTGGTCGGCTACCTCGTCGCGGAGCTGGCGGGCCGGCTGCCACGTCACGTCAGCCGGGACGACCTGGTCTCCGCCGGGAACGCCGCGCTCGTCGCGGCGGTGCGCTCCTACCAGCCCGAGCGAGGCCCGTTCGGTTCGTACGCTCGCACGAGGATCCGCGGTGCCCTGCTCGACGAGCTGCGGCGGATGGACTGGGCCGCCCGCTCCGTGCGTGCCGAGGTGCGCCGCCGTGACCGGGTCGTCGACGAGCTGACCTGCCAGCTCGGACGCCGGCCGGAGCGGGCCGAGGTCGCCGCCGCCCTGGGCATCTCCGTGCGGGACCTCGACGGGGTCGACGACGACGTCCACCGCTCCGTCGTGCTGAGCTACCAGCACGTCGCCGAGACGCGGGACGTCGCCGCCGAGCTGCCCGACGGCGCGCCCACCCCCGAGCAGGTGATCCTCGAACGCGAGCGGCAGGCGTACCTGCTGGCCGCCGTGGAGTGCCTGCCCGACCGGCTGCGTCGGGTCGTCGAGGGGTACTTCTTCGAGGACCTGCCGATGGCGGCCCTCTCCGCCGAGCTGGGGGTCAGTGAGTCGCGGATCTCCCAGATGCGCGCCGAGGCAGTAGCGCTGATGCGGGAAGGTATCGCCGCCCAGCTGGACGCCGGTGCCGGTGCCCGGGAGCCGCGCCTGGACGGTGCGGCCGCCCGCCGCCGGGCCGCCTACTACGCGGCCGTCGCGGCGCACGCGGACTACCGGACCCGGGTCAGCGTGCCCGCCCCGCGGACGGCGTCGTCCGGCCGGGAAAAGTTCCGCGGATCCGCTCAGGAAGAGGTCGCCGCCGCCGAATGAGCACCCGGCACGCCACGGACGGCGTGCCAGGCACCACCCGGAGTCCCACGGACGGGACCCCGGCGCCCGCACCGGGCGACCAACTCACGGAGGAAGGACGACCATGGGTCTCCAGATCAACCAGAACGTCGCGGCGCTCAACGCGTACCGCAACCTGTCGGTCACCGACGGCCAGCTCTCCAAGAGCCTGGAGCGGCTGTCCTCGGGCCTGCGGATCAACCGCGCTGCCGACGACGCCGCCGGCCTGGCCATCAGCGAGAAGCTGCGCGGCCAGGTCAAGGGCCTCAACCAGGCCGTCGCCAACGCCCAGAACGGCATCAGCCTGATCCAGACCGCGGAGGGCGCGCTCAACGAGTCGCACTCGATCCTGCAGCGGATGCGTGAGCTCGCGGTGCAGTCCGCCAACGACACGAACACCTCTGCCGACCGGACACAGATCCAGAAGGAGGTGGACCAGCTCGCGTCGGAGCTGACCCGGATCTCCGACACCACTGAGTTCAACACCAAGAAGCTGCTGGACGGCAGCTTCACCGCCGCGCAGTTCCAGATCGGTGCCAACGCCGACCAGACGCTCTCGGTCTCGATCGGGGCGATGGACGCGCAAACCCTCGGTGTGGGGACCCTCGACGGTGCGACGGGCGTGACCACCGGTCTCGACGTCTCCACGGACGCGGCGACCGCGAGCAGCGCGATCACCACGATCCAGACGGCGATCGACTCGGTCTCCTCTCAGCGCTCCACCCTCGGTGCGGTGCAGAACCGCCTCGACCACACGATCAACAACCTGAACGTGGCGGCCGAGAACCTCACCGCGTCGGAGTCCCGGATCCGGGACACCGACATGGCCAAGGAGATGACGTCCTTCACCCGGGCGCAGATCCTGTCCCAGGCCGGCACCGCCATGCTGGCCCAGGCCAACCAGGTCCCGCAGAGCGTCCTGCGTCTGCTGGGCTGACCCACCTCCCCTGGTCGGGGTGGGGCGGGCACCAGCCCGCTCCACCCCTGAGGAGACCTCGTGAGCACCGTCCCGCTCCACCCGGCCGCTTCGGCGGACCTGCCGCGACAGCGCCCAGGCCTGCCGGCCGCCCCGTCCACCGACGCCCTGGTGGCACGGGCGCAGTCCGCCGTGGACAAGGCCGGCGTCACCGCCGACCGCGTGGTCGCCGAGCTCGCCGAGCACGAGCAGACCGGCCACCGCGTCGTCCGGCTGGTCGACGCCGACACCCGCCAGGTCGTCGGGCAGGTCCCGCCCGAGGTGGTTCTCGACCTCATCGCCTGGGCGATGGACGTCCAGCGCCGTAAGGAGGACCGCGATGGTCAGCATTGACGGCCTGGTCTCCGGCCTGGACACCACCGCGCTCGTCCAGCAGCTCATGCAGCTGGAGCGCGCCCCCCAGGTGCGGCTGGCGAATCAGCAGTCCCAGCTCAAGACGACCATCACCGGCTACCAGGGCCTGAACACCCAGTTCTCGCTCATCGGCAACGCCGCCGAGGCCGCCGCCGAGGCTGCCACCTGGACGGCGGCCAGGGCCACCTCCAGCGACGACGCCCGGGTCGGTGTCACCGCGACCCCGGGGGCGCCGGCCGCCCGGCTCACGGTCGCGGTGCAGCAGCTGGCCACCGACCAGGTCAGCACCTCAACCGCCACGGTGTCGTCCCCCACGGACGGCGCCGTCACCACCACGGCGATCACGCTGACCAGAGGTGGCTCCACGACCGACCTCACCCTGGCGGGCACCAGCCTCGCCGACCTGGTCAAGGCGATCAACGACGCCGACGCCGGCGTCACGGCCAGTGCCGTGCAGGACACCCCCGGCAGCTACCGGCTCGTGCTGACCAGCACGGGCACCGACACGGTGAGCGTCACCGCGACAGCCGACGGCTCCGACCCCTTCACCACGGCGCTCGGCCCGCTGACCCAGACGTCCGCCGGCACCGACGCCGAGCTGCTCGTCGGCGGCCCCGGCGGGTACCTCGTCACGCGCAGCAGCAACACGGTCAGCGACCTGCTCGACGGGGTGACCCTCACCCTCAAGCAGGCGGACCCGAGCGCGGCGGTCACCGTCGAGGTGGGCCCGGACGTCGACGCCATCACCGCCAAGGTGGACAAGATGGTCTCGGCCGCCAACGCCGCTCTCGGTGAGATCTCCCGCCTCACTGCCTACGACGCCGAGACCGGGAGCGCGGGAGTGCTGATGGGCGACTCGCTGCCCCGGCTGCTCCAGCAGCGGATCGTGGACGCGGTGCGCGGCAGCGGGGACGGCAGCGCCGGCGCTGCCGGGATCACCGTGACCCGCGACGGCACGCTGACCTTCGACAAGGCCAGGTTCGCCGAGGCGTACGCCGCCGACCCGGCCGGCGTCCAGGCCGCGATCGGTGCCGGCACCGACTCCGCTCCCGGCCTGGCCGCCCGACTCGACGCCGTCGCCGGGGACGCCACCCGGTCTCAGTCCGCCGAGGGCGGCCCCGGCCTCATCACCTCGGCGCTGGACTCCCGCAACCGGCAGGTCCAGGGCCTCACCGACCGCATCGCCGACTACGACCGGCGGCTGGAGATGCGCGAGCAGACGCTCCTGCGGCAGTTCACCGCGATGGAGACCGCGCTCAGCGCCGCCCAGCAGCAGAGCAGCTGGCTGTCCAGCCAGCTCGCCGGACTGTCCACGAACTGGATGGGGAACTCTTGATGAGCACCAGCGCCTTGGCCCGCAGCCGCTACGCCCGCGACTCGGTGACCACCGCGTCCCCCGCCCGGCTGCTGGTCATGCTCTACGACCGGCTGGTACGTGACCTCGTCACCGCTGAGCGCGCTCTCGTCGAGCAGGGCGGCGCACCCGCTGGCGACGCCCGCGACGCGCTCCTGCACGCCCAGGAGATCGTCCTGGAGCTACGTGCCAGCCTCGACCTCGACGCCTGGGACGCCGCTGCCGGGCTCGCCGACCTCTACGCGTTCCTGCACGGCGAGCTGGTCGCCGCCAACGTCGACCGCGACGTCACCCGCATCACCCCGTGCCGGCAGATCGCCGAGGAGCTCCGCGACGCGTGGCGGCAGGCCGCGCTGGCCACGGTGTCGCCATGACCGCGCCGTCGTGGGAGGCGTGCCTGCGCGACCTCGCGGCGTCCCTCGCCGCCCAGCGCCAGGCCCTGGACGACGGCGCGGTCCCGGTGCCGTTCCAGCCTCCTGCCGGCCTCGGGCCCCTCCCGCGCCACCTGGTGCCCCGGGCCCTGGAGCTGCTGACCGAGAGCCGCGAGGTCGAGCGGCGGCTCGCCGCGGCGATGACCGGCGTCCGCCGTCACAGCGACGTCGCTCGACGGCTTCGCCCCGCCGCCGGCCCGGCCCCCGCCCGTTTCGTCGACCGGACCGGCTGAAGCCCGCCGCCGGACAGGAGGACGACAGTGCGGTGGCAGCACCGGGCCGACGGGTACGTGTGGGCCGTGCCCGACCCGGGCGAGGACCTCACCTTCGAGCAGGCCGTCCGCCAGGCCGACGAGCACGGCTGTGAGCGGCTTGACCTGGAGGCCCTCCAGGCGACCCTCGTCGACGGCGAACCTCGTGCGGTCGCCGTCCTCGGCCCGGCGTCTGCCGACGGCCGGCTCACGGTCGAGGTGAGTGACGACGGTCTCACCGCCGTCCTGCACGTCGAGCCGCCGGGCGCGCGGAAACCCCGACTCAGCCACGACGACGTCGACCGTGCGCTACGGGACGCGGGCGTGCGCCTCGGGGTCGACCGGAACCTCCTCGCCACGCTCCCCCTCGACCGCCCGGGGAGCTACCAGGTGGCCTCCGGGTGGCCTCCCACCGAGGGTCGGCCGGGATTCCTCGAGTACGAGGTCTCCGTCGACCACGAGCTGCGCCACCGGGTCCGGGACGACGGCAGCGTCGACTTCCACTCCGTCGCACGGATGCCGAACGTGCGCGCCGGTCAGCTGCTCGCCGTCCTCGTCCCGCCCCTGCCAGGGGTCCCGGGGCGGGACGTTCACGGTGAGGTGATCGAGGCTCCCGCCGGGGAGCCGGCGGTCTTCCCCGAGGGTGACAACGTGTGGGTCAGCGACGACGGGACGCGGCTGCACGCCGGGATCGACGGTCTGCTGGAGATCGTCGGGGAGAAGGTGTCCGTCCGCCCGGACCTCGTCGTCGAGGGCGACGTGGACTTCTCCACCGGCTCCATCGACTTCGCCGGCGACGTCATCGTGCACGGGTCGGTGCTCCCCGACTTCTTCGTCACGGCGACCGGCAAGGTCGTGGTCCTCGGAGACGTCGACCACGCCAGGATCGACGCCAGCACCATGGTGTGGATCCGTGGCGCCCTGGTCGGTGACCGGGCACGGGTCCGGTGCAACGGCAACGTCAAGATCGGCACCGTCCGGGAGGGACGCGTCGAGGCCGGGGACTCCGTGGTCGTCGAGCACGAGACGCTCGGGGCCGAGATCCTCGCCGGCGTCCGTCTCGTGCTCCCGTCGTCGCGAAACCGGCTCGCAGGTGGCGTGGTGCACGCCGGGGTCGAGGTGATCGCCGGGGAGATCGGGTCCATCGCCGGCATCCCCACGGAGATCACCATCGGCCGCAGCCCTCAGGAGGTGGAGCTCCTCGCCCTGCTCACGGCAGAGCTGCGCGAGCACAGCACCGTCCTCGAGCGGGTGCTGGCCACGACGACCCCGCTGCGCCAGGAGCCCGAACGGATCGCCGAGCTGCAGGGTCGCCGGCGGGAGGCCGCCGACCGGCTGCTGGAGCTGGAGGCCTCGCTGCGGCGGCGTGTCGGCGAGATCGCCGACCGGCTGCGCCAGCTCGACCGGCCGGAGCTCGACGAGCAGCCCGGCCGTGTCGTCGCCCGCCAGGTGATGCGCCGCTCGGTGCGGGTTCGCTCCGGCGCGGACGTCGTGACCACGACGAGGGACCAGTTCCGCGTCGTCGCCACCCGGGTGAACGGGCGGCTCACCGTGGTACCGCTGGCACAGCAGCCCGCCGCGGAGCCCGCCCCGGCAGCGCCACTGGCCCAGCCGTCTTGGGCCATTCGGGGGTAATGCCCCGACGAGAACTCAAGGAGGCCGGCCCCCGGCTCCGAGAACCAGGGCGTGACCCAGCCGACCTTGGACGTGCTGCACAGCGCACTGAGTGGCCTGGCGCTGCGCCAGCGGATCATCGCGGACAACATCGCCAACGTGGAGACACCGCACTTCCTCGCGGGACGTGTGGACTTCGAGTCGGCGCTGCGCGACGCCATGGCCGACGGTGACGGCTCGCTGGCCGAGCCGACCGTCGCGCGCTCCCTGGAGCCCACGCGGACGAACGGAAACAACGTGAACCTCGACCAGGAGACCCTCGCCCTGATCGACACGGGCCTGCGGTACCAGATGATCGCCCAAGCGGTCAGCGGCAAGTTCCAGCTGCTGCGGACGGCGTTGCAGCGATGAGCGTCTTCGGCGCCATCGGGATCTCCGGGTCCGGTCTGCTCGCGCACCGCAAGTGGCTCGACGCCGTCTCGGACAACATCGCCAACATCAGCACCGTCACCGGCACCGACCAGGCCGCCTTCCAGGCCCGGATGGTCGTCGTCCAGGCCGACGAGTACGGCGAGGGCGGCGGCGTTCGCGTCGCCGGGGCCACCTTCGGGGACCCCGAGGGACGCCTCGTGCACGAGCCGGACCACCCGCTGGCCGACGAGAACGGGTACGTCCGGTACCCCGACATGGACCTCGGCGACCAGATGGTCCAGCTGATGATCGCCCAGCGCGCCTACCAGGCGAACCTCACGGTCGTCGACCGCGCCCGTGACACGTACATGCACGCTCTGCAGATCGGGAAGTGACCGTGTCGATTCCACCTGTCGGCGGCCTGACCACCCCGCCCGTCCTGCCGACCCTGCCCGGGGCCGACGCCCCGGCGGCCGCACCCGCCACCGGGCAGGAGCTGGCCGCCGACTTCGGTGCGATGCTCTCGGGCCAGATCTCGGCGCTGCAGGACCTGCACACCACCTCCGACCAGCTGGCCAGGGCCGCTGCCACCGGGGACCTGACCGACGTGCACGACTACACGATCGCGAGCACCCAGGCCGCGGTGGCCACCGAGCTGACCGTCGCCGTCCGTAACCGCGCGGTGGAGGCGTTCACCGAGATCATGCGGATGCAGATCTGATGCCGGGGCAGCTGTCCGCGACTGCCCGCCGGTTCCGTGAGATGTTCGCGGACTTCACGACCGGCCAGAAGGCCGTCACCGTGGTCGCGGTTCTCGCGGTACTCCTCGGCGGCGTCCTGTTCGCCACCTGGGCGGCCAAGCCGACGATGGTGCCGCTCTACTCGGGGATGGAGTCCGCCGACGCCGCCGCCGTCGTCGAGGAGCTCAGTGCCGCCGGCACACCGTACGAGCTGGCGGACGGCGGTCGCACCGTGCTCGTCCCCCAGGCCGACGTGCAGCAGCTTCGGCTGGACATGAGCGCGGCCGGGCTGCCGCAGCAGGCGCCGACCGGCTACGCCCTGCTCGACGAGCAGGGCGTCACGACGAGCGAGTTCCGTCAGCGCGTCGACTTCCAGCGCGCGCTGGAGGGTGAGCTCGCGGCGACGATCTCCACCATCGACTCCGTGCAGGCCGCCTCGGTGCACCTGGTGATGCCCGAGGAGCCCCTGTTCCAGGACGACGTCCGGCAGGCCTCCGCCTCGGTGCTCCTCACCCCTGCGCCGGGCAAGACCCTCGACTCCGGTCAGGTCCGTGCCATCGTCCACCTGGTCTCCTCCAGCGTCGAGGGCCTCGACCCCACCGCCGTCACCGTCGCCGACAGCGCCGGGAACGTCCTCAACGAGCCCGGGCAGGACGGCGCGGCGGCCGCTGCGCAGGACGCGCGGTCCGAGCAGACCCGCGCCTTCGAGCAGCAGCTTGCCGACTCGGCGCAGGACATGCTGGACAAGGTGCTCGGCCCCGGCGGTTCCGTCGTGCGCGTCAACGCGGTTCTCGACTACGACGAGCGCACCACGGTCACGGAGTCGTTCGAGACCGACCCGGAGGCGCCGGCCGTCAGCGAGAGCATCTCCGTGGAGAACTACACCGGAACCGGCGTCCCCGTCGGTGGGGTGCTCGGACCAGAGAACGTGGAGCTGCCCGAGGGCGGCGGCGACAGCGAGTACGGCAAGGAGCAGACCGAGCGAACGTACGCGGTGGGCAAGACCACCGAGGAGGTCACGGCCGCCCCCGGCACGGTGGAGCGTCTGTCGGTGGCCGTCGTGCTCGACCAGGCCGCCGCCGGCACCGTCCAGACGGCCGAGGTGCAGGAGCTCGTCGCGGCGGCGGTCGGGCTCGACGCCGGCCGCGGCGACGTCATCACCATCGACGAGATGGCCTTCGACACCAGCGCGGCGGACGCCGCGCAGGAGGCCGCTGCCGCTGCCGCCGCTGCCGCTGAGCGCGAGCAGATGATGTCGATGATCCGCACCGGGGTGATCCTGGTCGTCGTCGGCGCTCTGGTCGCGGTCGCACTGCGCTCGCTGCGCCGCCGGGAGCGCACACCGGTACCGATCCCCCTGTACCCGTTGCGGATCGAGGAGCAGCAGCGTGCCGAGCAGCTCACCGGGGCCGACGAGCGCGGCGCCCTGACCGCGGCCGACCAGCCGGCCCAGGTCCCGCGGCAGCTCCAGCCCGAGGAGGCCCGGCGCCTCGCCGTCCAGACCGAGATCAACGATCTCGTCGAGCGGCAGCCCGACGAGGTGGCCCAGCTGCTGCGCGGCTGGCTCGCGGACCGGAGGGGCTGACCGGTGGCCGTCACCACGTCCGACGTCGTCGTCGACCCGGCGGCGCAGGAGCTCAGCGGAGTCCAGAAGGCCGCCGTGCTCATCCTGCACCTCGGCACGGAGCACTCGGCCAAGGTGCTGCGGTCCATGCGGGACAGCGAGGTCGAGCTGGTGATGGGTGAGATCGCCCGCCTCGGCTCGGTGAGCAGCGACACCGTCGACTCGGTCCTCACCGAGTTCCAGGAGCTGGCCCAGGCCCGCCGCTACTACAGCCGCGGGGGCATCGAGTTCGCCCGCGAGGTGCTCCAGGAGAGCCTCGGTGCGGAGCGCGCCGGGCAGATCCTCGAGCGCCTGCAGAGCTCGCTCGTCGAGATGCCCTTCCAGTTCCTCCGCCGTGCCGACCCCCAGCAGGTGCTGTCGTTTCTCCAGGACGAGCACCCACAGACGATCACGCTCGTGCTCGCGCACATGCCGGCGGGCCCCGCCGCAGCCGTGCTCTCCGCGCTGCCGGAGGACCTGCAGGCGGACGTCGCCCACCGGCTCGCGCTGATGGACCGCACCTCACCGGAGGTGGTCCGGCAGGTCGAGACCGTGCTGGAACGCAAGCTCTCGTCCGTGCTGCAGTCCGCGGACTACGCCCAGCCGGGTGGCCTGCAACCGCTGGTCGACATCATCAACCACTCCGACCGCGGCACCGAGCGGCTCATCCTGGACGGCCTCGAGCGGCGCGACCCGGCCCTCGCCGAGGAGGTCCGCAGCCACATGTTCGTCTTCGAGGACATCGTCAACCTCGACGACCGGTCCGTGCAGGTCGTGCTCCGCCAGGTCGACACCAAGGACCTCGCGACCGCGCTCAAGGGCGTGCGCGCCGACGTCCGGGACAAGGTCATGAGAAACCTCTCGCAGCGGGCCGCCACCAACCTCACGGAGGAGATCGAGCTGCTCGGCCCGGTCCGGCTGCGCGCCGTCGAGGAGGCCCAGGGCCAGATCGTGCAGGCGATCCGGGCGCTCGAGGAGGCCGGCCAGATCACCGTGAGCCGTGGGGAGCGCGATGAGTTCGTCGTCTGAGGTGCTGCTGACAAGTACGCCGCTGCGCGGCGAACGGGCCCGCGAGTGCCGGCCGGCCCGCTTCGACGTCGACCTGCGCACCAGTCCCTACGCCGGACGCCGGGCCGACCCCCGGCTGAACGACCCGGTGCTTGCCGAGGTCGTCGACCGGGCGGCCCGGCAGGCCGCCGAGGAGGGACGCGCCGCCGGGTACGTCGCCGGCTACGAGGAGGGCCGCCGGGTCGCCGCAGCGGAGGCCGCCGCTGCGGCCGACGAGGCGGAGCGTCGCAGACAGGCGGTCGAGGCCGGGCGACGCGCGTCGTCGGCCCGCGCGGTCGCCGCTCTGGAGGAGGCCGCCCGGGACCTGCTGGCGCGGGAGGCCGTGGCTCTCATCGAGGTCCAGGACGCGCTGGCCCGCGCGGCCGTCGACCTCGCCGAGATGCTCCTGGGCGCTGAGCTCGCCCTGGCCAGCTCACCCGGCACGGAGGCCATCGCGCGCGCCCTGGCGCTGCTGCCCGGCACGGCCGAGGTCGTCGTCCGGATGAACCCGGCGGACGTCGCGGCCCTGGGTGACCTCTCCCTGCTGGCACCCGAGCGCACCGTCCAGATCGTCCCCGACGACACGGTCGCAGTCGGCGACTGCCTCGCGGACTCCGCCGGCCGGCACGTCGACGCGCGCCTCGGCCCCGCGCTCGAGCGGGTCCGGGAGGTGCTCGGCGGATGAGCGTCGCCGCACTGCTCGCCGACCGGGTCGCCGCGGCTGCCGGTGCCGCCCGGCCGCGCGTGACCGGCCGGGTCCGCCAGCTGCTCGGCAGCACCGTCGAGGTGGAGGGCGTCGAGGCCGCGATCGGCGACGCCGTGCACATCGAGCGCGGCGACCACGACCTGGTGCCCGCCGAGGTCGTCGCCGTCCGCGCCGACACCCTCGTCTGCCAGCCCCTCGGAGACCTCACCGGGGTTCGGGCCGGCGCCCCCGTGGAGGCCGACTCGGCCCCGCTGACCGTCCCGGTGGGCCCTGCCCTGCTCGGCCGGGTGCTCGACGGCCTCGGCCGGCCGCTGGACGGCGCGCTGCCGCCCGACCTTGAACGCGTCACCGTGCACGGCGTCCCGCCGCACCCGCTGCGACGCCAGCGGGTGACCACCCCCCTGCCGCTCGGGGTCCGGGCCCTCGACACCCTGGTGCCCTTCGGGCGCGGGCAGCGCACCGGCATCTTCGCCGGTTCCGGGGTGGGCAAGTCGACCCTGTTGTCGATGATCGCCCGGGGGAGTGCCGCGGACGTCGTCGTGCTCGCCCTGGTCGGCGAGCGTGGCCGGGAGGTGCGCGAGTTCATCGAGGACGACCTCGGCCCCGACGGCCTGGCCCGCGCGGTCGTCGTCGTGGCGACCGCGGAGGAGCCGCCACTCGTCCGGATGCGCGCGGCCCTCACCGCCACCCGGATCGCGGAGTGGTTCCGGGACGCCGGTCGCGACGTCCTGCTGATGATGGACAGCCTGACCCGGGTGGCGATGGCCGCCCGCGAGATCGGCCTGGCCGCCGGCGAGCCGCCGACCACCCGCGGCTACCCGCCGTCCGTGTTCACCCTGCTGCCCAGGCTGCTCGAGCGTGCCGGTGCCGGCGAGACCGGCAGCATCAGCGCCCTGTACACCGTCCTCGTCGAAGGCGACGACCTCAACGACCCGATCGGCGACGCCGCCCGGTCGCTGCTCGACGGGCACGTCGTGCTGTCCCGCCGACTGGCGACGTCCGGGCACTACCCGAGCATCGACGTGCTGGAGTCGGTCAGCCGCTTGGACCGGGTGCTCACCACGCCGGAGCAGCGGGCCGCGGCGACCGAGCTGCGCGGACTGCTCGCCGCCGAGCGCGACGCCCGCGACCTCGTCGAGATCGGCGCCTACGCGGCCGGCAGCAACCCGACCGTCGACCGCGCCCTGCAGCTCAAGTCCGCGGCGAACGCCTTCCTGCAGCAGGCCACCGACGAGACGGTGCCGGTTGACCAGAGCTGGGCGGCGCTGCGGGCGCTGCTCGCCCGTCCTGGGGACGGCTCGTGAGCGGCCGGCTCGACGGCGTCCTGCGAGTGCGCCGGATCCAGCGTGACACCGCCCGGGCCGCCGCCCTGGCCGCCTCCGCCGGCGTCCAGCAGGCCCGGGCAGCCGCGCGGGACGCTGCCGCCCGGCTCGCCGACGGGGACCCAGGCGCAGAGCTCAGCGCCGGTGAGCTGGTCGCCGTGCACGACCTCGGCCTGCGCCGCGCCCTCGCCATCACCGAGGCCAGCGCGATCCTGCGTGGAGCCGAGGAGGATCTCGCCGCCCGCCGCGCCGACGTGCTGGACGCCGACCGCCGGGTGTCGGCGGTCGAGCGGTGGGACGAGCGGCGCCGCGCCGCGGCCGCGGCCGAGCTGCTGAAGGCGGAGCAGCGCGCGAACGACGAACGAGCAGGGGCCCGGCACCAGCAGCGGTCCACCGCCCCCGCTCCAGCACCGTCCCCCAGGAGGCCTCGGTGACCGGGCTCGCCACCATCCACGGTCGGATCGCCGAGATCCAGGGCCGCTTCGCCGCCATGGTTCCCGCGGTGCCGCAGGCCCGGTCCGGGGACGCGTCCCCGGCCGCGCCGCCGGTCGGGCAGCTCGACTTCAGGGCCGCCTTCCAGTCCGCGCTCGCAGCCACCGGGGGCGCTCCGCCCGGGCCGCAGTTCCGGCCGTGGAGCCCCTCGACGGCAGGGGCGACCGCCGGGTTGACGTCGTCGCCGTCGTGGTCGGGGTCCTCGGCGCAGCCGTGGGGCGTCACCGGCGACGACGTGGTGGCCGCCGCCCGCAAGTACCTCGGTGTGCCGTACCTGTGGGGCGGCACCGATCCGGCCCAGGGTCTGGACTGCTCCGGTCTCGTCGAGCGTACCTACGCCGACCTGGGTGTCGACCTCCCCCGGGTGAGCCGGGACCAGGCGAGAGCCGGCACGGCAGTGCCCAGCCTCGCGCAGGCCCGTCCCGGTGACCTGGTGGCATTCAACGACCCGGTCGACCACATCGGCATCTACCTCGGCAACGGACAGATGATCGTCGCGCCGTCCAGCGGCGACGTCGTCAAGGTCCAGGACGTCTACGAGACCCCGACCGCGATCCGCCGGGTCCTGCCGGACGGTCCTGGCCAACCGGTGCCCGCGACCGGCGGCCTGCCGGCCCCCGTCTGGGCGGGCGGCGTCCTGCCGGCGGGGACGCCGTACGCGGACCTGTTCGTCTCCGCGGGCCGCCAGCACGGTGTCGACCCGGCGCTGCTGGCAGCCGTCGCCAAGGCCGAGTCCGCGTTCAACCCGCGAGCGGTGAGCCACGCCGGCGCCCAGGGGCTGATGCAGCTCATGCCCGGCACCGCCAAGGAGCTGGGTGTCGCCGACCCGTTCGACCCGGCCCAGGCCGTCGACGGCGCTGCACGGCTCCTCGCGCAGCACCTCGGCACCTTCGGCTCGGTGGACCTGGCGCTGGCGGCCTACAACGCGGGCCCGGCAGCGGTTCGCCGGTACGGCGGGATTCCACCGTACGCGGAGACCCAGGCCTACGTCCGGAAGATCACCGACACTTTGGCGGCGCCATGAGCATCGGCACGGTCATCAACGCCACGGCATCCCGCAGCGGTGCGGGCACGAGGCAACCACCCGGTGCGGACGATCCCGTGACCGCCACGGCGTTCGCGGGTGTGCTGGCCGCACTGACCTCCCCGACCGCTCCCGAGCCTCAGGCCGCTGAGCAGGGTGTCACCGGTCCGGGGGCGCCCCTCGAGGGGCCGGAGGGCGGGGAGCCGGCACCCGGGTCGCTGCCAGCCGCCGTCGCCGTCGCCGTCGTAGAGGTAGGGGTAGAGGTAGAGGCAGAGGCAGAGGCAGAGGCAGAGGCAGAGGCAGAGGTAGACGTAGACGTAGACGTAGACGCGGACGCGGACGCGCATGTAGCCGCAGACGCGGACGCTGGATCGGACCCGCTCGACCTCGCTGTCCCGGCCACGCCGCCGGCAGCCGTGCCGGTCACCGTCGCACCGTCGGCCGACGTGTCGCAGGCGGAGGCGCCCACGGTCGGTCCACCGCAGACCGGTGGACCGGGGACGAGCCCCGCTGGGACGCCGACGGCCGCCGCGGCGTCCGGCGACACGGCGGCGGGCGACGTGGAGGGCAGTGAGCATGCCGCGCAGGTCCGGTCGGAGTCCTCACGGTCCGGCGTCCGACCGGCCGGGGAGGTGCACAGTGCGCCCGCGCCGACTGCGGCCCCAGCGGGCCACGGCGCCGAGGCCTCGGCGCCGACCACGTCGCAGTCGGAGGCGGAGCGGGACGCCGAGCCGGCCGCCCCGGGCCAGTCGTCCGCACCGACCACCGCAGCTCCTGCCACGACCCGACACGCCGTCACGGCGCGAGCAGTGCCGACCCCGCTGCCGGTGCCGCCGGCGGACCTGGGCCTGCACGTCGCCGCCCTGAAAGGTGCTGACGGCGACCACGTCCTGCGCATGTCGCTGCACCCGGTCGAGCTCGGCGCGGTGCGTGTCGACGTCCGGGTGGACGGCGACCAGGTCACCGTCTCCGTCCTGGCCGCCAGCGATGCCGCGGTCGAGGCCGTCCGGCTGGCTATGCCCGAGCTGCGCGCCCAGCTGGAGACCGCGGGGCTGCTGGTCACGGACCTCGAGGTCGGCCCCGACCACGGCGAGGACGAGGAGACCGCAGGCCAGCACGCTGCCTCCGGCGAGGCCACGGACGGGCGCCCGGAAGAGCCCGACGCGGACCCGGCGGTCCCCGGCGTCCCGGGCACCGACGGGTCCGTGACGACAGCGCCCACCGAGCACCGTCTCGCCGAACGCGGCTCTGACGGCCACCCGCGGCGATCCATCGACGTCCGGCTGTGAGACCGGAGGACAGGAGATCAGATGATTGAGAGCAGCACCGCAGTCCCGGCGGCGCTCGCCGTCACGGCGGCCTCGTCCGCACCGGCAGCCCCCGCCGCCAAGCCGGACGACCTGGGCCAGGACGCATTCCTCCAGCTGCTGGTGGCCCAGCTGAGGTACCAGGACCCGCTGAACCCCGCGAGCAGCACCGAGTTCCTCGCCCAGACCGCCCAGTTCACGATGGTCGAGACGCTCGAGGAGATGGCGTCCACGAACGCCGAGCTGCTGTCGGCGAACCGGATGCTCGGCGCCAGCTCGCTGGTGGGCCGTGAGGTCACCTACTACGACGACGCCGTCGGCGAGGTCAGCGGCACCGTCAGCGGTGCCCGGTTCGACGCCGCCGGCGCCGTCCTCACCATCGGCGACGTCCAGGTGCCGATGGCCCGCGTCACCGCTATCGGCGCTGCCACCGGCACGCCGCCCCAGGTCTGAGAAACCCTGACAGGAGAAGAGAGATGCTGCGTTCCATGTACTCCGGAGTCTCCGGGCTCCGCGGCCACCAGACGATGATGGACGTCGTCGGCAACAACATCGCCAACGTCAACACCACCGGCTTCAAGTCGAGCTCCACGGTGTTCCAGGACGTGCTGAGCCAGACGGTTCAGGGTGCGGGTGCACCCGGCGCCGAGCTGGGCGGCACGAACCCGGCCCAGGTCGGCCTCGGCAGCCGGGTCGGCGCGATCACCCAGAACTTCGGGCAGGGCGCCGTCCAGGTGACCAACCGCGCCGAGGACCTGGCCATCGAGGGTGACGGCTTCTTCGTCGTCCAGCTGGGCGCCGAGACCCTGTACACGCGGGCCGGCAACCTCAGCTTCGACCAGACCGGCACCCTGGTGACGCCTGGCGGTGGCCGCATCCTCGGCGTCGACGGCGCGCCGGTCGTGCGGCCGGAGACCAACGGCGCCGGCGAGGGGCTGCTCTCCTACACGATCTCGCCCGACGGCACCCTCGTCGGCGTGTTCGCCAGCGGCAACGAGGACCTGGCCCAGATCGCCCTGGTGACGTTCAACAACCCCGGTGGTCTGGAGAAGACCGGCAACTCCCTGTACCGGGCCACGGTGAACTCCGGCGCCCCCGAGCTCGGTGCGCCCGGTGAGGACGGGTACGGCACCTTGGCCAGCGGGATGCTCGAGATGAGCAACGTCGACCTGGCCCAGGAGTTCACCAACCTCATCGTCGCCCAGCGCGGCTTCCAGGCGAACTCGCGGACGATCACCACCTCGGACGAGATGCTCCAGGAGCTGGTGAACCTCAAGCGGTAGCCGGGGGAGGGGCCGGCGGGTCGCTGTGACCCGGCAACTCCTCAGATTCACGACGTCCGCGTCGATGGGGAAGAGGAGAAGCGGTGGGGCGACCCGCCGGCGGCGGTCACGGACGACCGCCGACACGCCGTCCAGGGAGTGGAGTCGCCGTGATCCTCGTGTCGAGGTTGAACGGGGCGCGGTTCGCGCTGAACCCGGACCTGATCGAACGCGCCGAAGCGACCCCGGACACCGTCCTGACCCTGTCCGACGGGACCAAGCTCGTGATCGCGGAGTCGGTCCCGCAGCTCGTGGACCTGGTCCGCGACTTCCGGGCGTCGGTGCTGGCCCGGGCTCATCTGCTGGAGACGACCGGTGAGACGGCCGTGCCGTCGCCGTCGCTGCGGCTGCTGCCCGTCACGGACGAGGACTGACGATGGACCCGGCAACCATCATCGGCATCTCCGCCGCCTTCGGCGCAGTGCTGCTCTCGGTGTTCCTCGAGGGCAGCAGTCCGATGAGCATCATCCTGCTGCCACCGATGATCCTCGTGTTCGGCGGAACCCTCGGCGTGGGCCTGGCCGGCGGCCTGACCCGGGACTTCGTCGGCTCCCTCAAGTCGCTCAAGCGAGCGTTCACGGCGAAGGCGCCCCGCCCGGAGCAGCCGGTCGCGCTGATGGTGGAGCTCGCCGAGCACGCGCGTCGCAACGGCCTGCTCGCCCTCGAGGAACGGGCCCAGCGGGTCGACGACCCGTTCCTGCGCCGCGGCCTGGAGCTCCTCGTCGACGGCACCGAGCCCGACGAGCTGCACGACATCCTCGACATCGAGGTCGCGGCGGTCCGCAACGCAGGCAAGACCGACGCGCAGCTGTACGCCGACATGGGCGGCTACGCGCCGACCATCGGCATCGTCGGCACCGTGATCGGACTCGTCCACGTCCTGGAGAACCTCAGCGAGCCGGAGAAGCTCGGCCACCTCATCGCCGGAGCCTTCGTCGCCACGCTGTGGGGTGTGATGAGCGCCAACCTCATCTGGCTGCCGATCGCCAGCCGGCTCAGGCGGCTGACCGAGCTCGAGGTTCGGCAGATGGAGCTGACCGTCGCGGGAATCATGGCGATCCAGTCCGGAAGCAACCCTCGGCTCGTCGAGCGCCGCCTGCGGTCCTTCCTGCCGCCCGGCACCGTCAAGGAGGAGCAGGACCGCGCCCCGGCCGAGGAGGCGGCGTGAGCGCGCGCCGCCGCCAGGGGCCGGCCCACGAGGAGGAGGAGCACGGCAATCACGAGCGGTGGATGGTCACCTACGCCGACATGGTGACGCTGCTCATGGTGCTGTTCATCGTGCTGTTCTCGATGAGCCAGGTCGACCAGCGCAAGTACGAGCAGCTCAAAGCCGGTTTCGCCGAGCAGTTCGGCACCGGGCCCAGCCTGATGGACGGCGGGTCCGGCCTGCTGACCACAGGCGCGTCCGTCGGCGACGCGCCGCTGCAACCCGGCGTCGACGAGTACAGCCCGGAGAACCTGCAGGAGACCGTGCGGCAGGCGCTCGCCGCCCCAGCCGTGCGGCCCGGCGACGTCGAGGAGACCGACCCGGGCACAGCGGACGGCGCCGACACGTCCGCGGACGGCGCCAGCCTCGAGATGGCCTCCCTGGAGAGGGTCCGCCAGCAGATCCAGCAGGCACTGGACGCCCGAGGAATGGGCGACGCCGTCAGCTTCCGGTACGACGAGCGGGGACTCGTGGTCACCATCGTCACCGACGAGGTGCTCTTCATGCCGGGGGAGGCCGACCTGCAGAGTCACGGTCGGGAGGTGCTGGACGCCATCGGCCCCGCCCTGGCCCCGTTGCCGAACGCCGTCACCGTCGACGGGCACACCGACAACGTGCCGATCTCCACGGCGCCGTTCCCGTCCAACTGGGAGCTGTCCACCGCTCGCGCCACCACGGTGCTGCGGTACCTCCTCGACCGGCACGGGCTCGACCCGGCCCGTGCCTCCGCCAGCGGCTACGCCGACCAACGGCCGCTCGCGCCCAACGACAGCCCGTCGAACCGACAGGTCAACCGCCGGGTGGAGGTCGTCGTCCTCGCTCTTGCTCCGCTGGCCCTTGGCGAGCCCTGACCCCCGAGCCCTGACGCCCGAGCCCTGACGCCCGAGCCCTGACGCCCAGCCCGCGCCGTCCCAGGAGACCCACATGAGCACACCTACCGCCACCGCCCCCGACGAGGAGACGGGCGCCGTCACCACACCGAACCGCCGCCGCCGCCTCGTCGTCGTCGGCGGGATCGTCCTCGTCGTCGTCCTCGCCGCCGCCTGGTGGTTCCTGCTGCGGCCCTCCGACGAGGCCCACGCCGAGGAGGCACCGCAGCCGGGTGCCGTCACCACCCTGGAGCCGATCACGCTGAACCTCGCCGACGGACGGCTGCTCAAGGTGGGGCTGGCCCTGCAGCTGCCCCTCAGCGAGGGCGGTGACGAAGCAGAGGCGGAGGTCAACGGCGCGGTAGCCCTCGACCAGGCGATCACGTACTTCTCCGGCAAGACCTACGACGAGCTCATCGGCACCGACGGCCGGCAGGCCGCGAAGGCGGAGCTGTCGGCTCAGGTCGCCGAGCGGTACCACGGCGAGGTCCTCGAGGTGTACTTCACCCAGTTCCTCATGCAGTAGCGGTTCCTCATGCAGTAGCGGTTCCTCATGCAGTAGCGGCACGTCCCTCGCGCAGGAGCGGCAAAAAGGGGGACGAGGCAGACCTCAAGTCGGGGGGCCCCTGGTGCCGAAGAAGCCATCGTGCCCACGTCGGAGAACACCGCGAAGGAGCCGGGGACCGGGTTACCTCGCAGTGAGATGCCACTGGCCGAGATCGAGGGCCTGATCGCACAGGTGGAGGGGACCGCCGACGGCGACCGTCTCGAGCATGAGCCCGGGGCGGAGCGCGAGCAGGCCTCTGCGGCCTCTCGCCGCTCCGGCGGTCTCCAGGCCTTCGACTTCCGTCGCCCGCGGACCCTGAGCCGTGACCAGGTTCGCGCCTTGCACATCGTGGGGGAGACGTTCGCCCGCCAGTTCACCACGGTGCTGTCGATCTCCCTGCGGTCGGTCAGCCACGTCGGTCTCGGGCAGATCGAGCACATGGCGTACGAGGAGTACGTCCGGTCCTCACCCAACCCCACCCTGCTCACCCTCGTCGATCTCGAGCCGCTGCCGGGCACCGCACTGCTCCAGCTGCCGTCGGAGGTCACGATGGCGATCGTCGACCGGATGCTGGGCGGCACCGGCGACGGCAAGCAGCCCCAACGGGCACTGACCGACATCGAGGTCCCCCTCGTGCGCGAGGTGCTGGACCGGGTGGTGCACGAGATCGGCTACGCCTTCGAGTCCCTCAGCCACGTGCGTCCCAAAGTCACCCAGCTGGAGTCCAACCCGCACTTCGCCCAGGTGGCCGCGCCCACCGACATGATGGTCGTGCTCTCCTTGCAGATCCGGATCGGCGCGGTCGCCGGCCGCGCCAGCCTCGCCCTGCCGCACGCAGCCGTCCAGCCGGCGCTGGAGAACGTCACGAGCCAGTCGCTGTTCTCCGACCGCAGCGGCGTCGACCCGCAGCAGGCGGCGGCCGCCCTGGCCGAGCAGATGCGCTCGGCGCTGGTGGACGTCGCCGTCCGCTTCGACCCGGTCGTGCTCACCTCCGCCCAGATCGTCGACCTGCAGGTCGGGGACGTCGTCCCGCTTCGGCACCCGGTCTCCGCACCGCTCTCGGTCACCGCCGAGGGCACCCACGTCGCCTACGCAGTCTCCGGCGGCAAGGGCCGCCGCCTCGCCGCCATGATCGTCGACTCCGGGGCCCAGCCCGGCGCCGGGAAGGACAACCGATGACCGACACCCCGACCACGTCCGAGAGCACCCGCGACGCCGTCGTCGCCTGCGCCACGGCGGTGGCCCGCGGCCTGTCAGCGGCCGGCGACCTGGCGGTCGACAACCCGCTGAGCGCGGCGCTGCCGGACGAGCGGTTCCACCCCGGACCGGACGCCCGTGCCGTCGTCGCCACCCTCGAGGGTGGCCTGCGGGGGAGCCTCGTGCTGCTCCTGGCCGCCGACCTCGCTGACGGCCTGGAGAACGGGCCGGTGGGCCGACAGGACCTGGCAGGGGCGCTCGAGCCGCTGCTCGCCGACGTCCGGGACGCCCTGGAGCTGCTCGCCGGCCGCGGCGTGCAGCTGCAGGCCGCCCGCGAGGTCGACCTGGCGATCGCCCTCAGCGAGCGGGCGGCCGGTGCCAGCTTCGCTGCCGCCGGGCTCGTCGCCGACGGCGCACCGGTCGCCACCGTCGCCCTGCTGCTGACCGGCGTCGAGGCCGGGGAGCAGACGGACGACGGACCGGTCCCCGCCCAGCGCGCCGAGTCGGCGACCGGCGCCAGCAGCGGGTCGTTCCAGCCGTTCGTCGCCTCCCGGCGCCCTCCCGCCCGGGACCGCTCGCTGGACCTGCTGCACGACGTCCCGATGGGTGTCACCGCCGAGCTCGGCCGGACCCGGATGACGGTGCGCGACCTGCTCGCCCTGACCCCCGGGTCCGTCGTCGAGCTGGACCGTGCTGCGGGCAGCCCGGTCGACGTCCTCGTCAACGGCACCCTCATCGCCCGCGGCGAGGTCGTGGTGATCGACGAGGAGTTCGGCATCCGAATCGTGGAGATCGTCGGGGCGTCCGGCGACTCCGCCCGTCGCTGAGGGGCGGTAGTGGACGACGTCTCGTCCGTGGGAACGGTGCTGCGTGCCGTCCTGTCCTTCGCGGCCGTGCTGGGGCTGCTGCTCGTCGCGGCCCGGTTGCTGCGCCGGTTCTCGGGCGGGCCCGCCGCCCGCCCCGGCTCCCAGCGCGCGGTGCAGGTGCTGGACCGCTACGGCGTCGGCCGTAACGCCTCCGTCGTGGTGGTGCGCGTGGCCGACGTCCCGCTCGTCCTCGGGGTCACCGACACCCAGGTGAACCTGCTGGCCGAGCTGGACGCTGAGCGGCTCGCCGCGTACCTCGCGACGCCGGACGACCCCGGCCCCGGTGGCCCGAGGGCACAGCTGGACGTGCGCAGTGCGGTGCAGTCGCTGCGCGACCGGACCGTGCGACGCGGATGAGCGGCGTTCACCGCGCCGCCCTGGTGCTGCTGAGCCTCCTGGCCCTCGGTGCGGCCGTGCTGGTCGGCGCCGACCCCGCCGCCGCTGCCGTCGCCCCGGAGGAGCCGGCCGTCACGATCGAGCTGGACGGTGACCCGGACGCCGTCCCCAGCCAGGCCATCATCGTCATCCTCGGCCTCACCCTGCTCTCCCTGGCGCCGGCCCTGCTGGTTCTCATGACCAGCTTCACCAGGATCGCGATCGTGCTGTCGCTGACCCGCAACGCCCTCGGGCTGCAGGCGATCCCGCCGAACCCGGTGATCGTCGGGCTGGCGCTGTTCCTCAGTCTCTTCGTGATGTCACCGGTGCTGTCGGAGGTCTGGTCGGAGGGGCTGTCGCCGTTCCTCGACGGGCTCAAGGACCAGGAGACCGCCTACGCCGACGGCATCGCCCCGCTACGGGACTTCATGCTCGCCCACGTCGGCCGCGACGAGCTCGCCCTGTTCATGGACGCCAGCGGGGCGGAGCGTCCGGACACCCCGCAGGACGTGTCGATGGCCACCCTCGTCCCGGCCTTCGTCATCTCCGAGCTGAAGACCGCCTTCATCATCGGCTTCATCATCTTCATCCCGTTCCTCGTCATCGACATCGTCGTCAGCTCCACGCTGATGTCGATGGGGATGATGATGCTGCCGCCGGTGCTGATCTCCCTCCCGTTCAAGATCCTGCTGTTCGTCCTGGTGGACGGCTGGTCGCTGATCGCCCAGTCGCTGCTGAACAGCTATGCCTGACCGCCAACCACCTCAGGGACCGCCATGACCGACACCGCTGTCATCGAGATCGCCATGCAGGCGGTCATCGTCGCCGGAAAGATCGCCGGACCGATCCTGCTGGTCACCCTCGCGCTGGGCCTGCTCGTCTCGCTGTTCCAGTCGGTCACCCAGGTGCAGGAGTTCACCCTCAGCTTCGTGCCGAAGGTGCTGGGCGTGGCCGCAGTGCTGCTCCTCGGCGGCAACTGGATGCTGCACGAGATGGTGAACTTCACCCAGGGGCTCTTCGACGCCATCCCTGGTCTGATCGACGGCTGATGGTCGTCGAGGCCTCGGCGGCGCTGCTGACGAGCTTTCTGCTCGCGCTGCTGCGGACGTCGGCGTGGTTGGTCCTCGTGCCACCGTTCAACGGCCGGACGATCCCGGTCCAGGTCAAGGTCGCCGTTGCACTCGCCCTGGCGATCCCGGTGGCACCCCAGCTCGTCGACCAGGTGCCACCGCCGGAGGTGTCGGCTCTGATCGGCGCGACCCTGCTCCAGGTGCTGATGGGACTTGCGCTCGGCTTCGTCACCCTCCTGGTCTTCAGCGCCGTGCAGGCCGCCGGCGAGCTCATCGACATGCAGGTCGGGTTCAGCCTGGGCGCGATGGTCGACCCGTTGTCGGGGGTCAACCAGGCCGTGTTCGGCCGCCTCTACCAGCTGCTGGCCCTGACGCTGCTGTTCGTCATCGACGGGCACCTGCTGCTCGTGCGGGGGCTGCTCGCGTCCTTCGAGATCACTCCGTCGTGGCCGGGGGACTGGGCGCTGCTCGCCGAGCGGCTCGTGCACGACCTCGGCGCCTTCTTCGTGGCCGCCGTCCAGATCGCCCTGCCGCTGATCGCCGCGCTCTTTCTCGCCGAGGTGGTGCTCGGCCTGCTGAGCCGGGCCGCCCCGCGGATGGAGGTCTTCATCCTCGGCTTCCCGCTCAAGATCGCGCTGGCGCTGGTGCTCGTCGGTCTCACGATCCCGTTGCTGCCGGGCGCCGTGGACGCCGTGACGAACGACGCGGCCCGCGAGCACGCCCGGCTGTTCGGCGTGTTCGACGGCGGCCAGCCGACGGACGGGGGCGCGCCGTGAGCGACAAGTCCGACAAGACCGAGAAGGCCACGCCGAAGAAGCTCAAGGACGCGCGCCGGAAGGGTCAGGTCGTGCAGACCCCGGAGCTCGCGGCGTGGCTGAGCATCCTCGCGGTCACGCTGCTGCTGGAGCACACCGCCTCGTCCGTCGTCGGCAGCTTCCGGCAGACGGTCCGCGGGGTGGCCGACCTGGTGAGCGCCCCGGACATCGACGTCGCGCTGGGGCTGTTCGGCACCGCGATGCGTGACGGCCTGCTCGCCATCGCGCTCCTCGTCGGGGTGCTGGCTGTGATCGGCACCGTCGCCAGTCTCGCCCAGGTCGGCGTCGCGTTCACGCCGGCGGCGCTCAAGCCCCAGAAGAGCCGGGTGAGCCCGGTGCAAGGGATCAAGAGGCTCTTCGGCGCCAAGGGGCTCTGGGAGGCCGGGAAGTCGGTGCTCAAGCTCGCCGTCCTGGCCGCGGTGGGCTACCAGACGCTCGCCTCGGTCCTGCCCCGCCTGGTCGACATCGACGGGCTGAGTATCCAGGGCGGCGTGGCCCTCGCCGCAGACGCCACGGTGACGCTCATGCGCAACACCGCGATCGCCGGCCTCCTGCTGGCCGCCGTCGACTACGCCGTGCAGAAGCGGAACTTCGCCAAGGACATGCGGATGAGCATGCGGGACGTCAAGCAGGAGATGAAGCAGTCAGAGGGTGACCCGCACGTCCGAGGCGCGATCCGTCAGCGCCAGCTGCAGATGTCCCGCAACCGCATGATGGCCGACGTCGCCGGGGCGGACGTGGTCGTGGTGAACCCGACGCACGTCGCCGTGGCGCTGAAGTACCACCCGGAACGGGGAGCGCCACGTGTGGTGGCCAAGGGGTCCGGCGAGATCGCGGCCGCCATCCGCCGTCGCGCCCAGGAGCACCGGGTGCCGATAGTCCGCGACGTCCCGCTGGCGCGCTCACTGGCCGCCGGCTGCGAGGTGGGGGACGAGGTGCCACCGCAGCTGTACACCGCGGTGGCTCGCGTCCTCGCGTTCATCTACTCGCTGCGCCGCCGAGGGGCCTCCCCGGTCGGCACCCACGAGCTCACTGCCTACGGGGCCGGGGCGCGCTAGGGTCGGGCGTGTGCTCGTACTGACCCGCCGGCTCCACGAGAGCATCGTGATCGGGGCCGACGTCGTCGTCACGGTCCTGGAGGTGCGTGGCGACCAGGTCCGGCTAGGAGTGCGAGCGCCTCGTGACGTCACCGTCCACCGGGAGGAAGTGCACGCCGAGGTGGAGGCGGCCAACCAGGAGGCGGCGTCCTCCGCCTCCCGGCTGGAGCGGCTTGCCGAGTCGCTGCGACCGCCCAGTACCTGAGCGCGTCACGGCGTCAGGGCCCCGTCGGCCAGCCCGGCGAGGACGCCGCGTGCCTCCGGCTCCGGGACGACGATGCTCGTGCCGGCGGCCGTCGTCCCCGGCCGGGACGGGACGACGGTGTTGGGTACCCGCGCCGGGTCTGCCGTCAGCACGGCTCCGGCAAGGGTGAGCACCTGCTCGGCGGTGAGGTCGGTGACGAGGTGCGGGT
Organism: Kineosporiaceae bacterium SCSIO 59966; assembly: GCA_020881835.1. NCBI lineage: Bacteria > Bacillati > Actinomycetota > Actinomycetes > Kineosporiales > Kineosporiaceae > Kineosporiaceae bacterium SCSIO 59966. The sequence goes on from CP052876.1 coordinate 451,473, forward strand.
CGGCGGCCTCGATGAGCCCGGGCACCGCCAGCGGTCCGGCGGACTGGACGGCCGCGCCCGCGGCGAGCAGCACGGTGCCGCCGTTGAGCTGGCGGTCGATGTCCCCGCGGGGCTGGGTCATCCGGGTCCGTGCGTAGGCCAGGGCGTCCTCGCCGTCCAGGAGGAGCTCACCGGCGGGCAGGTCCAGCTTGGCGAACCGGTCCACCAGGGCACGGTCGAGGGTGAGCTCGACCCCGCCCAGCGCGTCGACGACGGCGACGAAGCCCTCGAAGCCGGTGACCACCTGCCCCTCGAGGTCCAGGCCGGTGAACGACTCCAGCGCCTGCAGCTGCGCGTCCGGGCCGCCACGCGCCAGCTCACTGTTGATCTTGCCCTCACCGCCGGTCGTCAGCGGCACCCACGTGTCGCGGGGGATGCCGAGCACACCCCCGGCTCCGGTCCCGTCCACCCCCACGACGTGCAGGCTGTCGGCGCGGGCCCGCGCCGGGTCCTGCCCGGGGCGGGCGTCGGAGCCGACGACGGCGAGAAGCCGGGGGACCGGGCCGACGGACGGCTCCGGGACGGCGAGGGAGGGCCACCAGCCGCCGACGACCCGCCAGCCGTCCCCGCCGTCCACGGCGAGCGTGACGTCCTGGCGGTCGCTCGGCCCGGCGACGACCACGGCCACCCGTTCCTGCCGCCACGTCCCCGTCGCACCCTCGGCGCGCACCTCGTCGTCCGCCGGGGCGCGGTCGGCCAGTGCCTCGGCGGCGGTGGCGGACGCCGGCACCTGGGCGCCGGTGTAGAGGTCGGTGAGGACGGCGGTCAGGTCCTCCGGGACGCCGGTGACCGTCACCGCCGCGTCCGCGGACGGCGCTGCTGACGTCACTGCTGACGTCGCCGCGGGCGGCGACGTGGCGCCGGAGGGGACGGGGGCGGACCCGTCGCCGGAGCACGCGCCGACCGCGAGCGCCACGGCGAGCAGGACGGCACCGGACCGGGCGCCGGCGGGAGCGAGCACCCCCCGAGAGTACGGCCGGCCGCACTACAGTCCTGGTGTGGTTGGTGAGGCGTCCGGAGCCGAGCCCTCCGTCGTCGTGGGCGCGGTGCTCGCCGCCGGAGTGCTGTTCGTCGTGGCCGGGATGGGCGCCAACCGGCTGCTGCGTCCCAGCGTGCCGACGCCGGCGAAGTCGACGACGTACGAGTGCGGCGTCGACCCGGTCGGCACCGGCCGGGCGCACACCCGGGTCCGCTACTACCTCTACGCGTACCTGTTCCTCGGCGTGCTGGCGGTCGGGCTGCTGCACGCGTGGCGGCGGGGGGTGCTGCGGTGGCAGTAGACCTGCCCACTCCCGGCGTCGGGCCGCTGCAGCGGGTGACCGGGGACCCGGTGCGCGTCGTGCTGAACTGGGGACGCCGGTACAGCCTGTGGGTGTTCAACTTCGGACTCGCCTGCTGCGCCATCGAGTTCATCGCCGCGTCGATGGCCCGGCACGACTTCATCCGGCTCGGCGTGATCCCGTTCGCGCCCGGCCCACGCCAGGCCGACCTCATGGTCGTCTCCGGCACGGTGACCGACAAGATGGCCCCCGCCATCAAGCGGCTGTACGAGCAGATGCCCGAGCCCAAGTACGTCATCTCGTTCGGGGCGTGCTCGAACTCCGGCGGACCGTACTGGGACTCGTACTGCGTGACGAAGGGCGTCGACCAGATCATCCCGGTCGACGTCTACGTACCCGGGTGTCCGCCGCGGCCCGAGGCGCTCCTGCAGGGCATCGTCGCCCTGCAGGACAAGATCGCCGACGAGCACCTCGGCGAGCGGTACACCGGTGGCACGCCGTGAGCGACGTCCGCGACGCGCTCGCCGAGGTCGTCGGGGGACCGGTCGAGCAGGAGGACGCGACCGGCACCCCGTGCTACGTCGTCCCCCGCCAGGCGTGGGGTGCCGCCCTGCGGCACGCCCGGGACGCACTGGGCCACGACCTGTTCGACTGGCTGTCCGCGGTGGACGAGCCGGACGCCGACCCGCCGGCGGTCGACGTCGTCGTCCACCTCGTCGCCAGCGGCACGACGGGAGGTGGTGGGCTGCGGCGGATGCTGCTGCGGACCCGGCTGCCCGCCGACGACCTCGTGCTGGAGTCGGTGACCGGGCTGTGGGCCGGCGCGGCGTGGCACGAGCGGGAGACGTTCGAGATGTTCGGGGTGGAGTTCACCGGGTTCACCGACCCCTCCGGGCTGGGTCTGCGCCCCCTGCTGCTGCCCGACGGGTTCGAGGGCACGCCGCTGCGCAAGTCGTTCCAGCTCGCCGCGCGGGCGGCCCGGCCGTGGCCGGGCGCCAAGGAGCCCGGTGAGGGCGGGCAGGGGCACGCCGCCCCCAGCCGCCGCACGCTGCTGCCGCCGGGCGTGCCCGACCCGTCCTGGGGTCCCCTCCGGGAGGACGCCAGGCAGCCGGACGGCAACCCCGCGGACCCGACGCCGTGATCGGGCAGATCGCGCTGCGGACGGTGTCCGTGCTCGCCGCCTTCCTCGTCCTGCCGCGGGTGGCCGGCCAGCTCGAGCACAAGGTGATGGCGCACATGCGGCGCCGGCTCGGCCCGATGTACGCCGGCGGGTTCCACGAGCTGCCGCTGGTGCTCGCCGCGACGAGCGTGGCGATGGCCGCCGGCACCCTGCGGCTCAGCGGGATCGTCGAGGCGTGGAGCCCGTGGTGGCTGCTGTGGCAGGCGCCGGCCGCGGTGGTCTTCGCCGTCGCCGCCGTTGCCGAGCTGCAGCGCCTCGCGTGGGGAGTGCTCGTGCCCGTCGCGCTCGGCCAGCTCGCCCTCACTGGCGTCCTGGTGGTGGCCCTGTGACCGACCGCCCTGCCACCGATCCCCCTGCCACCGACCGCCCTGCCACCGATCCCCCTGCCACCGATCTCTGGAGGGATTCCGGGGTCAAGCCGGCCTCCGAGACCCCGGAAAGCCTCCAGAGATCGCCGGGGCGGGGGCCGTTGCGGGGGCTGGCGCGGGGACTGGCGGTGACGCTGCGCACCCTCACCCAGCGGACGTCGACGGCCGAGTACCCGGACGTGCTGCCGGACCTGCCGCCGCGTTCGCGCGGGGTGATCGCCCTGCTCGAGGAGAACTGCACCGTCTGCATGCTGTGCGCCCGGGAGTGCCCGGACTGGTGCATCTACATCGACTCGCACAAGGAGTCCGTCCAGGTCGAGGGGGCGGCGCGGGCCCGGCAGCGCAACGTCCTGGACCGGTTCGCCATCGACTTCTCGCTGTGCATGTACTGCGGCATCTGCGTCGAGGTCTGCCCGTTCGACGCGCTGTTCTGGAGCCCGCACTTCGAGTACAGCGAGTACGACATCGCCGACCTCACCCACGAGCGGGAGCGGCTGCGCGAGTGGATGTGGACCGTGCCGCCCCCGCCCGCACCCGACCCCGGCGCCCCGCCGGCCAAGGAGGTCGAGCAGGCGTCCCGGCCCGCCCGGCCCGGACGCCGCCCGCCGGCGGGGCACGCGTGACTGGCCTGGACGTCGCGCTCGCCGCGCTGTGGCCGGTCGTCGCCTTCGGCGGCCTGGCCGGGGTCTACCTGGCCGCGTTCGCGGTCGTCGTGCTCCTGCCGGTGCTGCCCGGGCTCGTCGCCGCGCCCTTCACCGGCCCGCTGGGCTGACCTGCCGCGCGCCGGGCCGCCCCGGGAACGGCGCCGTGCCACAGTGCGTTGGAGCAGGCGACAGAGACGGGGTACGTCCCCACGCACGAGGAGGTTGCAACCGTCGATGGTCGGTCACCGGCACTTCAACGGGCTGAAGACGGCGATGCTCTTCGGCCTGCTCGGGGCGGTCGTGCTGGGCGCGAGCTGGCTGCTGTTCGGCGGGGACTCCTCCGCCCTCACGATCGGGCTGGTCCTGGCCCTGGCCATGAACGGCATCGCGTACTGGAAGAGCGACAGCATCGCGTTGCGAGCGATGCGGGCCCGCCCGGTGAGCGAGGCCGAGCAGCCGGAGCTGTACGCGATGGTCCGCGAGCTGGCCACCGCCGCCCGCCAGCCGATGCCGCGCCTGTACGTCTCGCCGACGATGGCGCCGAACGCGTTCGCCACCGGCCGCAACCCGGCCAACGCCGCGGTCTGCGTGACCGAGGGCATCCTGCAGATCCTCGACCGGCGCGAGCTGCGCGGCGTCCTGGGTCACGAGCTCATGCACGTCTATAACCGGGACATCCTCACCTCCTCGGTCGCCGCCGCGATGTCCAGCGTCATCACCTACCTGGCCTACATCGCGATGTTCTTCGGCGGCGGGGACCGGGAGCGCGGTGGCGGCAACCCGGTCTCGGCGATGCTCATGCTCATCCTCGGGCCCATCGCCGCCGGCCTGGTCCAGATGGCCATCAGCCGGACCAGGGAGTACGACGCCGACGAGGACGGCGCGCGCCTCACCGGTGACCCGCTCGCGCTGGCGTCGGCCCTGCGCAAGCTGGAGGCCGGCACCCGGCAGCTGCCGCTGCCGCCGGAGCGGGACCTCGTCAGCTCCAGCCACCTCATGATCGCCAACCCGTTCCGGGGGGGCGGGGTGTCGCAGCTGTTCTCCACCCACCCGCCGATGGCCGAGCGGATCGCCCGGCTCGAGGCGATGGCGGGCTACCCGCGGTGAGCCCGACCGGCCCGCTCGCCGTCGTCCTCAACGTCGTCTGGCTCGTCGTCACCGGCTTCTGGATGGCCGTCGGCTACGCCGTCGCGGGGCTGGTGGCGTTCCTGCTCGTGGTGACGATCCCGTTCGGCGTGGCGGCGTTCCGCACCGCCGGCTACGTGCTGTGGCCGTTCGGACGCCGCCTCGTCAGCCGCCCGGACGCCGGGCTGGGCGCCGGGATCGGCAACGTCCTGTGGCTCGTCCTGTTCGGCTGGTGGCTCGCCCTCGGGCACGTCGTCTCCGCGGTCGCGTTCTTCGTGTCCGTCATTGGGATCCCGCTGGGCATCGCCAGCCTCAAGCTCGTGCCGATCTCGCTGCTGCCGCTGGGCCGCGAGGTCGTCCCCGCCGACCGGCCGCTCACGGCGACGACGCTGGTACGGACCTGAGGGTCAGCCTGGTACGGACCTGAGGGTCACCGTGGCCGGGTCGGCGCCCTCAGCGGTAGTTGACGAACTGCAGGGCGACGTCGAGGTCGGCCTCCTTGAGCAGGGCGATCACCTGCTGCAGGTCGTCCCGGCTCTTGCTGGAGACCCGCACCTCGTCGCCGGTGACCTGGGTCTTGACCCCCTTGGGGCCCTCGTCCCGGACGAGTTTGGTGATCTTCTTGGCGACCTCCTGGGACAAGCCTTCCTTGAGCGGGGCGTCGATCCGGTACTCCTTGCCGGACGCGCGCGGCTCCCCGGCGTCGAGGGCCTTGAGCGAGACCCCGCGCTTGATCAGCTTGGTCTGCAGCACGTCGAGGACGGCCTTGACCCGCTCCTCGCTGTTGGCGCTCATCCGGATCACCTCGCCGCTCCAGGCGACCGACGCGTCGGTGCCCTTGAAGTCGTACCGCTGGGAGATCTCCTTGGCGGCCTGGTTGACGGCGTTGTCGACCTCCTGCCGGTCGACCTTGCTGACGACGTCGAACGACGACTCGTTGGGCACGGATCCTCCTCGCACTGGGGGGCTGGGCCGCTCCGTTCGGCGGCACCTCGTCGGCTTGCTATCCTTCCAGCCGCCGCAGACCGGTGCTGCGGCGCACCCGCGGCAGGTTGCCCGAGCGGCCAAAGGGAGCTGACTGTAAATCAGCCGGCACAGCCTTCGCAGGTTCGAATCCTGCACCTGCCACCGCGGCCAGGGGCGTCCCCGAGGGGGCGCCCCTGCGTCGTCCCGGGGCGCCGTCCGGGACGGCCGGGACGTCGGCGGGGCCGATTTCCCGTCGCCGCGGACCGGCGTGTAGCCTCTGCGACTGCCGCCCCAATAGCTCAGTCGGCAGAGCGTCTCCATGGTAAGGAGAAGGTCTAGGGTTCGATTCCCTATTGGGGCTCTGCGGTGCCCTCGTCCTGCGGGGCGGGGCACGCCCGGCGGGGTAGCTCAGGTGGTTAGAGCAATCGGCTCATAATCGATGTGTCGCGGGTTCGACTCCCGCCCCCGCTACCACGGGCCGAGGGGCCCGCTGCCCGGCTCGAGGGCTGCCTGATTCGACCCGGGCCCTGGGCAGCACGTATCCTCGGCCTGCTCGGCTGTGCCCGCCCGCGCAGCCCCTCCGACCCCGCGAGAGAAGGCACCGTCCCGTGGCCAGCAAGACTGCCGACGTCCGTCCGAAGATCACCATGGCGTGCGTGGAGTGCAAGGAGCGGAACTACATCACCAGGAAGAACCGGCGGAACGACCCCGACCGGCTGGAGATGCAGAAGTTCTGCCCGCGCTGCGGCAAGCACACCGCCCACCGCGAGACCCGCTGACACGGCGGGTCCAGCAGGACCCGCCGCAGGAGGAGCGATGGGCGTCGACACCTCGTTCGTCGGGCGTCAGTACCCACCCGAGGAGGTCTACGAGGTGGGTCGCGAGGCGCTGCGGGCCTTCGCCGAGGCCGTGGGCGCCGCCCACCCGGCCCACACCGACCCGGACGCCGCCCGGGCCCTCGGGTACCGCGACGTCATCGCCCCGCCCACGTTCGCCGTCGTCGTCGCCCAGCGCAGCGACGCCCGTCTCGTACGGGACCCCGCCGCCGGCATCGACTTCTCCCGCGTCGTGCACGGCGAGCAGCACTTCACCCACCACCGGCCGATCACTGCCGGGGACCGGCTCGTCGCCACCCTGCACGTCGACGCCGTCCGGGAGGCCGGTGGCCACGCCATGGTCACCACCCGCAACGAGATCGCCACCGAGGACGGTGAGCCGGTGTGCACCGCGGTGTCCGTGCTCGTCGTCCGGGGGCAGCAGTCGTGAGCGGCCTGCAGGTCGGCACCGAGATCGGCCGGGCCAGCTACCCGCTGGAGCGCGCGGACCTCGTCCGGTACGCCGGCGCCAGCGGCGACCTCAACCCGATCCACTGGAACGAGCGGGTGGCCCGCGAGGTGGGCCTGCCCGGTGTCATCGCCCACGGGATGCTGACGATGGCGACCGCGGTCCGGCTCGTCGTCGACTGGTGCGGTGACCCCGGCGCGGTCCTCGACTACGGCGTCCGGTTCACCCGGCCCGTGGTCGTGCCCGACCCCGGCGCGGCCGTCGTCGAGGTGGTCGGCACCGTCGGGGCGGTCGACGAGGAGGCGGGTACCGTCCGCGTCGACCTCACCGTGACCTGCGAGGGCCGGCCCGTCCTGTCCCGGGCCCGCGCCGTCGTCCGGCGCGACGCCCTGGAGCGGCGCTGAGCACCGACGACGCCCGGCGCGCCCGGACCGCCGTGCTCGCCGTCTTCGCCCTCAACGGCCTGGCGTTCGCGACCTGGGTCTCCCGCGTGCCGGAGATCCGCACCGCGCTCGACCTCACCCCCGGCCGCCTGGGCCTGCTGCTGCTCGCGCTGTCCGCCGGTGCCGTGCTCGCCCTGCCCGCCGTCGGGGCGGTGACCGCCCGGCTCGGTGCCGCCCGCACGGTGGCCGTCGGTGCCGCGGTGGCCGCGACCGGGCTGGCACTGACCGGTGTCGGCGCCGGCGTCCTCGGCGAGGTGGCCCTCACCGGCGGTGGGCTCTTCCTGCTCGGCTTCGGCTCGGGGGCCTGGGACGTCGCGATGAACCTCGAGGGCGCCGCGGTCGAACGACGCCTGCGGCGCACCGTCATGCCCCGCTTCCACGCCGGGTTCAGCATCGGGACCGTCGCGGGGGCCGCCGCCGGGGCCGGTGCCTCCGCCGTCGGGCTGCCGGTCGCGGCGCACCTCGGCACGCTCGCCGTCGTCGTCCTCACCGGCGCGCTGCTCGCCGTCCGCACCTTCCTGCCCGTCGTCCGCGCCGAGCCCGGCGGCCCACCCCGGGCGCGGGCGCTGGCCGCCTGGCGGGAGCCCCGCACCCTGCTGATCGGCGTGCTCGTCCTGGCCATGGCGTTCACCGAGGGCACCGCGAACGACTGGCTCGCGGTCGCCCTCGTCGACGGGTACGGGGTCTCCCCGGCCGTCGGCGCGCTCGGGTTCGCGCTGTTCGTCACCGCGATGACCGTGGGACGGGTGGCCGGGCCGGCTGCCCTGGACCGCTGGGGCCGGGTGCCGGTGCTCTACGCGACGACGGGGGTGGCGGCCGCCGGCGTCCTCGTCCTCGTCCTCGGCGGGTCGCTCGTCACCGCCGTCCTGGGCATCCTGCTGTGGGGGCTCGGTGCCTCGCTCGGGTTTCCCGTCGGGATGAGCGCCGCCGCGGACGACGAGGCCCGCGCCGCCGTCCGGGTGTCGGTCGTCGCCACCATCGGGTACGTCGCGTTCCTCGCCGGCCCGCCGCTGCTCGGCCTGCTCGGTGACCGCTTCGGGGTGCTGCCCGCGCTGCTCGTCGTCGCCGTCCTGCTCGTCCCGGCCGCCGCCGCCGTCCCGGCCGCCCGGCCCGCCGCACCGTCGACCCCGGCCGGGACGCCGGTGCAGCCGGGTCCGTCGTCCGCCGGCGACTAGCCTGCCGTGCTCGTGAGCTGCCCTCCGCTGTCCGAGCTGACGACCCTGCGCGTCGGGGGGCCTGCCCGCTGCTGCGTCGAGGCCCGCGACGCCGACCAGCTCGTCGCGGCGGTGCGGGACGCGGACGACGCGGGGGAGCCGGTGCTGCTCGTGGCCGGCGGGTCCAACCTGCTCGTCGACGACACCGGCTTCGCCGGCACCGCGGTCCTCGTCCGCAGCGTGGGCCTGGAGGTGCTGTCGGCCGACGCCTGCTCCGGCGCGACCGTGCGGGTGGCCGCCGGGCACTCCTGGGACGACGTCGTCGCCCGGGCGGTCGCCGAGGGCTGGTCGGGGGTGGAGGCGCTGTCGGGGATCCCCGGGTCCACCGGGGCGACCCCGGTGCAGAACGTCGGCGCCTACGGCCAGGAGGTCGCTGGCACCGTCGCCACCGTGCGCACGTGGGACCGCGTCGAGCGGCGGGTCCGGACACTCGCCGCTGCCGACTGCGGGTTCGGCTACCGCTGGTCGCGGTTCAAGGCTGAGCCGGACCGCTGGGTCGTCCTCGAGGTGACGTTCCAGCTGCCGCTGGGTGACCTGTCGGCTCCGGTCCGGTACGCGGAGCTGGCCCGCACGCTGGGGGTCGAGGTGGGGCAGCGGGCGCCGCTCGCCGACGTCCGGGCCGCAGTGCTCGGGCTGCGCGCCGGCAAGGGGATGCTGCTCGACCCGGCCGACCCTGACACGTGCAGCGCCGGGTCGTTCTTCACGAACCCCGTCCTGGACGCCGCGGACGCCGCGCGGCTGCCGGCCGCGGCCCCCCGCTTTCCGGTAGGGGACGGGCGGGTCAAGACGAGCGCCGCCTGGCTGATCGAGCACGCCGGGTTCGGTCGCGGTCACGGCCTGCCCGGGCCGGCGTCGCTGTCCACCAAGCACGCCCTGGCCCTGACCAACCGGGGCGGTGCACGGGCGGCGGACCTGCTCGCCCTGGCCCGGGAGGTCCGCGATGGCGTCCGGGCCCGCTTCGGCGTCGAGCTCGTCACCGAGCCCGTCCTCGTCGGCTGCTCCCTCTAACCCCCTCCCCGTGATCATGCAATCCCGCCACCCTCCCCCCGTGATCATGCAATCCCGCCACCCTCCCCCCGTGATCATGCAATCCCGCCACCCTCCCGCCGCTACAAAATGCTGTGCTTCTCGGGCTTCTTGCGGCGTGTCGCGCCAACAACCCAGCATCCTGCGGGCGAGCGGTGCAGGCCTGGGGTGGCGGGATTGCATGATCACGAACAGGGGGAGGTGATCAGGAGGGGTTCGTGCCGGCGAGCCACGCCTCGATCCCACGCAGCAACGAGGCGCGGACGTCGTCCGGGGCCCTGCTGGCCTCGACCGACGCGCGCGCCAGCCCGGCCAGCGCCGCGTCGTCGAGGCCGTGCACCTCGCGGGCGGCCCGGTACTGGTCCACCAGCCGGTGGCCGAACAGCAGCGGGTCGTCCGCGCCGAGCGCCACCCGCGCCCCGGCGTCCAGCAGGCGCGCCAGCGGCACGCTCGCGGCGTCGGGGTAGACGCCGAGGGCGACGTTGCTGCTCGGGCACACCTCGAGGGCGATGCCGGCGTCGACGACCCGTCGCAGCACCGCCGGGTCCTCGACCGAGCGGACGCCGTGCCCCAGCCGGTCCGGGGCGAGGGTGTCGAGGGTGACCGCGACGTGGTCGGCGCCGAGCAGCTCCCCGCTGTGCGGCACACGGGCCAGTCCCGCGCGGCGGGCGATCGCGAACGCGGGGGCGAAGTCCGCGGTCCAGCCGCGCCGCTCGTCGTTGCTGAGGCCGAACCCGACGACGTCCGCGGGCCCGTCACCGGCGTGCCGGGCGGCCAGCCGGGCCAGGGTCCGGGCGTCGAGGGGATGGCGCACCCGGCTCGCCGCGATGACGACGGCGACCCTGGTGCCGGTCACCGCGGTCGCCTCCCGGGCGGCGTCCCGGACGATCTCCAGCGCCGGGGTGATGCCCCCGACGAACGGGGCGTAGGAGGTGGGGTCGATCTGCAGCTCGAGCCAGCCGGAGCCCTCGGTGGCGTCGTCCTGGGCGGCCTCCAGGACGATCCGGCGCATGTCGTCGGCGTCCCGGACCACCGCCCGCGCCGCGTCGTAGAGCCGCTGGAACCGGAACCAGCCGCGCTCGTCCGGGGAGAGGCGGACGTCGCGGTGCTCCCGCAGGGCCGCCGGCAGCCGGACGCCGTGCTTGTCGGCGAGGTCCTGGAGGGTCTGCGGCCGCATCGAGCCGGTGAAGTGCAGGTGCAGGTGGGCCTTCGGCAGGGCGGCCAGGTCGCGGTGCCGCTGCCCGGTCCCGAGCGCCACGGGTCAGGTGGCTTCGCGCAGCAGGCCGACGAGTCGGCCGACGCCCTCGGCCAGGTCCTCGTCGCCGAGCGCGTACGACAGGCGCAGCCACCCGCTGGGACCGAACGCCTCGCCCGGCACGACCGCCACCTCGACCTCCTCGAGGACGAGCTCGGCCAGCTCGGCCGACGTCGTGGGCGTCCGGCCGCGGATGGTCCTCCCCAGGACGCCGCGGACGTCGGGGTAGACGTAGAAGGCGCCCTGCGGGGTCGGGCAGACGACGCCCGGGGCCTCGGACAGCATCGAGACGATGGTCCGCCGCCGCCGGTCGAACGCCTCGCGCATCGCGGCGACGGCGTCCAGCGGCCCCTCGAGCGCCGCCACCGCGGCACGCTGGGACACGTTCGCGACGTTCGAGGTGAGGTGGGACTGCAGGTTCGTCGCCGCCCGGACGACGTCCCGCGGGCCGATCAGCCAGCCGACCCGCCACCCGGTCATCGCGTAGGTCTTGGCCACCCCGTTGAGCACGAGGGTGCGGTCGGCGAGCTCGGGTACGAGCACCGGCATCGACGGAGCCTGGGCGCCGTCGTACAGCAGGTGCTCGTAGATCTCGTCGGTGACCACCCAGAGCCCGTGGCGGGCCGCCCACTCGCCGATCGCCTGCACCTGCTCCGGGGGGTACACCGCCCCGGTGGGGTTGGACGGCGAGCAGAACAGCAGCACCTTCGTGCTCGGCGTGCGGGCCGCCTCGAGGGCCTCGACGTCGACGAGGTAACCGGCCTCGGTCCCGGCCAGCACCTCCACCGGGACGCCGCCGGCCAGCCGGATCGCCTCCGGGTACGTCGTCCAGTACGGGGCCGGTAGCAGCACCTCGTCGCCGGGGTCGAGCAGCGTGGCGAACGCCTCGTAGACGGCCTGCTTGCCGCCGTTCGTCACGAGGACCTGCTCCGGTGCCACCGCGTAGCCGGAGTCCCGCTCGGTCTTGGCGACGATGGCCGCCTTGAGCTCCGGGAGCCCGCCGGCGGGGGTGTAGCGGTGGTTGACCGGGTCCGCGCACGCGGCGGCCGCGGCCTGGACGACGTAGTCGGGGGTGGGAAAGTCCGGCTCTCCCGCGCCGAAGCCGATGACCGGCCGGCCGGCTGCCTTGAGCGCCTTGGCCCGGGCGTCGACGGCCAGCGTCGCGGACTCGGCGATGGCGCCTACCCGGGCCGACACCCGGCGGGTCGTGGGGCCGTTCTGCTGCTCGCTCACCGGGCGATCCTCCCAGAGCCCCGCCGGCCGTCGCAGCCACGGTCCGCCTGCCGGGAGCCGGCGGTTCGACCCGCAGCGCCCGAACCGCGTACACTCCTGCCCGGCGGTTGACGACCGCGATGCTGTTGCCTGCCCTGGATCGACCCCGGGGCCGGTGCGGCGGAGCGGCCCGGCACCGTCGTAGGGCAGTGGCGCAATTGGCAGCGCACCGGTCTCCAAAACCGGCGGTTGTGGGTTCGAGTCCCTCCTGCCCTGCGGTGCGGGAGGTCCCCCACCTCCACCGGACCCACCGGAGCACGACCAGACCCGGACGACGACAGCGACGACAGCGAGGACCATGACCGAGACCCGCGCGGGTGGACCCGGCGCAGACGCGCCCCGGCCACCGCGAGGAGCGGACCGCCGTGCGAGCGGGGGAGGCCCCTTCGCTCGGCTCATGGTGTTCCTGCGTCAGGTGGTCGCCGAGCTGAAGAAGGTCGTCCGCCCGACCCGTAACGAGCTGCTGACCTACACGGCCGCGGTGCTGGTCTTCGTCGCCGCCGTCATGGTCTACGTCTCGGGCCTCGACGTCGTGTTCGGGCAGCTGGTCTTCTGGGCCTTCGGGGACGGGGCCTGACCAGCGGCACCGAGGCCTGCGGGCCCGCGCACCAACGAGCACAGCAGCCGGCCCGTCCCGGGGCCGACCGCACCAGTCACCAGCCGGAGAAAGCGAGCGCCACCGTGTCCCAGGACCCGACCGCGGACGACGTCGTCCTGCCCGACGTCGTGGAGGGCGAGGACAGCGTGCAGGCCGAGGACAGCGTCCAGGCCGAGGACGTGCCGTCCGACGCCCCGGTGACCCCGGACGACGGGCAGGAGCCGGACGACGGGCAGGAGCCGGACGACGGGCAGGAGCCGGACGAGATCGACGAGGTCGAGGAGTTCCGCGCCCAGCTGCGGCGCGCTCCCGGCGACTGGTACGTCGTGCACTCCTACGCCGGCTACGAGAACCGGGTGAAGGCGAACCTCGAGAACCGCATCTCCAGCCTCAACATGGAGGACTACATCTTCCAGGTCGAGGTGCCCATGGAGGAGGTCACCGAGATCAAGAACGGCGTGCGCAAGCAGGTGCGCCGGGTGCGGATCCCCGGCTACGTGCTGGTCCGGATGGACCTCACCGACGAGTCGTGGGGTGCCGTGCGGCACACCCCCGGGGTGACCGGCTTCGTCGGGCACACCCACCAGCCGGTGCCGCTCAGCCTGGACGAGGTGTTCTCGATGCTCGCCCCGACGCTGCAGCCCAAGGAGACCGCCAAGGGCGGTTCGGCCGCCGCGCGCACCAGCGAGACGACCCTCGTCGACTTCGAGGTCGGCGAGTCGGTCACCGTCATGGAGGGTCCGTTCGAGACCCTCCCCGCCACCATCTCCGAGATCAACCCCGACGCCCAGAAGCTCAAGGTGCTGGTCTCGATCTTCGGCCGGGAGACCCCGGTCGAGCTCTCCTTCAACCAGGTCGCCAAGCTCTAGCCGCGACGAGTTCCGTACGAGGTAAGGACCCGAAGCAATGCCTCCCAAGAAGAAGGTCGCCGGCCTGATCAAGCTCCAGATCAACGCCGGCGCCGCCACCCCGGCGCCGCCGATCGGCCCTGCGCTGGGCCAGCACGGCGTCAACATCATGGAGTTCTGCAAGGCCTACAACGCCGCGACCGAGTCGCAGCGGGGCAACGTCATCCCGGTGGAGATCACGGTCTACGAGGACCGGTCCTTCACCTTCGTCACGAAGACGCCGCCCGCGGCCGAGCTGATCAAGAAGAAGGCCGGCGTCGACAAGGGCTCCGGCACCCCGCACACCACCAAGGTCGCCACGCTGACCCGGGACCAGGTGCGCGAGATCGCCGAGCAGAAGATGGCGGACCTCAACGCCAACGACGTCGAGGCCGCCATGAAGATCATCGCCGGCACGGCCCGTTCGATGGGCGTCACCGTCGAGGGCTGACCTCCCCACCCCAGTGGCAGGGCCAGCGCTGGCCCGAGCGACCACGACTGACCTGAGACCAGGAGCAGACATGAAGCGCAGCAAGTCCTACCGCGCCGCCGCGGAGTCCATCGACCGCAGCCGGCTGTACACCCCCCTCGAGGCCGTCAAGCTGGCCAAGCAGACCTCGACCACGAAGTTCGACCCGACCGTCGAGGTGGCCTTCCGCCTCGGGGTCGACCCGCGCAAGGCCGACCAGATGGTCCGCGGCACCGTCAACCTGCCCCACGGCACCGGCAAGACCGCCCGGGTCCTGGTCTTCGCGACCGGTGACCGTGCTGCGCAGGCCGAGGCCGCCGGAGCCGACATCGTCGGTTCCGACGAGCTCATCGAGAAGGTCGCCGGCGGGTTCCTCGACTTCGACGCCGTCGTCGCCACCCCCGACCTCATGGGCAAGGTCGGGCGCCTCGGCAAGGTGCTCGGTCCCCGCGGGCTGATGCCGAACCCCAAGACCGGCACGGTCACGATGGACGTCGCCAAGGCCGTCACCGACATCAAGGGCGGCAAGATCGAGTTCCGGGTCGACAAGCACGCGAACCTGCACTTCATCATCGGCAAGGCGTCCTTCACCCCCGAGCAGCTCGTGGAGAACTACAGCGCCGCGCTCGACGAGGTGCTGCGGCTCAAGCCGTCGGCCGCCAAGGGCCGCTACATCCAGAAGGCCACCATCGCCACGACGATGGGCCCCGGCATCCCGGTCGACCCGAACCGGACCCGCAACCTCACCGAGGAGACCGTCGACGCCTGACGGCGTCCTCGGGTCCCCCGTCGTGCCGAGACCGCCCGCACCCGCGGGCGGTCTCGGCGTACCCCGCTGCGCCGTCCCGGTGACGGTCCGCGCCGTCGACCGCCTGCCTGCCTAGGATGCCGACACCACCTCACACGCTCGGGAGCACGGTGTACGAGACCACGGCCGCCCGGCGGCCTCCGACGGCGGCTGCCCCCGCGCCCGCCCGGCTGCTGCTCGTCGAGGACGACGACGGCGACGCCTTCCTCGTCACCGAGCTGCTCGCCGAGACCGGCCCGGCCTGGGAGGTGGTCCGGGCCCGCTCGGTCGCCGAGGCGACCGAGGCCCTGCGGCAGCGGACCGCGGTGGTCCTGCTCGACCTCGGCCTGCCGGACGGCGAGGGGATCGACGCCCTGCGCAGCGTCCTGGCGGCCGCCGGCGACGCGGCCGTCGTCTGCCTGACCGGTCTGGACGACGCGCACCGCGGCGTCGCCGCGGTCGCCGCCGGAGCGCAGGACTACCTCGTCAAGGACGAGGTCGACGCGAACCTGCTGCACCGCGCCCTGCGCTACGCCGTCGAGCGCCGCCGGGCCGAGGAGCAGTCCCGGCAGCTGTACGCCTCGCGCATCCAGGCAGCCGAGAACGCCCGGATGGAGCGCGGGCTGCTGCCCCAGCCGTACCTGCGCAGCGACGACCTTGCCATCACCAACCGCTACCGTCCGGGTCGGGACAGCCTGCTGGGCGGCGACTTCTACGACGTCGTCGAGACCGACGACGGCCGGGTCTGGGTCGTCGTCGGCGACGTCGCCGGGCACGGCCCGGACGAGGCCGCCCTCGGGGTGTCCCTGCGGATCGCCTGGCGCACGCTGGTGCTCGCCGGCACCCCGGCCGAGCGGTTGCTGCCGATCCTCCAGGACGTCCTGGTCGCCGAGCGGCGGACGGCCGAGACGTTCACCACCGTGTGCATGCTCGTCGTGTCCCCGGACCGGCGCCGGCTGGAGATCTGGCTGGCCGGCCACCACGTGCCGTACGCCCTGCACCCGCAGGCCGAGCTGCTGCCCTCCGACGGCCGCGGCCCCGCCCTCGGCCTGCTCCCCGGCGCGAGCTGGGCACCCGCGCACGTCGACCTGCCGGAGAGCTGGCGGGTGATGGCGTTCACCGACGGGCTGTTCGAGGGGCGCGTCGGGGACGGCGCTCGCCGTCTCGGCAAGGAGGGCCTGCTCGAGCTGGTCCAGGCCAGCGAGCACCTCGACGACGTCTCCGCCCTGCTCGACGACCTGCTGCGCCAGGTCGTCGACCTCAACGGCGGCCCGCTGTCCGACGACGTCGCGGTCGTCGTCGTCGGCTACCCCGCGACGACCGGGGACGACGGATGAGCCACTGGCGCCTGCACCGCCGGCTGCTGGCCACCCTGGCCGTCACCGCCGCCGTCGTGCTCGTGCTCGTCGCGGTCGCACTGTCCGCGTTCGCCAGCGTGCGCACCCACCAGCGCGAGGTCGTCAACCACTACTACGAGGCGGTCACCTCCGCCAACGACCTGTACGTGGCCCTGGTGCAGATCGAGACGGCGGTCCGCGGCTACGCGCTGACCGGCGACCCCCAGGCCCTCGAGCCGGCGCGGGACGCCCAGTCGGTGCTGGGCGGCGGCGACGCCGACCGGCTGCAGGACCTGCTGGCCGAGGACCCGGAGTCCCTCGCCGCGCTCGAGCAGGCGACTGCGGCCGCCGCGGCGTGGTGGAACGGCTGGGCCCAGCCCGTCGTCGAGCAGGTCGACGTCCAGGGGGCCGGGTCGGTCACCGACGCGCAGGCCGAGGAGGGAGAGCGCCTGTTCGCCGAGCTGCAGCGCACCTACGGTGCCTACGTCGACACCCTCGGCGAGCGGCGGCAGGCCGCTCTGGTGGTGCTCGAGCAGCGCAGCTCCCTGCTCCTGGCCACGGTCGTCGCGGTCGCCGTCGTCGGCCTGCTGGCGTTCGCCGTCCTCGGCTGGTTGCTGCGGCGCTGGGTCACCGGCCCGCTGGAGGAGCTCGCCGCGCGCACCCGCGCCGTCGCGGGCGGCGACCTCGAGCACCCGGTGGACGTCGAGGGGCCGCCGGAGGTCGTCGCCCTGAGCCACGACGTCGAGGGCATGCGACGGGAGCTCGTCGGCCAGATCGCCGCCGCCCGCGCGGCCTCCCGCGAGCTGGAGGCCGCCAAGGGCGAGCTCGAGGCGCGCACCGAGGACCTCGAGCGGTCCAACCGTGAGCTCGAGCAGTTCGCCTACGTCGCCTCGCACGACCTGCAGGAGCCGCTGCGCAAGGTCGCCAGCTTCACCCAGATGCTCCAGCGCCGGTACGGCGGCGAGCTCGACGAGCGCGCCGACCAGTACATCGAGTTCGCCGTCGACGGCGCCAAGCGGATGCAGCAGCTCATCAACGACCTGCTGCAGTTCTCCCGGGTCGGCCGGATCACCGGACCGCAGACCGACGTCGACCTCGACGCCGTCCTCGGGCGGGTCCTGCGCGACCTGGGGGAGCGGATCGACGAGACCGGCGCCACCGTCACCTCCGACCCGCTGCCCACCGTCCGCGGCGAGCAGGGCCTGCTCGGTCAGGTGCTGGCCAACCTCGTCGGCAACGCCCTGAAGTTCCACGGGGACGAGCCGCCGCGCGTCCACGTCGGTGCCCGCCGGGACGGCGACGAGTGGGTGATCGAGGTCAGCGACAACGGGATCGGGATCGAGCCGCAGTACGCCGAACGGGTGTTCGTGCTCTTCCAGCGGCTGCACCCCAAGGACGTCTACGCCGGCACCGGGATCGGTCTGGCCCTCGCCCGCAAGATCGTCGAGCACCACGGCGGCACCATCAGCATCGACACCCAGCGCACCGGGTCCGGGACGTCCGTCCGGTTCACGCTGCCGGTACCCGGTGCCGGCCCGGCCGCCGACGGGCAGGACCCGGCCGCCCTCGGGCAGGATGTGCCCGAGTCGCACCAGACCAGCGACGACACCAGCGTCGACCCGCTCCCCGCCGCGAAGGGCACCGAATGACCCCCGAGACCCGCCCGATCGACGTCCTGCTCGTCGAGGACGATCCCGGTGACGTGCTGATGACCCGCGAGGCGTTCGAGGACAACAAGGTCGCGAACAACCTGTACGTCGTCAACGACGGGGTCATGGCGATGGAGTTCCTCCGCAAGGAGGGCCAGTACGCCGACGCGCCCACCCCCGACCTCGTGCTGCTCGACCTCAACCTGCCGCGGATGGACGGCCGGGAGGTCCTCGCCGCGCTCAAGGAGGACCCCGAGCTGCGGCGGATCCCGGTGGTCGTCCTCACCACATCGGAGGCCGAGGAGGACGTGCTGCGCAGCTACTCCCTGCACGCCAACGCCTACGTGACCAAGCCGGTCGACTTCAGCAGGTTCATCGAGGTCGTCCGGCAGATCGACGAGTTCTTCGTCACCGTCGTCCGGCTACCGAGCCACTGACACCTCGTCCGGCCGGCCGGCGATTTGGTCGCGGGCCGGGCAGGTGCGTATCCTCACGGACGCCGAAGACCGCCGGTCACCACCCGCCAGGGTGGTCGAAGGGTCCCCACGGGGACGGCCAGCGCAGGTGTGACGAGACGACCCGACCCCGGTCGGTGCGGCCCCGTGCAGCCTGCGCGGGGCCTTTTCCGTGTCCGAGCACGCTGTCCCAGCGCGCTCGGGACCTGGGAGACCGGCACCCACCCGGAAGGAGGGCCATGGCGAGGCCTGACAAGGCAGCTGCGGTCGCTGAGCTCAGCGAGCGCTTCCGCAGCTCCACCGCGGGTGTGCTCACCGAGTACCGCGGGCTCACCGTGGCTCAGCTCAAGGAGCTGCGTCGCGCGCTCGGAGAGCACGCCACCTACACCGTGGTGAAGAACACGCTGACCGCGATCGCGGCGAAGGAGGCCGGCGTCGACGCGTTCGACGGCCAGCTCTCCGGTCCCACTGCGATCGCGTTCGTCACCGGGGACCCGGTGGAGGCCGCCAAGGGCCTGCGTGACTTCGCCCGGGCGAACCCCCAGCTGGTGATCAAGGCCGGTTACCTCGAGGGCCGCACCCTCGACGCCGCCGCGATCACGAGCCTGGCGGACCTCGAGTCCCGCGAGGTCCTGCTGGCGAAGCTGGCCGGCGCCATGAAGGCGTCGCTCACCAACGCCGCCTACCTCTTCGCCGCCCCGCTGTCGCAGGCCGCCCGCGCCGTCGACGCCCTGCGGGTCAAGCGAGAGACCGAGACTCCGGCCGGTCAGCCGGAGGCCGCACCGGAGCAGGCCGAGCAGGCCGGCGCCGAGACCACCGAGGGCTGACCGCCCCGCAACGAGGAAGGACACGCCACCATGGCGAAGCTCAGCACCGACGAGCTGCTCGACGCGTTCAAGGAGATGACGCTGATCGAGCTCTCGGAGTTCGTGAAGAAGTTCGAGGACACCTTCGACGTCACCGCGGCCGCCCCGGTCGCCGTGGCCGCTGCCGGTGCCCCGGCCGCGGGCGGCGACGGCGGCGCCGAGGCCGTCGAGGAGAAGGACGAGTTCGACGTCGTCCTCGAGGCCGCCGGCGACAAGAAGATCCAGGTCATCAAGGAGGTCCGCGCCCTGACGAGCCTGGGCCTCAAGGAGGCCAAGGACCTCGTCGACGGCGCCCCGAAGCCGCTCCTGGAGGGCGTCAACAAGGAGACCGCCGACAAGGCCAAGGCCGCCCTCGAGGGCGCCGGGGCCACGGTCACCGTCAAGTGACCTGCCGGTGTCGCGCCACGGCGTGACACGGCGTGACACCTGCCGCGCGGGCGGGGTGGACCACCGGTCCGCCCCGCCCGCGCGTCGCTCCGGCCGACGCGCTGGTGGCCCGCGTCCTTGACGGGAGCCTCCGGTGCGGTCATCCTCGTGCCGCGGCTGCGGTCCCTGCGCGGCTCGGTCGGTGCGCTCGCCCGGTGACGGCGAGCAGCCGGCTCCCGGGGACCGTGGTGGACACGAGCGCCCGGGACGGGTACGCTGTCGCTTTGCGCTGCCCTGTGCCCCCGAACCGCGACCAGGCACCTGCCGGTCACGGACTCCTCGGTGTGCTCACGGCGCGCCCGACCCGCCCGCAGGCCCGTGGAAGGACCCCTCTTGGCTGCCTCGCGCACCGCGTCTGACCCTGGTACCACCTCTGCAGCTCCCCGCCGCATCTCCTTCGCCAAGATCCGTGAACCCCTGGAGGTCCCCGACCTCCTCGCCCTGCAGACCGAGAGCTTCGACTGGCTGCTCGGCAACGAGCGCTGGCAGGCCCGGGTGGCCGAGGCCCTCGAGAACGGCCGTGGTGGTGTGCCCACCACCTCCGGCCTGGAGGAGATCTTCGAGGAGATCTCGCCGATCGAGGACTTCTCCGGCTCCATGCAGCTCTCGTTCCGCGATCACCGCTTCGAGCCGCCCAAGTACTCCCTGGAGGAGTGCAAGGAGCGGGACATGACCTACGCCGCGCCGCTGTTCGTCACCGCCGAGTTCATGAACGCGAACACCGGTGAGATCAAGAGCCAGACGGTGTTCATGGGTGACTTCCCGCTCATGACCTCCCGTGGCACCTTCGTGATCAACGGGACCGAGCGGGTCGTCGTCTCCCAGCTCGTCCGCTCCCCGGGCGTGTACTTCGAGCGGACGCCGGACAAGACGAGTGACAAGGACGTCTTCACCGCCAAGGTCATCCCGTCGCGGGGTGCCTGGCTGGAGTTCGAGGTCGACAAGCGCGACACGGTCGGCGTGCGTATCGACCGCAAGCGCAAGCAGTCCGTCACCGTCCTGCTCAAGGCGCTCGGCTGGTCGGAGTCCCGGATCCTCGAGGAGTTCGGCGAGTTCGAGTCCATCCGCACCACCCTGGAGAAGGACCACGTCGCCGACAGCGACGAGGCCCTGCTCGACATCTACCGCAAGCTCCGGCCGGGCGAGCCCCCGACCCGCGAGGCCGCGCAGACGCTGCTGGAGAACCTCTACTTCAACGCCAAGCGCTACGACCTGGCCAAGGTCGGCCGGTACAAGATCAACCGCAAGCTCGGTCTCGAGGCGCCGCTGAGCGACACGGTGCTGTCGATGGACGACATCATCGCGACGATCCGGTTCCTCGTCACCCTGCACGCCGGCGGCACCTCCATGCCCGGCCGCCGGGACGGCCAGGACGTCGACCTCCGGGTCGAGGTCGACGACATCGACCACTTCGGCAACCGGCGCCTGCGCACGGTCGGCGAGCTCATCCAGAACCAGGTCCGCACCGGCCTGTCCCGGATGGAGCGCGTCGTCCGGGAGCGGATGACCACCCAGGACGTCGAGGCGATCACGCCGCAGACCCTGATCAACATCCGGCCGGTCGTCGCCTCCATCAAGGAGTTCTTCGGCACCAGCCAGCTCTCCCAGTTCATGGACCAGACCAACCCGATCGCGGGCCTGACGCACAAGCGCCGGCTGTCCGCGCTCGGCCCCGGCGGCCTGTCCCGCGACCGCGCCGGCTTCGAGGTCCGCGACGTCCACCCGTCGCACTACGGCCGGATGTGCCCGATCGAGACCCCCGAGGGGCCGAACATCGGCCTCATCGGCTCGCTGTCGAGCTACGCCCGGATCAACCCGTTCGGGTTCGTCGAGACCCCGTACCGCAAGGTCGACAACGGCCGGGTCACCGACGAGATCGTCTACCTCACCGCGGACGAGGAGGACGAGTACGTCATCGCCCAGGCGAACGCGCCGCTGGACGACGACAACACGTTCTCCGAGGAGCGGGTGCTGGTGCGCGCCAAGGGTGGCGAGGTCGAGTTCGTGCCCCGCTCCGACGTCGACTTCATGGACGTCTCGGCGCGGCAGATGGTCTCCGTCGCCACCGCGATGATCCCGTTCCTCGAGCACGACGACGCGAACCGCGCGCTGATGGGCTCGAACATGCAGCGCCAGGCCGTCCCGCTGCTGCGGGCCGAGGCGCCGCTGGTCGGCACCGGTATGGAGCGGCCCGCGGCGGTCGACGCCGGTGACGTCGTCGTCGCCGAGGCCGCCGGGGTCGTCACCGAGGTCTCCGCCGAGGCGGTGACCGTCACCGGTGACGACGGGCGGGCCCAGACCTACCGGCTGGCCAAGTTCCGCCGCTCGAACCAGGGCACCTCGTACAACCAGCGGGTCCTCGTCGACGAGGGCGACCGGGTCGAGGCCGGCGACGTGCTGGCCGACGGTCCGTCCACCGACAACGGCGAGCTGGCGCTCGGGAAGAACCTGCTCGTCGCGTTCATGTCGTGGGAGGGCTACAACTTCGAGGACGCGATCATCCTGTCCCAGCGGCTGGTCCAGGACGACACCCTCTCGTCGATCCACATCGACGAGCACGAGGTCGACGCCCGGGACACCAAGCTCGGTCCGGAGGAGATCACCCGGGACATCCCCAACGTCTCCGAGGAGGTGCTGGCGGACCTCGACGAGCGCGGCATCATCCGGATCGGCGCCGAGGTGGTGCCCGGTGACATCCTCGTCGGCAAGGTCACGCCGAAGGGCGAGACCGAACTGACTCCGGAGGAGCGCCTGCTGCGCGCCATCTTCGGGGAGAAGGCCCGCGAGGTGCGGGACACCTCGCTGAAGGTGCCGCACGGCGAGACGGGCACCGTCATCGGCGTCAAGGTCTTCGACCGCGACGAGGGCGACGAGCTGCCCCCGGGGGTCAACCAGCTCGTGCGGGTCTACATCGCCCAGAAGCGCAAGATCACGGACGGCGACAAGCTCGCCGGCCGGCACGGCAACAAGGGCGTGATCTCCAAGATCCTGCCGATCGAGGACATGCCGTTCCTCGAGGACGGCACCCCGGTCGACATCGTGCTCAACCCGCTCGGCGTGCCGGGCCGGATGAACATCGGTCAGGTGCTCGAGCTGCACCTCGGGTGGGTCGCCAAGCAGGGCTGGAAGGTCGAGGGTGACCCGCAGTGGGCTGCCCGGCTGACCGAGCAGTCCCGCCAGGCGGCCGCGGGCACCCCGATCGCCTCGCCGGTCTTCGACGGCGTCTCCGAGCAGGAGGTCACCGGTCTGCTGTCCTCGACGCTGCCGAACGCCGACGGCGACGTCCTCGTGGACGCCGACGGCAAGGCACGGCTGTTCGACGGCCGCAGCGGGGAGCCGTTCCCGGAGCCGGTGTCGGTCGGCTACATGTACATCCTCAAGCTCCACCACCTCGTCGACGACAAGATCCACGCCCGCTCGACCGGCCCGTACTCGATGATCACCCAGCAGCCGCTCGGTGGTAAGGCGCAGTTCGGCGGACAGCGGTTCGGCGAGATGGAGGTCTGGGCGCTGGAGGCGTACGGCGCCGCCTACGCCCTGCAGGAGCTGCTGACCATCAAGTCCGACGACGTCCTGGGCCGGGTCAAGGTCTACGAGGCGATCGTCAAGGGCGAGAACATCCCCGAGCCCGGCATCCCGGAGTCGTTCAAGGTGCTGATCAAGGAGATGCAGTCGCTGTGCCTCAACGTCGAGGTGCTGTCCAGCGACGGCATGTCGATCGAGATGCGGGAGACCGACGACGACGTCTTCCGCGCTGCCGAGGAGCTCGGCATCGACCTGTCCCGGCGCGAGCCGAGCAGCGTCGAAGAGGTCTGACGGACCGGGACCGGGCGCCACGGGCGCCGGTCCCGCCGCCGGCCATCCGTCAGACCAGAGGCAAGACCTCAGACACGAGAGAAGGACACACGTGCTCGACGTCAACTTCTTCGACGAGCTACGCATCGGCCTCGCCACCGCCGATGACATCCGCCAGTGGTCGCACGGCGAGGTGAAGAAGCCCGAGACGATCAACTACCGCACCCTCAAGCCGGAGAAGGACGGGCTCTTCTGCGAGAAGATCTTCGGTCCCACCCGCGACTGGGAGTGCTACTGCGGCAAGTACAAGCGGGTCCGCTTCAAGGGCATCATCTGCGAGCGCTGCGGCGTCGAGGTGACCCGCGCCAAGGTTCGCCGTGAGCGGATGGGCCACATCGAGCTCGCCGCCCCGGTCACCCACATCTGGTACTTCAAGGGCGTGCCGAGCCGGCTGGGCTACCTGCTCGACCTGGCGCCGAAGGACCTCGAGAAGGTCATCTACTTCGCCGCCTACATGATCACGTGGGTGGACGAGGAGGGTCGCCACCGCGACCAGTCCTCGCTGCAGGCCCAGATCGAGGTGGAGAAGAAGGAGATCGCCGACCGGCGCGACGCCGACGTCGAGGCCCGGGCCCAGCGGCTCGAGGCCGACCTCGCCGAGCTCGAGGCCGAGGGTGCCAAGAGCGACGCCCGGCGCAAGGTCCGGGAGTCCGCCGAGCGGGAGATGAACCAGATCCGCCGTCGCGCCGACGCCGAGATCGAGCGGCTCGACCAGGTCTGGGACCGCTTCGTCAACCTCAAGGTCGCCGACCTCGAGGGCGACGAGGTGCTCTACCGCGAGCTGCGTGACCGGTACGGTCTGTACTTCGAGGGCGGGATGGGCGCGGCCGCGATCCAGAAGCGGCTGGAGTCCTTCGACCTCGAGGCCGAGGCCGAGCGGCTGCGCGAGATCATCGCCAACGGCAAGGGCCAGCGCAAGACCCGCGCCCTCAAGCGGCTCAAGGTCGTCTCGGCGTTTCTCACCACCACCAACTCCCCGCTGGGCATGGTCCTGGACGCCGTCCCGGTCATCCCGCCGGACCTGCGCCCGATGGTGCAGCTCGACGGTGGCCGGTTCGCCACCTCGGACCTCAACGACCTGTACCGCCGGGTCATCAACCGGAACAACCGGCTCAAGCGGCTCCTCGACCTCGGCGCGCCGGAGATCATCGTCAACAACGAGAAGCGGATGCTGCAGGAGGCCGTGGACTCGCTGTTCGACAACGGCCGTCGCGGCCGGCCGGTCACCGGCCCGGGCAACCGCCCGCTGAAGTCGCTGTCCGACATGCTCAAGGGCAAGCAGGGCCGCTTCCGTCAGAACCTGCTCGGGAAGCGGGTCGACTACTCCGGCCGCTCGGTCATCGTCGTCGGCCCCCAGCTCAAGCTGCACCAGTGCGGCCTGCCCAAGCAGATGGCCCTGGAGCTGTTCAAGCCGTTCGTCATGAAGCGGCTCGTCGACCTCAACCACGCGCAGAACATCAAGTCCGCCAAGCGGATGGTGGAGCGCGCACGACCGGTCGTCTGGGACGTGCTGGAGGAGGTCATCACCGAGCACCCGGTGCTGCTCAACCGGGCGCCGACGCTGCACCGCCTCGGCATCCAGGCCTTCGAGCCGCAGCTCGTCGAGGGCAAGGCGATCCAGATCCACCCGCTCGTGTGCACCGCGTTCAACGCGGACTTCGACGGGGACCAGATGGCCGTGCACCTGCCGCTGTCGGCCGAGGCGCAGGCCGAGGCGCGGATCCTCATGCTGTCGAGCAACAACATCCTCAAGCCCGCCGACGGCCGTCCGGTCACCATGCCCACCCAGGACATGATCATCGGCCTGTACCACCTCACCTCGGAGCACGAGGGTGCCGTCGGGGAGGGCCGGTCGTTCTCGTCCGTCGCCGAGGCGCTGATGGCCTTCGACGCCGGCGAGCTGGCGGTCAACGCCACGGTGCGGATCCGGCTCGAGGGCGAGCTGCCCCCGCCCGGCACGAAGATCCCCGACGGCTGGGAGTTCCCGGCGCCGATCGACATCGAGACGACGCTCGGCCGGGCGCTGTTCAACGAGACCCTCCCGGAGGGGTACCCCTTCGTCAACGTCGTCGTCGACAAGAAGGTGCTCTCCGGCATCGTCAACGAGCTCGCGGAGCGCTACCCGAAGGTCCAGGTGGCGGCGTCCCTCGACGCGCTCAAGACCCTGGGGTTCCACTGGGCGACCCGGTCCGGCTCGACGATCTCGATCTCGGACGTCGTCCCGCCGCCGCACAAGCAGGAGATCCTGGAGTCCTACGAGGCGAAGGCCGAGAAGGTCCAGCAGCAGTACGAGATGGGCCTGATCACCGACGACGAGCGCCGCCAGGAGCTCATCGAGATCTGGACCCAGGCGACGAACGAGGTGGCCCGGGACCTGGAGACCCACATCCCGCCCACGAACTCCATCTTCCGGATGGTGTCCTCCGGCGCCCGGGGCAACTGGATGCAGATGCGGCAGATCGCCGGCATCAAGGGCCTGGTCGCCAACCCCAAGGGCGAGATCATCCCGCGGCCGGTGAAGTCCTCCTTCCGTGACGGGCTCTCCGTGCTGGAGTACTTCATCTCCAGCCACGGCGCCCGCAAGGGCCTGGCCGACACCGCGCTGCGGACCGCCGACTCGGGCTACCTCACCCGGCGCCTCGTCGACGTCTCCCAGGACGTCATCGTCCGCGAGGAGGACTGCGGTACCGACCGAGGCCTCATCTACACCATCGCGACCGAGGGTCCCGACGGCGTCCTGCGCAAGTCCGACACCGTGGAGTCCACGGTGTACGCCCGGACGCTGGCCTCCGACGTGGTCGTCGACGGCGAGGTCGTGGCGACGGCAGGCGCGGACGTCGGCGACGTCCTCATCGACGAGCTCGTCGGCCGGGGCGTGACCGAGGTCAAGGTGCGCTCCGTGCTGACCTGCGAGTCCCGGGTAGGCACCTGCGCTCGCTGCTACGGCCGTTCACTGGCCACCGGCAAGCTCGTCGACATCGGGGAAGCGGTCGGCATCATCTCCGCCCAGTCCATCGGTGAGCCGGGCACGCAGCTGACGATGCGGACCTTCCACGTCGGTGGGGTGGCCTCCGAGGGCGGCGACATCACCCACGGTCTGCCGCGTGTCGCCGAGCTGTTCGAGGCCCGCACCCCCAAGGGCGTGGCTCCGATCGCCGAGGTCGCCGGCCGGGTTCAGGTCGACGACACCGAGCGCACCCGGCGGCTCGTCATCACCCCGGACGACGGGTCCGAGGAGGTGGCCTACCCGCTGGCCCGCCGGGCCCGGTTGCTGGTCGAGGACGGCGACCACGTCGCGGTCGGCCAGCAGCTCGTGGCCGGGTCCGTCGACCCCAAGCAGGTCCTGCGCATCCTCGGACCTCGCGCGGTGCAGAAGCACCTCGTCGACGAGGTGCAGGAGGTCTACCGCAGCCAGGGCGTCGGCATCCACGACAAGCACATCGAGGTCATCGTCCGGCAGATGCTCCGCCGGGTGACGATCATCGACTCCGGGGACTCCAACCTGCTCCCCGGTGAGCTCGTCGAGCGCTCGCGCTTCGAGGAGGAGAACCGGCGGGTGGTCGCCGAGGGTGGTCAGCCCGCAGCAGGCCGGCCGGAGCTCATGGGCATCACGAAGGCGTCGCTGGCCACGGAGTCGTGGCTGTCGGCGGCCTCCTTCCAGGAGACCACCCGCGTGCTCACCGAGGCCGCCCTGCACGGGCGCAGCGACCCGCTGCTCGGCCTCAAGGAGAACGTGATCATCGGCAAGCTGATCCCGGCCGGCACGGGGCTGACCCGCTACCGCAACGTCCGGGTGGAGCCGACCGAGGAGGCCAAGGCGGCCATGTACGCGATGCCCGGCTACGACGAGGTGGACTACGGGCACTTCGGCGGCGGCTCGGGCCAGGCCGTCCCGCTGGAGGAGTACGACCTCGGCGGCTACGACCGCTGAGCACCCTCGTCCGTGGGCCCCGCCGCGCGGCGGGGCCCACGGACGCCGGACCGGTGGCCGGTGCCGTTTTGACCGTGCTCACCGGCCCCGGGTAGGCTGACCAACCGGTCCGGGCCGACACGTGCGCCCTGCCCTCGTCCGGGCGGACGGACGACACGCCCGAGCGCGGGGGTCGGGCCGGCGGACGCGGTCCGGGAGAGTCGAGCCCGGCGCGGCCCGCAGGAACCGCACCGCACGACCCAGAACCACCCACGACACGACACGGAGACACATCGGTGCCCACGATCCAGCAGCTGGTCCGCAAGGGCCGCCAGGACAAGGTCGGGAAGCAGAAGACCCCGGCCCTCAAGGGGAGCCCCCAGCGGCGCGGCGTGTGCACCCGCGTGTACACGACCACCCCGAAGAAGCCGAACTCGGCGCTGCGCAAGGTCGCGCGCGTGCGCCTGTCGAGCGGGATCGAGGTCACCGCCTACATCCCGGGCGTGGGGCACAACCTCCAGGAGCACTCCATCGTGCTCGTGCGCGGCGGCCGGGTGAAGGACCTGCCCGGCGTCCGCTACAAGATCATCCGCGGCTCGCTCGACACCCAGGGGGTCAAGGGTCGCAAGCAGGCCCGGAGCCGTTACGGCGCGAAGAAGGAGAAGAGCTGATGCCCCGCAAGGGCCCGGCCCCCAAGCGGCCGCTCGTCGTGGACCCGGTCTACGGCTCCCCGCTGGTCACCCAGCTGGTCAACAAGGTGCTGATGGACGGCAAGAAGTCGACCGCCGAGCGCATCGTCTACGGCGCGCTCGAAGGCTGCCGGGAGAAGACCGGCCAGGACCCGGTGATCGCTCTGAAGCGCGCCCTGGACAACGTGAAGCCGGCCCTGGAGGTCCGCTCCCGCCGGGTCGGCGGCGCGACCTACCAGGTGCCCGTCGAGGTCCGGGCCGGCCGCTCGACGACGCTCGCCCTGCGCTGGCTCGTCGGCTACGCCCGTCAGCGTCGGGAGAAGACGATGACCGAGCGGCTCATGAACGAGATCCTCGACGCGAGCAACGGCCTCGGTGCCGCGGTGAAGCGGCGCGAGGACACCCACAAGATGGCCGAGTCCAACAAGGCCTTCGCGCACTACCGCTGGTGACGCCGCGCGGCGGCTCCACGCCGCCGCCCGGCAAGCCGGCCCCCCCGGCCCCCCGGACGACTCCGAGACGAGGCGAGACACACCCGTGGCACTCGACGTGCTGACGGACCTCAAGAAGGTCCGCAACATCGGCATCATGGCGCACATCGACGCCGGCAAGACCACCACCACCGAGCGGATCCTGTTCTACACCGGGATCAACTACAAGATCGGTGAGACCCACGACGGCTCCGCCACGATGGACTGGATGGAGCAGGAGCAGGAGCGCGGCATCACCATCACGTCGGCCGCGACGACGTGCTTCTGGGAGGGCAACCAGATCAACATCATCGACACGCCCGGCCACGTCGACTTCACCGTCGAGGTCGAGCGGTCGCTGCGCGTGCTCGACGGCGCGGTCGCCGTCTTCGACGGCAAGGAGGGCGTGGAGCCGCAGTCCGAGACCGTGTGGCGGCAGGCGGACAAGTACGACGTCCCGCGGATCTGCTTCGTCAACAAGATGGACAAGCTGGGCGCGGACTTCTTCTTCACCGTCCGGACGATCGTCGAGCGCCTGGGTGCCAAGCCCCTGGTGCTCCAGGTGCCGATCGGCTCCGAGAGCAGCTTCCAGGGTGTCGTCGACCTCGTCTACAACCGCGCCCTGACCTGGCGCGGCGAGGTGCAGATGGGCCAGGACTACGAGATCGAGGAGGTCCCCGAGGACCTCCGGGAGATCGTCGCGGAGTACCGCCAGCAGCTCGTGGAGACCGTGGCGGAGTCCGACGAGGAGCTGCTCGACAAGTACCTCGGCGGTGAGGAGCTGACCCCCGAGGAGATCAAGGGGGCCATCCGCCGGCTGACGATCGCCAGCGAGGTCTACCCGGTGCTGTGCGGCTCGGCGTTCAAGAACAAGGGCGTGCAGCCCATGCTGGACGCCGTCGTCGACTACCTGCCCTCGCCGCTGGACGTGCCGCCGGTCCAGGGCCACAAGCCCGGCGACGAGGAGGCGGTCGTCACGCGCGAGCCGAGCGCGAAGGCCCCCTTCGCCGGGCTGGCGTTCAAGGTCGTCTCGCACCCGTTCTTCGGTCGGCTGACGTACCTGCGGGTGTACTCCGGCAAGGTCGCCTCCGGTGCGCAGGTGGTGAACTCCACCAAGGGCAAGAAGGAGCGGATCGGCAAGCTCTTCCAGATGCACGCCAACAAGGAGAACCCGGTCGAGGAGGCGACGGCGGGGCACATCTACGCCGTCATCGGGCTCAAGGACACGACGACCGGGGACACGCTCTGCGACCCGGCCGACCAGATCGTCCTGGAGTCGATGAGCTTCCCCGAGCCGGTCATCCACGTGGCCATCGAGCCCAAGACCAAGGGCGACCAGGAGAAGCTGTCCACCGCCATCCAGAAGCTGGCCGAGGAGGACCCGACGTTCTCCGTCCGGCTGGACGAGGAGACCGGTCAGACCGTCATCGGCGGCATGGGCGAGCTGCACCTCGACATCCTGGTGGACCGTATGCGCCGGGAGTTCAAGGTCGAGGCGAACGTGGGCAAGCCGCAGGTCGCCTACCGCGAGACGATCCGCCGCAAGGTGGAGAAGGTCGACTACACCCACAAGAAGCAGACCGGCGGTTCCGGGCAGTACGCGAAGGTGCAGGTCACCATCGAGCCGCTGGACACCGCCGAGGGCGTGACCTACGAGTTCGAGAACAAGGTCACCGGCGGTCGCGTGCCCCGGGAGTACATCCCCAGCGTGGACGCCGGCATCCAGGACGCGATGCAGCTCGGTGTCGTCGCGGGCTACCCGCTCGTCGGGATCAAGGCGACGTTGCTGGACGGCGCCTACCACGACGTCGACTCCTCGGAGATGGCGTTCAAGATCGCGGGCTCCATGGTCCTCAAGGAGGCCGTCAAGCGGGCCGACCCGGTTCTTCTCGAGCCGGTGATGTCCGTCGAGGTGCGCACGCCCGAGGAGTACATGGGCGACGTCATCGGCGACCTCAACTCCCGCCGTGGCCACATCCAGGCCATGGAGGACATCAGCGGCGCCAAGGTCGTGCGCGCGCTGGTGCCGCTGTCGGAGATGTTCGGGTACGTCGGCGACCTGCGGTCCAAGACCCAGGGCCGGGCGATGTACACGATGCAGTTCGACTCCTACGCGGAGGTTCCGCGGAACGTCGCCGAGGAGATCGTCAAGAAGGTCCGAGGCGAGTAGCACCCTCCCGGCGGCCGAACCCGGTCGTCGGGGCCGTAAACTCACGC
Source organism: Kineosporiaceae bacterium SCSIO 59966 (assembly GCA_020881835.1). Classification (NCBI taxonomy): domain Bacteria; kingdom Bacillati; phylum Actinomycetota; class Actinomycetes; order Kineosporiales; family Kineosporiaceae; species Kineosporiaceae bacterium SCSIO 59966. The sequence goes on from CP052876.1 coordinate 482,184, forward strand.
GCCGGCACCACACCGGACGGCGTACACGACAAGTCCTGAGGAGGACCCCCAGTGGCGAAGGCGAAGTTCGAGCGGACTAAGCCGCACGTCAACATCGGCACCATTGGTCACATCGACCACGGCAAGACGACGCTGACGGCAGCTATCAGCAAGGTGCTGCACGACAAGTACCCGGACCTGAACCCCTTCACGCCGTTCGACGAGATCGACAAGGCGCCGGAGGAGAAGCAGCGCGGTATCACCATCTCCATCGCGCACATCGAGTACCAGACCGAGTCGCGGCACTACGCGCACGTCGACTGCCCGGGTCACGCGGACTACATCAAGAACATGATCACGGGTGCCGCGCAGATGGACGGGGCCATCCTCGTGGTCGCTGCGACCGACGGCCCGATGCCGCAGACCAAGGAGCACGTGCTGCTGGCCCGTCAGGTCGGCGTGCCGTACATCGTCGTGGCGCTGAACAAGGCGGACATGGTCGACGACGAGGAGATCCTCGAGCTCGTCGAGATGGAGGTCCGGGAGCTGCTGTCGCAGTACGAGTTCCCGGGTGACGACGTCCCGGTGGTGCGCGTCTCGGCGCTCAAGGCGCTCGAGGGCGACCCCGAGTGGTCCGAGAAGCTCATGGAGCTCATGGACGCCGTCGACACCGCCATCCCGGAGCCGGAGCGCGACGTCGACAAGCCGTTCCTCATGCCGGTCGAGGACGTCTTCACCATCACCGGCCGCGGCACGGTCGTCACCGGCCGCGTCGAGCGCGGTGTCCTCCGCGTCAACGAGGAGGTGGAGATCGTCGGCATCAAGGAGAAGTCGCTGAAGACGACGGTCACCGGCGTGGAGATGTTCCGCAAGCTGCTCGACGAGGCCCGTGCGGGCGAGAACGTCGGTCTGCTGCTGCGCGGTACCAAGCGCGAGGAGGTGGAGCGCGGCCAGGTCGTCTGCAAGCCGGGCTCGATCACCCCGCACACCGAGTTCGAGGCGCGGGTCTACATCCTCGGCAAGGACGAGGGTGGCCGGCACAACCCGTTCTACTCGAACTACCGTCCGCAGTTCTACTTCCGGACGACCGACGTCACCGGCGTCATCCAGCTGCCCGAGGGCACCGAGATGGTCATGCCCGGCGACAACACCGAGATGACGGTTCAGCTGATCCAGCCGATCGCGATGGAGGAGGGCCTGCGCTTCGCCATCCGCGAGGGCGGCCGCACCGTCGGCGCCGGCCAGGTGACGAAGATCCTCAAGTGACGTTCTGACGTCACGGGGGCGGGCCCGGGTACGCAGCGTGTGCCCGGGCCCGGCCACGTCAGAGGCCGGATTGGCCAAAGGGTCACGGCCTCTGGCACACTAGACAGGTTGCTCGGCGCGGGCCGGCGCCCGGCGGTTCGCACCGGAAGGTGCGTCCCGGCGGGGACCACCGCGGCGGCGTCCGGGACCAAGCGGTCCGACAACCACGAGAGTCAAGGGCACGTCAGCGTGCCGGGCGGGACGCGGTCAGACACCGCGACACGCCCGACCTCGGGGGTCGGACCGGCCCGGGACAGAAGCGGGACGACGAGAGAGAGTCAGACGACGCCATGGCGGGACAGAAGATCCGCATCCGGCTCAAGTCCTACGACCACGAGGTGATCGACAGCTCGGCGCGCAAGATCGTCGACACGGTGACCCGGGCCGGGGCGACAGTCGTGGGGCCGGTGCCGCTCCCGACCGAGAAGAACGTGTACTGCGTCATCCGGTCGCCCCACAAGTACAAGGACAGCCGCGAGCACTTCGAGATGCGGACGCACAAGCGGCTCATCGACATCATCGATCCCACGCCGAAGGCCGTCGACTCGCTCATGCGGCTCGACCTGCCGGCCGACGTGAACATCGAGATCAAGCTCTGAGGGACTGCAGCGCCATGACTACCGAGACGACAAGGCGTGTCACCGGCCTGCTCGGCACCAAGCTGGGGATGACCCAGGTCTGGGACGCCGACGGCCGGCTGGTGCCGGTCACCGTGATCCAGGCCGGTCCCTGCGTGGTGACGCAGGTCCGCACGCCGGAGGTCGACGGCTACAGCGCCGTTCAGCTGGCCTTCGGGGCGATCGACCCACGCAAGGTGACCAAGCCGCTCACCGGGCACTTCGAGAAGGCCGGCGTGACCCCCCGCCGCCACCTCGTCGAGCTGCGCACCTCCGACGCCGCGGAGTACTCCGCCGGCCAGGAGCTGACCGCGGAGGTGTTCACCGCCGGCCAGAGCGTCGACGTCGTGGGCACGACGAAGGGCAAGGGCACGGCCGGCGTGATGAAGCGGCACGGCTTCGCCGGCGTCGGCGCCTCGCACGGTGCCCACCGCAACCACCGCAAGCCCGGCTCGATCGGCGGCGCATCCACCCCCGGCCGCGTCTTCAAGGGCCTGCGGATGGCCGGCCGGATGGGCAACGAGCGTCAGACCACCCAGAACCTGACCGTGCACGCGGTCGACGCGGACAAGGGGCTGCTGCTCGTCAAGGGCGCGGTCCCTGGCCCCCGCGGAGGCGTCGTGCTCGTCAAGACCGCGGCGAAGGCCGCGCCCGAGGAGGCGTGACGATGGCTCCCACCGACCAGACCCGCACCGCCGTCGACGTCCGAGACGCCTCGGGTGCCACGGTGGGCACGCGCGAGCTGCCCGCCGAGGTGTTCGACGTCCAGACCAACGTGCCGCTGATCCACCAGGTCGTCGTCGGTCAGCTGGCCGCCGCCCGCCAGGGCACGCACGACACCAGGTCCCGCGGTGAGGTGCGCGGCGGGGGGCGCAAGCCCTACCGGCAGAAGGGCACCGGCCGGGCGCGGCAGGGTTCGCTGCGCGCGCCGCAGTTCGCCGGCGGTGGCACCGTGCACGGGCCGACGCCGCGCGACTACACCCAGCGCACCCCGAAGAAGATGAAGGCCGCCGCCCTGCGGGGCGCCCTGTCCGACCGGGCCCGGCACGGCCGGGTGCACGTCGTCAGCGCCCTGGTGGACGGCGACACCCCCTCCACCAAGGCCGCGGTCCAGGCGCTGGGCGCGGTGAGCTCCCGGCGCAACGTGCTCGTCGTGCTGGAGCGCGACGACGAGGTCACCTGGAAGAGCCTGCGCAACGTCGACGGCGTGCACCTGCTCGTCGCGGACCAGCTCAACACCTACGACGTGCTGTGCTCCGACGACGTCGTGTTCACCACCGGCGCGCTCGACGCGTTCCTCGCCGGGCCGGTGACCGGACGGTCCGCGAAGGCCGTCGCCACCGAGTCCGAGGCAGCCGAGGCGGCGGCCGAGGCGGCCGGGACGTCCGAGGAGGAGGCCAAGTGACCACCGCAGCCAGCCACTACCGCGACCCCCGCGACATCCTCATCGCGCCTGTCGTGTCCGAGAAGTCGTACGGGCTGCTCGACGAGGGTAAGTACACCTTCCTCGTCGACCCCCGGGCCAACAAGACCCAGATCAAGCTCGCGGTCGAGAAGGTCTTCGGGGTCAAGGTGGCGTGGGTCAACACCGCCAACCGTGAGGGCAAGCGCCGTCGCACCCGGTTCGGGACCGGCAAGCGCAAGGACACCAAGCGCGCGATCGTGACGCTGCGCGAGGGCACCATCGACATCTTCGGAGGACCGGTCTCCTGACCGGGCCGACGTCCGAGCACATCGAGGACTGACTCACCATGGGAATCCGCAAGTACAAGCCGACGACGCCGGGCCGCCGTGGCTCCAGCGTCGCCGACTTCGTCGAGGTCACCCGGTCGGAGCCGGAGAAGTCGCTGGTCCGTCCCCTGACCAAGAAGGGCGGCCGCAACAGCAGCGGCCGGATCACCACCCGGCACCAGGGTGGTGGGCACAAGCGCGCCTACCGGGTCATCGACTTCCGTCGGGCCGACAAGGACGGCGTGCCGGCCAAGGTCGCGCACATCGAGTACGACCCGAACCGCACCGCCCGGATCGCGCTGCTGCACTACGCGGACGGTACGAAGCGGTACATCCTCGCGCCGCACCGACTGCGCCAGGGGGACCTCGTCGAGAACGGGCCGGGTGCGGACATCAAGCCGGGGAACAACCTGCCGCTGCGCAACATCCCGGTCGGCACCGTCGTGCACGCGATCGAGCTGCGCCCCGGCGGCGGGGCGAAGATCGCCCGCTCGGCCGGCACCTCGGTGCAGCTCGTCGCCAAGGAGGGGCCGAACGCCCAGCTGCGGATGCCGTCGGGGGAGATCCGCAACGTCGACGTCCGCTGCCGCGCCACCGTCGGCGAGGTCGGCAACGCCGAGCAGTCCAACATCAACTGGGGTAAGGCCGGACGGATGCGCTGGAAGGGCAAGCGCCCGACCGTCCGCGGTGTCGCGATGAACCCGATCGACCACCCGCACGGTGGTGGTGAGGGCAAGACCTCGGGTGGTCGCCACCCGGTCAGCCCCTGGGGTCAGCCCGAGGGCCGCACCCGCCAGGCCAACAAGGCCAGTGACCGCCAGATCGTCCGTCGCCGCCGCACCGGCAAGAAGCGCTGATAGGAGCCCGACACGATGCCTCGCAGCCTGAAGAAGGGCCCCTTCGTCGACGACCACCTCATGAAGAAGGTGGACGAGCAGAACAGCAAGGGGACCAAGAACGTCATCCGGACCTGGTCCCGGCGCTCGATGATCGTGCCGGACATGCTCGGCCACACGATCGCCGTGCACGACGGCCGCAAGCACGTGCCGGTGTTCATCACCGAGGCGATGGTCGGCCACAAGCTCGGGGAGTTCGCGCCCACGCGGACGTTCCGCGGCCACGAGAAGGACGACCGCAAGGCCCGTCGCCGGTGACGGCGCACCAGCCACAGCCGGTGACGGCGCACCAGCCACAGTCGGTGACGGCGCACCAGCCACAGTCGCTGACGCGACGAATCTTCTAGAGACGAGAAGGCAGGACAGCGATGGAAGCCAAGGCGCAGGCGCGGTACGTCCGCGTCACGCCCCAGAAGGCTCGGCGCGTCGTGGACCTCATCCGGGGCCGCCAGGCCGGCGAGGCCGTGTCGGTGCTGCGGTTCGCGCCGCAGGCGGCGAGCGAGCCGGTGCGCAAGGTCGTGGAGAGCGCGATCGCCAACGCCCGGGTCAAGGCCGACCGCGCCAGCGAGCCGTTCGACGAGCGTGAGCTCGTCGTCCGGGCGGCGTTCGTGGACGAGGGTCCGACGATGAAGCGGTTCCGCCCGCGGGCGCAGGGTCGCGCGTTCCGGATCAACAAGCGCACCAGCCACATCACCGTGGTCGTGGGCCCGCGCCCCGACGCGCGCAGGACCGACACAGGGAGGAACTCCTAGTGGGCCAGAAGATCAACCCCAACGGGTTCCGGCTCGGCATCACCACCGACCACCGGTCGCGCTGGTTCGCCGACAGCACCAAGCCCGGTCAGCGGTACCGCGACTACGTCAAGGAGGACGTCGCCATCCGCCGGCTCATGTCCACCGGCATGGAGCGCGCGGGCATCGCCAAGGTGGAGATCGAGCGCACCCGCGACCGGGTCCGTGTCGACATCCACACCGCCCGTCCCGGCATCGTGATCGGGCGCCGTGGCGCGGAGGCCGACCGGCTGCGCGGGGAGCTGGAGAAGCTCACCGGCAAGCAGGTGCAGCTCAACATCCTCGAGGTGAAGAACCCCGAGACCGACGCCCAGCTCGTCGCCCAGGGCATCGCCGAGCAGCTGTCCAGCCGGGTGTCGTTCCGGCGCGCGATGCGCAAGGGGATGCAGACCGCGCTGCGCGCCGGCGCCAAGGGCGTCCGGGTGCAGTGCTCCGGCCGGCTCGGTGGCGCCGAGATGAGCCGCTCGGAGTTCTACCGTGAGGGCCGGGTGCCGCTGCACACGCTGCGCGCGAACATCGACTACGGCTTCTACGAGGCGCGCACCACCTTCGGCCGGATCGGCGTGAAGGTCTGGATCTACAAGGGCGACATGACGCAGCGCGAGCTCGCGCAGCAGCAGGCCGCCGCCGCCGGTCCGCGCGCCCCCCGGGGCCCGCGGAGTGACCGCCCCCAGCGCGGACGCCGTCCGGCCACTGCGGGTGCCGCCACCGGCGGCGCCCCGGCCGAGGCCGCCGCCACGACCGGATCGGAGGGCTGACGTGCTCGTCCCCCGTCGACTCAAGCACCGCAAGCAGCACCACCCCAAGCGGTCCGGGGCTGCCAAGGGCGGGACGACCGTCGCGTTCGGTGACTACGGCATCCAGGCGCTGGAGCCCGCCTACGTCACGAACCGGCAGATCGAGTCCGCCCGAATCGCGATGACCCGCTACATCAAGCGCGGCGGGAAGGTCTGGATCAACATCTACCCCGACCGGCCGCTGACCAAGAAGCCGGCCGAGACCCGGATGGGTTCCGGCAAGGGCTCCCCGGAGTGGTGGGTGGCCAACGTCAAGCCCGGCCGGGTGATGTTCGAGCTGTCCGGCGTCCCGGAGCCGGTGGCACGCGAGGCGATGCGCCTGGCGATGCACAAGCTCCCCATGAAGTGCCGCTTCGTGCGGCGCGAGGGTGGTGATCAGTGATGGCAGTCGGTTCCAAGGACCTCACCCCGGCCGACCTGCGCACGTTCGAGGACGAGCGCCTGGCCGAGGAGCTGCGCAAGGCGAAGGAGGAGCTGTTCAACCTCCGCTTCCAGTCGGCCACCGGCCAGCTGGAGAGCCACGGGCGGCTCAAGGCCGTCCGGCGCGACATCGCCCGGATCTACACGGTCATGCGCGAGCGCGAGCTCGGCATCGGCGAGATCGAGGCCGAGGGCGGGAGCGAGCAGTGAGCGAGCAGGAGAGCATGGACAAGCAGACCGAGCAGACCGGGCAGACCAGGCAGACCGGGCAGACCGGGCAGCGCGGCAACCGGAAGGTCCGTCGCGGCTACGTCGTCAGCGACAAGATGGACAAGACCGTCGTGGTCGCTGTCGAGGACCGGGTGAAGCACCCGCTCTACGGCAAGGTCATGCGGCGCACCAACAAGGTCAAGGTCCACGACGAGCAGAACACCGCCGGCACCGGCGACCTCGTCCTGATCATGGAGACCCGACCGCTGTCCGCGACGAAGCGCTGGCGCCTCGTCGAGGTCCTCGAGAAGGCCAAGTAGTCCACCCACCAGGTTCCGTCAGGCTCGAAGAGAGAACCGACGTGACGACAGGAGTTCGACAGTGATCCAGCAGGAGTCGCGGCTGAAGGTCGCCGACAACACGGGTGCCAAGGAGATCCTCTGCATCCGCGTTCTCGGCGGCTCCGGGCGCCGCTACGCCGGCATCGGCGACGTCATCGTGGCGACCGTCAAGGACGCCATCCCCGGCGGCAACGTCAAGAAGGGCGACGTCGTCAAGGCCGTGGTCGTGCGCACTCGCAAGGAGCGCCGCCGCCCGGACGGCTCGTACATCAAGTTCGACGAGAACGCCGCGGTCATCCTGCGGGCGGACGGCGACCCGCGCGGCACCCGCATCTTCGGCCCCGTCGGCCGTGAGCTGCGGGACAAGAAGTTCATGAAGATCATCTCGCTGGCGCCGGAGGTGCTCTGACCATGGCGAAGCTCAAGATCAAGAAGGGCGACCTCGTCCAGGTGATCACCGGGGCCTCGCAGGCCAACGGCGGCGACCGCGGCAAGCAGGGCAAGGTCATCGCGGTCCTCCCAGACACCCAGCGCGTCATCGTCGAGGGTGTCAACCGGGTCAAGAAGCACCGCAAGGTCGGCAGCACCGGCCGCGGTGGCCGCACCGGCGGGATCGAGACCCACGAGGCGCCGCTGCACATCAGCAACGTGATGCTCGTCGACCCGGAGACGAAGAAGCCCACCCGGGTCGGCTACCGCACCGAGACGACCGAGCGCGACGGCCGTGAGCGCACCGTGCGCGTCCGGGTCGCCAAGCGCTCCGGTAAGGACATCTGAGATGACCCAGACCACCACCGCGACCGACTACGCAGGCCCGCGCCTGCGGGCCCGCTACCGCGACGAGATCGTGCCGGCCCTGCGGGAGGAGTTCTCCTACCAGAACGTCATGCAGGTCCCCGGCCTGGTCAAGGTCGTCGTCAACATGGGTGTCGGTGACGCCGCCCGCGACGCCAAGCTCATCGAGGGTGCCGTGCGCGACCTGGCCACCATCACCGGCCAGAAGCCGGCGGTGACCAGGGCCCGCAAGTCGATCGCCCAGTTCAAGCTGCGCGAGGGCATGCCGATCGGGGCCCACACGACGCTGCGCGGGGACCGGATGTGGGAGTTCCTCGACCGGCTGCTGTCGATCGCCCTGCCGCGCATCCGTGACTTCCGCGGGCTGTCGCCCAAGCAGTTCGACGGCCACGGCAACTACACCTTCGGTCTCACCGAGCAGTCGATGTTCCACGAGATCGACCAGGACCGCGTCGACCGTGTCCGCGGCATGGACATCACGGTCGTCACGACAGCCACGACGGACGACGAGGGGCGTGCCCTGCTGCGCCGGCTCGGCTTCCCCTTCAAGGAGGACTGAGATGGCCAAGAAGGCGCTGATCGCCAAGGCCGCGCGCAAGCCGAAGTACGAGGTGCGCGCCTACACCCGGTGCCAGCGGTGCGGTCGTCCGCACTCCGTGTACCGCAAGTTCGGGCTGTGCCGCGTGTGCCTGCGCGAGATGGCCCACGCCGGGGAGCTCCCCGGCGTCACGAAGAGCAGCTGGTAACCACGACATCGCAGGTCCCCGGTCCGCCGGAGCGGGGATACCACGGTGAGGAAGGGCGGAGAGCCCGATGACCATGACCGACCCGATCGCGGACATGCTGACCCGCGTGCGGAACGCCAACGCGGCGTACCACGACACGGTGAGCATGCCGTACAGCAAGCTGAAGTCCCGGATCGCCGAGATCCTCCAGGCCGAGGGGTACATCGCCGGCTGGAAGGTCGAGGACGCCGAGGTGGGCAAGAAGCTCGTCGTCGAGCTCAAGTTCGGCCCCAACCGCGAGCGGTCCATCGCCGGCATCCGCCGGGTGAGCAAGCCCGGTCTGCGGGTGTACGCCAAGTCGACCAACCTGCCCCGCGTCCTGGGTGGCCTCGGCGTCGCGATCATCTCGACGTCGTCCGGGCTGCTCACCGACCGACAGGCAGCCAAGCAGGGCGTGGGCGGGGAAGTCCTCGCCTACGTCTGGTGAGACGGGAGGAGACAAGAGCATGTCCCGCATCGGCAGGCAGCCCGTCCCGGTCCCGTCCGGCGTCGACGTGACGATCGACGGCCGCACCGTGAACGTCAAGGGCCCCAAGGGGACGCTGAGCCACACCGTGGCAGCCCCCATCGAGGTGAACCGCGGCGAGGACGGTGCCGTGACCGTCACCCGTCCCGACGACAGCCGCGAGTCCCGCTCGCTGCACGGCCTGACCCGGACGCTGATCGCCAACATGGTGACCGGCGTGACCGAGGGCTACGAGAAGAAGCTCGAGATCGTCGGCACCGGCTACCGGGTGACCGCCAAGGGCTCGAACCTCGAGTTCGCCCTCGGCTTCAGCCACCCGGTCCTCGTCACCCCGCCGGAGGGCGTCACCTTCGCGGTGGAGTCCCCGACGAGGTTCTCGGTCTCCGGCATCGACAAGCAGGCCGTCGGTGAGGTGGCCGCGAACATCCGCAAGCTGCGTCGTCCGGACCCGTACAAGGGCAAGGGTGTCCGGTACGCCGGGGAGCAGATCCGCCGCAAGGTCGGAAAGGCTGGTAAGTAGCGATGGCGATCGGTATCAAGGGCAAGGGCACGCGGGTCGCCCGCAGCCGTCGTCAGCTGCGCGTCCGCAAGAAGGTCGCCGGCACCGCGGTGCGGCCGCGGCTGGTCGTCAACCGCTCGACCCGGCACGTCTTCGTGCAGGTCGTGGACGACGAGCGCGGCCACACGCTGGCCTCGGCCTCCACCATGGAGGCGGACCTGCGCGGGCTGGACGGCGACAAGACGGCCAAGGCGCGCCGGGTCGGCGAGCTCGTGGCTCAGCGGGCCAAGGCGGCCGGCATCGAGGCCGTGGTCTTCGACCGCGGCGGCAACCGCTACCACGGCCGCGTCGCGGCCGTCGCCGAGGGCGCCCGGTCCGCCGGGCTCGCCCTGTAAAGCACGCGACCGCGAAGCAGCGAGAGAGAAGGACGTTTCCCATGGCTGGACCCCAGCGCAGGGGCAGCAGCGGCGCCGCCGGTGGCGGCGAGCGCCGTGACCGGCGCGACCGCGACAACCGTCGCGGCGACGACCGGGACAAGACCCAGTACGTCGAGCGCGTGGTGACCATCAACCGCGTCGCCAAGGTCGTCAAGGGCGGCCGCCGCTTCAGCTTCACCGCACTCGTCGTCGTCGGTGACGGCGACGGCACCGTCGGCGTCGGCTACGGCAAGGCGAAGGAGGTGCCGGCCGCGATCGCCAAGGGCGTGGAGGAGGCCAAGAAGAACTTCTTCAAGGTCCCCCGGATCCAGGGCACGATCCCGCACCCGATCACCGGCGAGGCGGCGGCCGGGGTCGTGCTGCTGCGCCCGGCGTCGCCCGGTACCGGCGTCATCGCCGGGGGCCCGGTGCGGGCCGTGCTGGAGTGCGCCGGCATCCACGACGTGCTGAGCAAGTCCCTCGGCTCGGACAACGCGATCAACATCGTCCACGCGACCGTGGCCGCCCTGCGCGGCCTCGAGCGCCCCGAGGAGGTGGCCGCGCGTCGCGGCCTGCCGATCGAGGACGTCGCGCCCGCCGCCCTGCTGCGGGCCCGTGCTGCCGGGGTCGGTGCCTGATGGCCAGGCTCAAGGTCGTGCAGATCCGCTCGGAGATCGGGGGCAAGCAGAACCAGCGCGACACCCTCCGGTCCCTGGGCCTCAAGCGCATCGGTGACGCCGTGGTCAAGGAGGACCGCCCGGAGATCCGGGGCATGGTCGCTGCCGTGGCGCACCTCGTCACCGTCGAGGAGGTCGACTGACATGGCGCCCAACAGCGCTGACAACGTCCGTGCCGAGGGGCACGGTGGTGCGCTGAAGGTGCACCACCTGCGCCCGGCTCCGGGGTCCCGGACCGCGAAGACCCGGGTCGGCCGGGGTGAGGCCAGCAAGGGCAAGACCGCCGGCCGGGGCACCAAGGGCACCAAGGCCCGCTACCAGGTGTCCGCCGCCTTCGAGGGTGGGCAGATGCCGTTGCACATGCGGCTGCCCAAGCTGCGCGGGTTCAGCAACCCGTTCCGGACCGAGTACCAGGTGGTCAACACCGGCCGGCTCGCCGAGCTGTTCCCGCAGGGCGGGACCGTCGGCGTCGCCGAGCTCGTCGAGGCCGGGGCCGTCCGCAAGGGCCAGAAGGTCAAGGTGCTCGGCACCGGTGACCTCGCGGTGGCCCTCGAGGTGAGCGCCCACAAGTTCTCCGCGTCCGCCAAGGAGAAGATCACCGCCGCCGGAGGCTCGGTCACCGAGCTCTGAGGTCACGCTGGTGCCCGTCGGCCGCGCCGCCCGGGTGACCGCCGTTCGGGCTGTCACCCCGGGCGCCGCGGCCGACGCACGTCCGGCACCCTGCAGCACCCCCACCCGTCCGCGATAGTCTCGGCGCACCCGCCACCGACGGCGACGCCCCGACGCCCCTGCGCACGCCGCGCACCTGGAGGACCTGTGCTCAGCGCATTCGCGCGGGCGTTCAAGACGCCCGACCTGCGGCGCAAGCTGCTGTTCACGATGGGGATCATGGCCCTGTTCCGGCTCGGGTCCTTCGTCCCGACCCCCGGTGTGAGCTACCCGAACGTCCAGGACTGCATCGGCGGCCTGGACCAGACCAACGACCTGCTCGGCATGGTCAACCTGTTCAGCGGCGGAGCGCTCCTGCAGCTGTCGGTGTTCGCGCTGGGGATCATGCCGTACATCACCGCGAGCATCATCGTGCAGCTCCTGCGGGTCGTCATCCCGCGTTTCGAGGAGCTGCACAAGGAGGGGCAGCAGGGCACCGCCAAGCTGACGCAGTACACGCGGTACCTGACGATCGCGCTGGCCGTGCTGCAGTCCACCACGTACGTGGCCGTCGCGCGCTCCGGCAACCTGTTCGGCGTCGCCGGCTCCGGTGCCCCGGCGTCCTGCCAGAACGTCATCCCGAACGACTCGGCGATGACCATGCTGCTCATGGTGATCACGATGACCGCGGGCACCGGCCTGATCATGTGGCTCGGTGAGCTCATCACCGAGAAGGGCATCGGCAACGGCATGTCGATGCTCATCTTCACCTCGATCGCGGCGACCTTCCCGGGCTCGATCTGGGCGATCGGCCAGGCTCGCGGCTACGACGTGATGACGCTGGTCGTCGCCGTCGGGCTCGTCATCCTCACGCTCGTGGTCTTCGTCGAGCAGTCCCAGCGCCGGGTTCCGGTGCAGTACGCCAAGCGGATGGTCGGCCGCCGCATGTACGGCGGCACGAGCACCTACATCCCGATCAAGGTGAACATGGCCGGCGTCATCCCCGTCATCTTCGCCTCGTCCCTGCTGTACCTGCCGGCGCTCGTCGCGCAGTTCAACGACCCGACGGCGGACTGGGTGGTCTGGGTGACGAACACGTTCGTCACCGGCGACCACCCGGTCTACATCATCAGCTACTTCCTGCTGATCGTGTTCTTCACGTACTTCTACGTGTCGATCACGTTCAACCCCGACGAGGTCGCGGACAACATCAAGCGCGTGGGCGGGTTCATCCCCGGCATCCGCGCCGGACGACCCACGGCGGAGTACCTCGACTACATCCTCACCCGGATCACGCTGGCCGGAGCGCTGTACCTCGGCCTGGTCGCGCTGATCCCGATCATCGCCCTGGTCCTCGTCGGGGCGAACCAGAACTTCCCGTTCGGTGGCGTGTCGATCCTCATCGTCGTCGGCGTCGGACTGGAGACGGTGAAGCAGATCGAGTCGCAGCTGCAGCAGCGACACTACGAAGGGTTCCTGCGATGACGCGCCTGGTCCTGCTCGGTCCCCCCGGAGCCGGCAAGGGCACCCAGGCCCAGCGGCTCTCCGAGCGGCTCGGCGTGCCCGCCGTCTCCACCGGCGACATCTTCCGCTCCAACGTCGCCCAGGGGACCGAGCTCGGCCGCGAGGCGCAGTCCTACATGGAGGCCGGGGAGTACGTGCCCGACTCGGTGACCAACCGGATGGTCGCCGACCGGCTCACCCAGGCGGACTGCTCCGGCGGGTTCCTGCTGGACGGCTACCCGCGCACGGCCGCTCAGGTCGTCGAGCTCGACCGGGTGCTCGCCGCGGACGGCCACCGGCTGGACGCCGTCCTCGAGCTCGTCGTCGCCGACACCGAGGAGGTCGTCAGCCGGCTGCGCAAGCGGGCGGTCACCGAGGGCCGCAGCGACGACACCGAGGACGTCATCCGGCGGCGGCTGGAGGTCTACGCCGAGCAGACGGCGCCGCTGACCGACCTGTACCGCGAGCGGGGTCTGCTCGTGCAGGTCGACGGGACCGGGGACGTCGACGAGGTGACCAGCCGGATTCTCACCGCCCTCGACGAGCGCACCGCCTGACTCGGATGTTCGGTCGCGAGCGGATCGAGTACAAGACCCCCGAGCAGGTGCTGCTCATGCGCCGGGCCGGCCTCGTCGTCGCCCGGGCGCTGGAGGCGGTGCGTGCCGAGATCCGTCCCGGCGTGACGACCGCCGAGCTCGACGCGGTCGCCGAGGACGTCATCCGCTCCGCCGGGGCCACCCCCTCCTTCCTCGGCTACCACGGGTTCCCGGCGTCGATCTGCGCGTCGGTGAACGAGGAGGTCGTCCACGGCATCCCCGGCGGGCGCACGGTGCAGCCCGGAGACGTGGTCTCGATCGACTGCGGTGCGATCGTCGACGGGTGGCACGGCGACGCGGCGTTCAGCACCGTCGTGGCACCGGCCGGCGCCGCGGACACCACGCTCAGCGCGGTCACCGAGCAGGCGATGTGGGCCGGGGTCGCCGCGCTGCAGGTCGGCGGCCGGCTCGGCGACGTCGGCGCCGCCGTCGAGGACGCCGTCGAGGGTCGGTACGGCATCGTGGAGGGCTACGTCGGCCACGGGATCGGCACCGCGATGCACCAGCCGCCGGAGGTCCTCAACTACCGGGTCCGGGAACGCGGCCCGCGCCTGCGCCCGGGACTGTGCGTCGCGGTCGAGCCGATGCTCGTCGACGGCGACCCGGACACCACCGTCCTGGCCGACGACTGGACCGTCGTGACGACGTCCGGCGCCCGCGCCGCCCACTGGGAGCACACCGTCGCACTCGGTGAGCGCGGACCCTGGGTGCTCACCGCCCCGGACGGCGGGGTGGAGGCGCTGGCCGCCCTCGGCGTCCGCGCCGCTCCCCTTGCCGACTGACTGGGCCGACTGACCGGACCGGCTGGCCCGACGATTTCGTGGTTGCGGGCAGAGTGGCGTAGGCTTGTGCGTCGGCTCACGAGCACCATCGTCCTGTCGCGCCCCGCGGCTGGTTCGGCACGACCAGGACGCCGTCACGCGTGCGCCACGCCAGGTACGTCCCCGCTCCGGCGGGCCGAGAAGACGAGTGAGGACCGACCCAGGACATGGCGAAGAAGGACGGAGTCATCGAGATCGAGGGCACCGTGGTGGAGGCCCTGCCGAACGCGATGTTCCGTGTGGAGCTGTCCAACGGGCACAAGGTCCTCGCCCACATCTCGGGCAAGATGCGCCAGCACTACATCCGGATCCTCCCGGAGGACCGGGTGGTCGTCGAGCTCAGCCCGTACGACCTCACCCGCGGGCGCATTGTCTACCGCTACAAGTAACCGACCACAGCGAGCACCGCGCCGCCGACGGCGAGAGCCGGCCGGCGGGAGGCCGAGGGACACGATGAAGGTACAGCCGAGCGTCAAGACGATCTGCGACAAGTGCAAGGTGATCCGCCGTCACGGCCGGGTCATGGTGATCTGCGAGAACCCTCGTCACAAGCAGCGCCAGGGCTGACGACCCACCCCACTGCAGGGCACGACCCCCGGGACGACGTCCCGGGACGACACCCCCGGTCCGGAGGCCGGGGACTCCCACCTCGCGGCGGGAGGCCGGTCCTGCAGCAGACCTCCGGCGACACCAGGAGATAGACAGGAATGGCACGTCTCGTCGGCGTCGACCTCCCCCGCGACAAGCGGCTCGAGGTTGCGCTCACCTACATCTACGGCATCGGACGCACCCGCGCCCAGCAGGCCCTTGCCGCCACCGGCGTGAGCCCCGACCTGCGCGTCCGCGACATGGGCGACGCCGAGCTCGTGGCCCTGCGTGACTACATCGACGCCAACTTCCAGGTCGAGGGAGACCTCCGCCGAGAGGTGGCCTCCGACATCCGGCGCAAGGTCGAGATCGGCTCCTACCAGGGGCTCCGCCACCGTCGCGGCCTGCCGGTGCACGGCCAGCGCACCAAGACGAACGCCCGGACCCGCAAGGGGCCCAAGCGCACCGTCGCGGGCAAGAAGAAGGCCAAGAAGTAGACCCAGCGGCCCCCGCCGCGCCCCCGACCTCCCGACACAGCGTCACCGAACCAGCCAGGAGAGAAGCAGCACATGCCTCCCAAGACCCGAGCAGCCGCCGGGGCGCGCCGTCCCCGCCGCAAGGAGAAGAAGAACGTCTCCCACGGCCAGGCGCACATCAAGAGCACCTTCAACAACACCATCGTCTCCATCACCGACCCGTCCGGTGCGGTGATCTCGTGGGCCTCCGCCGGTCAGGTCGGCTTCAAGGGCTCCCGCAAGTCGACCCCGTTCGCGGCGCAGATGGCGGCCGAGGCCGCGGCGCGCCGTGCCCAGGAGCACGGGATGCGCAAGGTCGACGTGTTCGTCAAGGGACCTGGCTCCGGCCGGGAGACCGCGATCCGCTCGCTGACGGCCGCCGGGCTGGAGGTCGGGTCCATCTCGGACGTGACTCCCACCCCGCACAACGGCTGCCGCCCGCCCAAGCGCCGTCGCGTCTGACCCGCGCCGACCCTGACGACACGAAGGAGAAACCCAGACCATGGCGCGATACACCGGCGCTGACTGCAAGC
This sequence comes from Kineosporiaceae bacterium SCSIO 59966, assembly GCA_020881835.1. Lineage (NCBI taxonomy): Bacteria > Bacillati > Actinomycetota > Actinomycetes > Kineosporiales > Kineosporiaceae > Kineosporiaceae bacterium SCSIO 59966. Next base: position 498,113 of record CP052876.1, read on the forward strand.
GCTGCCGCCGCGAGAAGACCAAGCTGTACCTCAAGGGTGCCAAGTGCGACTCGCCGAAGTGCCCGATCGAGATCCGGCCCTACCCGCCGGGCGAGCACGGCCGCGCCCGCACCAAGGAGAGCGAGTACCTCCTGCAGATGCGGGAGAAGCAGAAGGCCGCCCGCATCTACGGCGTGCTGGAGAAGCAGTTCCGCGGGTACTACGAGGAGGCGCACCGGCGTCCGGGCAAGACCGGCGAGAACCTGCTGCGGATCCTGGAGTCGCGGCTCGACAACGTCGTCTACCGGGCCGGTTACGCCAAGTCCCGTGACATGGCTCGCCAGCTCGTCCGGCACGGCCACTTCCTCGTCAACGGCAAGAAGGTCGACATCCCGAGCTACCGGGTGAGCGAGAACGACATCGTCGAGGTCCGGGCGAAGTCCTGGGAGATGACGCCGTTCGTCGTCGCCCGCGCCGAGGCCGGTGAGCGGACCGTCCCGGCGTGGCTCGAGGTCGTCCCCTCCAAGATGCGGATCCTCGTGCACGGCCTGCCCCAGCGCCAGGTGATCGACACCCAGGTGCAGGAGCAGCTCATCGTCGAGCTCTACTCGAAGTAAGCCGGGTAGCCGGCGTAACCCGCCGGTGCCCCCGGTGCCCACGGCACCGGGGACGCCGCGCGGGCGGGCTCCCCCCGGGAGCAGCACCACCCCGGACGGCGTACCGAGCCCGTCCGGGCCGTGTCAGGGTCAAATAGCGGGCCCTGGAAGGAAGGAACCACAGTGCTCATCGCGCAGCGCCCCACCCTCACCGAGGACGTCGTCACCGAGCGCCGCTCGCGGTTCGTCATCGAGCCGCTGGAGCCGGGCTTCGGCTACACCCTCGGCAACTCCCTCCGTCGCACCCTGCTGTCGTCGATCCCCGGCGCGGCCGTGACCAGCCTCCGCATCGACGGCGTCCTGCACGAGTTCTCCACCGTGCCGGGGGTCAAGGAGGACGTCACCGAGATCATCCTCAACATCAAGAACCTCGTCGTCTCCAGCGAGCACGACGAGCCGGTCGTCATGTACCTGCGCAAGCAGGGCCCCGGCACGGTGACCGCCGCCGACATCGCCCCGCCGGCGGGCGTCGAGGTGCACAACCCCGACCTGCACATCGCCACGCTCAACGCCAAGGGCAAGCTGGAGATGGAGCTCACCGTCGAGCGCGGCCGCGGCTACGTCTCGGCCCAGCAGAACAAGTCCGGGGACGCCGAGATCGGCCGGATCCCGGTGGACTCCATCTACTCCCCGGTGCTCAAGGTGACGTACAAGGTCGAGGCGACCCGCGTCGAGCAGCGCACCGACTTCGACCGTCTCGTCGTCGACGTCGAGACCAAGGCCTCGATGCAGCCGCGTGACGCGATGGCCAGCGCCGGCAAGACCCTGGTCGAGCTGTTCGGGCTGGCCCGCGAGCTCAACGTCGAGGCCGAGGGCATCGACATGGGGCCGTCGCCCACGGACGCCGCGCTGGCAGCGGACCTGGCGCTGCCGATCGAGGAGCTCGACCTCACGGTCCGCTCCTACAACTGCCTGAAGCGCGAGGGCATCCACACCGTGGGTGAGCTCACCGCCCGCAGCGAGGCCGACCTGCTCGACATCCGCAACTTCGGCGCGAAGTCGATCGACGAGGTCAAGGCCAAGCTGGTCGGCATGGGCCTGTCGCTCAAGGACAGCCCGCCCGGGTTCGACCCGAGCGCCGTCGTGGACACCTACGGCGACGACGACATGTCCTTCGCCGAGGACGAGCAGTACTGAGGCACCCGAGCCACGCTCACGCCGTCCGGCGGTCCTGACGGCGCGGCCCCACCCGAGGAGAACACCGAACTATGCCTACCCCAGCCAAGGGCCCGCGGCTCGGCGGCGGCCCGGCCCACGAGCGCCTCATGCTCGCCGGTCTGGCCACCCAGCTGTTCGAGCACCAGCGGATCACGACGACCGAGGCCAAGGCGAAGCGGCTGCGTCCGCTCGCTGAGCGCCTCATCACCTTCGCCAAGCGCGGGGACCTCGCCGCCCGGCGCCGGGTGATGACGGTGGTCCGCGACAAGGGCGTCGTGCACACCCTGTTCACCGAGATCGGCCCGGCGATGGCCGAACGTCCCGGCGGGTACACCCGGATCACGAAGATCGGCCCCCGCAAGGGGGACAACGCCCCGATGGCCGTGATCGAGCTCGTGCTCGAACCGCTGTCGCCGAAGAAGGCGACCGTGCGCGAGGCCGAGTCGGCGACCCGCCGAGCCGCCGCGGCGAGTGCCGTCCCGGCCGCCGAGGAGACGACGACCGAGCCGGCCGAGGTGGACGACTCTGCTGAGCCGGCTGACTCTGCTGAGTCGGCTGACTCTGCTGAGTCGGCTGACTCGCCGGCAGAGGCCGACGCCGGTGCAGCGGCCGCTGGCGAGGACGAGGACGAGAAGAAGGCGGACGCCTGACCCACCCGCCTGAGCGTGCCGCCGAGCCCGCCGCCCCCGCCGACGGGGACGGCGGGCTCGTGCGCGTCCGGCTGGACCTGGGCTACGACGGCACCGGGTTCCGGGGCTGGGCGCGCCAACCCGGCCTGCGCACCGTCCAGGAGACCCTCGAGGACGCCCTTGCCCGGGTGCTCAGGCTGCAGGCCCCGCCGGTCACGGTCGTGGCCGGCCGCACCGACGCCGGCGTCCACGCCACCGGGCAGGTCTGCCACGTCGACCTGCCCCGAACCGTCTGGCTCGCCGTGCGCGACCGCTCCGGGTCCGCGCGCGGTGAGGTGCTGCGCCGGCGCCTGGCCGGCGTCCTGCCCGACGACGTCGTCGTCACCCGGGTGACGGCGGCGGCACCCGGCTTCGACGCCAGGTTCTCGGCACTGCGCCGCCGCTACGCCTACCGGCTCGCGGACGACCCGGCCGGGGTCCCGCCGCTGCGCCGCTGGGACGTCGCCCGGGCCCGCGGTCCACTCGACGTCGCCGCGATGGACGCCGCCGCACGCACCCTGGAGGGCCTGCACGACTTCGCCGCGTTCTGCCGCCCTCGGTCCGGGGCGACGACGGTGCGCACGCTGCTGGAGTACCGCTGGTCCCGCGACGCCGACGGCTTCGTCACCGCCCGCGTCGTCGCCGACGCGTTCTGCCACTCGATGGTCCGCGCCCTCGTCGGCGCGGTGCTGCCGGTGGGCAGCCGGCGCCGACCGGTGGACTGGCCGCGACAGGTGCTCGACGCAGGCGTCCGCGACCCGGCCGTCGAGGTCGCCCCGGCGCACGGGCTGGTCCTCGAGGAGGTCGTCTACCCCGGGGACGCCGACCTGGCCGAGCGGGCCCGAGTGGCCCGCCGGCGCCGGGACGAGCCGCAGTGCCCACCCGGCCCCGACCGCTGACCGGGCGGGGCGGGCCGGCGGGCCCCTCGAGTCGTGGGCCGGCCCGGGCGGTGGCATCGTCGGAGGCATGAGCCAGAACGACAACGTCAGCGAGACCGTCGGCGTCCCCCCGGACGACGCCCCGGACGACCTGCTCGAGCGGGCCACGGACGACGACGTCGACGACGTCCTGGACGCCGGCTACTCCCCGCCGGAGAAGCCGCTCGGCATCGACAGGTTCGGCACCACGCTCGAGGAGGAGCGCCAGGGCGAGACCCTCGACCAGCGGCTGGCCCAGGAGGAGCCGGAGCAGTCCGTCGAGGCCCAGGACCCCGGCGGCGCGCGCGGCGTCCGTGCCCCCGGCGAGCCCGACGTGGTCGACGACGGGACTGCCGACGCCGCGCAGGACGGCGAGCTGCTGGACGACCAGGTCGGGGACCGGCGCGCCGGCCGGATCGTCGAGTCCGACGAGGGCGCCCACACCGACGCCGAGAAGGACGCCGTCGCCCGGGACGTGGGCGTCGACGGCGGTGCCGCCTCGGCGGAGGAGGCGGCGGTGCACGTCGTGGACGACTCTGAGTCGACGTGACCGGCTGACCTGACTGGCGGAGCCGGCGACGGGGCTCTTCCGGCGTGTCCGTGGCGGGGGCTACGGTGCTCGGCAGATCCCGCGGATATCGCCACGTAGCGGGACCAACCGCTGTCACCGCCCAGCCCTGGAGTCCCGATGGCGTCTTCCCGCCCTCTGCGTGCCACCGCCCTGACCGTCGGCTCGGCGGCGCTCCTCGGGTCCCTGCTCGTCCCGCTGCCGGCGGTGGCGCAGCACTCCCCGGTGCCCGAGCAGGTCACGCTGGTGGGCAGCCTGCAGAGCGAGCTGGGCTGCAGCGGTGACTGGGAGCCCGACTGCGAGGCCACCCGGCTCGAGCCGGTCGACGGCACCACCGAGTTCGCCGCGACGTTCGAGGTGCCCGGCGGGCAGCACTCCTTCAAGGTGGCGCTCAACGACGGGTGGGACGAGAACTACGGCGCCGGCGGGGTGGCCGGCGGCGCCGACATCCCCCTGGTGCTCGGTGGGTCCGTGCCGGTGCGGTTCTCCTACGACCACGCCACGCACGACGTCCGGATGACCCCGCTGCTGGCAGCGGAGCCGCTCGGGGACGGCGACGCGGACCTCGTGCCGCCGTCCCTGCGCGAGCCGCTGACCGACGAGCGGTTCTACTTCGTCATGGCCGACCGGTTCGCCAACGGCGACCCGACCAACGACACCGGCGGCTCGACGTCCGGCGACCGCCTGGACCACGGGTTCGACCCGACCGACAAGGGCTTCTACCACGGTGGCGACCTGGCCGGGATCATGGACCGGCTTGACTACGTCGAGTCGCTGGGAACCACGGCGATCTGGCTCACACCGTCGTTCGAGAACCGGCCGGTCCAGGGTTCCGGCGACGACGTCAGCGCTGGGTACCACGGCTACTGGGTCACCGACTTCACCCGGATCGACCCGCACCTGGGCACCAACGAGGAGATGAAGGCCCTCGTCGACGCCGCGCACGAGCGGGGGATGAAGGTCTTCTTCGACATCATCACGAACCACACCGCGGACGTCATCGACTACGCCGAGGGCGAGTACGCCTACGTCAGCAAGGAGCAGGCGCCGTACCGGGACGCTGACGGCCACGAGTTCGACGACGCCGACTACGCCGGCACCGGGGAGTTCCCCGAGCTGGACCCTGAGGTGTCCTTCCCGTACACGCCGGTGTTCCGGACCGACGCCGACGCCACCGCGAAGACGCCGGCCTGGCTCAACGATCGCACGCTGTACCACAACCGCGGCGACTCGACGTTCACCGGCGAGTCCAGCACCTACGGTGACTTCATCGGCCTGGACGACCTGTTCACCGAGCACCCGGACGTCGTCGAGGGCATGGGCGAGATCTACCGGACCTGGGTCGACTTCGGCATCGACGGCTTCCGGGTCGACACCGTCAAGCACGTGAACATGGAGTTCTGGCAGGAGTTCGCACCGGCGATCACGCAACGGGCCCGGGAGACCGGCAACGACGACTTCTTCGCCTTCGGCGAGGTGTTCGAGGCCAACCCTGCCTACATGTCGCAGTACACGACCACCGGGCGGATGCAGGCCACCATCGACTTCGCCTTCCAGGCGCGCGCCGTCGAGCTGGCCAAGGGCGGCCCGGGCACGGCGATGCGCGACCTGTTCGCGGCCGACGACTGGTACACCGACACCGACTCCAACGCCTACCAGCTGCCCACCTTCCTGGGGAACCACGACATGGGCCGCGTCGGTCACTTCCTCGCCCAGGACGTCGAGGACGACGCCGAGCTGCTGGCGCGGGCCCGGTTCGCCCACGCGCTGATGTACCTCTTCCGCGGGCAGCCGGTCGTCTACTACGGCGACGAGCAGGGCTTCACCGGTGACGGCGGCGACAAGGACGCCCGGCAGGACATGTTCGCCTCACAGGTCGCCAGCTACGCCGACGACGACCTCATCGGCACCGACGCCACGACGGCCGAGGACAACTTCGACACCGACCACCCGCTGTACCGCTGGATCGCCGAGCTGGCGGCCCTGCGCGAGGAGCACCCCGCGCTGGCGGACGGGACGCAGGTGCACCGGTACGCGAGCAACGCGGCGGGCGTGCTCGCGGTCAGCCGTTTCGACCGCGACCGCGGCGTGGAGTACGTCGTCGCGGTGAACAACGCGACCGAGCCCGCCACCGCGTCGTTCGAGACGTGGACGCCGAGGACGACGTTCCGTCCGGTGCTGGGGGAGGGCTCGCACCTGCGCAGCGACGCCGAGGGCCGGGTGGAGGTCACCGTGCCGCCGCTGTCGGCCGTGGTGTGGGAGGCCGTCCGGCCGGTCAGGAAGCGGACGACCGCGCCGGCGCCCGCGTTCGCCGCCCCGTCCGCCGGCGCCGTCGTGCACCCGGTGCCCGGCAGCGGCGGCGGCGACCGGGCCGAGGTGCGGGTGAGCGTCACCGAGAACGCGTTCGCCGAGGTCGGCTTCGCGTGGCGTCTGGCCGGCACCGAGGACTGGCAGCGCCTCGGCACCGACGACAACGCGCCGTACCGGGTGTTCCACGACCTCTCCGGGCTGGCCGACGGCACGGTCGTCGAGTACCGGGCGGTGCTGCGTGACGCCAGCGGCAACCTCTCGGTCGCCTCCAGCTTCGGCGTCGTGGGCGACGCCCCGGCCGGTGGCGGCACCGGCGGCGGCACCGACCCCGTGGGCCCGGTCGAGCAGCCCGACGCCGTGAGCGTGCCGGGGACGCACAACACCGAGATGGGTTGCGAGACCGACTGGGACCCCGGCTGCGACGCCGCCCAGCTGACGCTGTCGCCTACCGACGACGTCTGGAAGGGCACGTTCGACCTGCCCGCCGGCGACTACGAGTACAAGGTCGCCGTCGACGGCACGTGGGACGAGAACTACGGCGCCGGCGCCGTCCCGGGCGGCGCGAACATCCCGTACACCCACGACGGCGGGCCGGTCTCCTTCTACTACGACCACCGCACCCACTGGGTGGCCTCCGACGCGCAGGGCCCGGTCGTCACCGCACCGGGGTCGTTCCAGTCCGAGCTCGGCTGCCCCGGTGACTGGGCACCCGAGTGCATGCGGTCGTGGCTGCAGGACCCGGACGGCGACGGCACCTACACGTTCGCGACCACGCAGATCCCGCCCGGCTCCTACGAGGTCAAGGTCGCGCACGGCCTGTCCTGGGACGAGAACTACGGCGCCGGCGGCGCCCCGGACGGCGCGAACATCGGCTTCTCGGTGCCCGCCGCCGGCGTCGTGACGACGTTCAGCTACGACCTGGCCACCCACGTGCTCACGGTCAGCACGTCGCAGGCCGGTGCCGCCCCGGACCTCAGCACGGCGAAGGCGCACTGGGTGGCGCGCGACCTCGTCGCCTGGCCTCGAGGGGACCTGCCACCCGGGCTCGGCCCCGACCAGGCGCGGTGGCGCCTGCACTGGGCCCCCGACGGTGGGCTGGCCGTGGACGCCGAGGACCTGGCCGGTGGTGACAGCGCACCGCTGACCTACGACCCGGCAGGCCTGCCCGACGACGTCCGGGAGTCCTTCCCGCACCTGGCGGACCACCTGGCGCTGCGGCTGGACGCCAGGACCGTCGCGCAGGCCCGCGCCATCCTCACCGGGCAGGTCGCCGTCGCGCAGTACGACGACCTGGGTCGGCTCACCGACGCCACCGGCGTCCAGGTGCCGGGTGTCATCGACGACCTGTACGCGGCAGCGGCGGACGCCGACCTGGGCGTCCAGTGGCGCGGCCGCTCGCCGCACCTGGCCCTGTGGGCCCCGACGGCCAAGGACGTCGACCTGCTGGTGTGGCCGGCGTCCGCACCCGACGGTGAGCCGCGGCGGCTGGACGCCTGCCGCGACGCCGACGGGGTCTGGCACGTGGTGGGCCGGCCGGACTGGACCGGGTCGCAGTACCTGTGGGCGGTCACGGTCTACGCGCCGTCGACCGGTGCAGTGGAGGAGAACCTCGTCACCGACCCGTACTCGGTGGCCCTGACCACCGACTCCCGGCGGTCGGTCGTCGTGGACCTCGACGACCGCTCGCTCGCCCCGGCGCAGTGGCGGACCGCCGAGCAGCCGGCCCTGGACCAGCCGGAGGACTCGACCATCTACGAGCTGCACGTGCGCGACTTCTCCATCGGGGACGAGACGGTGCCCGCTGAGCACCGGGGCACCTACCTCGCGTTCGCCGACGAGGGACGGGGGCGGGCGCACCTGCGAGACCTCGCCGAGGCGGGCCTCAACACGGTGCACCTGCTGCCGACGTTCGACATCGCCTCGATCCCGGAGGACCCGGCCGACCAGCTCACCCCGGACTGCGACCTCGAGTCGCTCCCCCCGGACTCGCCGGAGCAGCAGGCCTGCATCGGCGCCGTGCGTGCCCGCGACGCCTTCAACTGGGGCTACGACCCGTGGCACTTCTCGGTACCGGAGGGCTCGTACGCGACCCGGCCGGACGGCGGCGCGCGGGTCGCGGAGTTCCGGACCATGGTCGGGGCGCTGCACGCCGACGGGCTGCGCGTCGTCCTCGACCAGGTGTTCAACCACACGGCCGCCTCGGGGCAGGACCCGAAGTCCGTGCTCGACCGGGTCGTTCCCGGGTACTACCACCGGCTGAACCCCTCGACCGGTGCGGTCGAGACGTCCACGTGCTGCCAGAACGTCGCGACGGAGCACGCGATGGCCGAGAAGCTCATGGTCGACTCGGTGGTGCTGTGGGCGCGTGACTACAAGGTCGACGGGTTCCGGTTCGACCTCATGGGTCATCACTCACGCTCGACGATGGAGACGGTGCGGGCCGCGCTCGACGACCTCACGCCCGTGAAGGACGGCGTGGACGGCACCCAGGTGTACCTGTACGGCGAGGGCTGGAACTTCGGTGAGGTCGCGGACAACGCCCGGTTCACCCAGGCCACCCAGGGTCAGCTCGACGGCACCGGGATCGGAACCTTCTCCGACCGGCTCCGGGACGCCGTCCGTGGGGGCGGGCCGTTCGACGAGGACCCACGCGTCCAGGGCCTGGCCAGCGGGTTGTTCACCGACCCCAACGACAGCCCGGCGAACGGCGACACCGGCGCCCAGCGGGACCGGCTGCTCCACTACGGCGACCTGGTCAAGCTCGGACTGGCCGGCAACCTGCGGGACTACACCTTCGTCGGCGCGAACGGGGAGACGGTCAAGGGCTCCGAGGTCGACTACAACGGGTCGCCTGCCGGCTACGCGAGCGACCCGGAGGAGGTCGTCACCTACGTCGACGCGCACGACAACGAGACGATCTGGGACGCCCTGACCCTCAAGCTGCCGCCGGACACCTCGATGGACGACCGGGTGCGGATGAACACCCTGGCGCTGTCGACGGTGGCACTGAGCCAGACCCCCGCGTTCTGGCACGCCGGGGCCGACCTGCTGCGCAGCAAGTCGCTGGACCGCAACTCCTACGACTCCGGTGACTGGTTCAACCACATCGGCTGGGACGGCGCCGACAACGGCTTCGGCCGCGGCCTGCCCCCGGCGTGGGACAACGAGGCGAAGTGGGTCTACCAGCAGCCGCTGCTGGCGGACCCGGCGCTCAAGCCGGACGCCGACGACGTCGAGGCGGCGTCGACCGCCGCGCGCGAGCTGCTCGAGCTGCGGTTCTCCTCCCCGCTGTTCCGGCTCGGGGACGCCGCGGAGATCCAGCGTCGCGTGTCGTTCCCGCTGGGCGGCCCGGAGCAGACCCCGGGCGTGGTCGTCATGCACATCGACGACACGGCCGGCACGGACCTCGACCCCGAGCTCGAGGGGCTGCTCGTCGTCCTCAACGCCACCGACGAGCCGGTTGCCGAGCAGGTGCCGGGGCTGGCTGGTGAGGGCCTCTCCCTGCACCCGGTGCAGGCGGACGGCGCGGACGACGTCGTGCGGGCCACCGCGTGGGACGCCGAGGCGGGGACCGTCACCGTCCCGGCCCGAACCGTCGCGGTCCTGGTCCAGGACTGAGCGCGCCCCGCGAGGGCGTTTTGACCACTCCAGCGGCCCCCTAGTACCCTGACGAGTCGTCGTGCGCTCTGGCCGCGTGGGCCGGGGCGCCGTCCCGACACCACTGGCGTGACAGGGCGCCTCGTCCTGCCGCCTCAGGCGGTCGGCGACACGCACGCACACCACCGAGCACACGCTCACCAACGAGCACCACCAACGAGACGGAACGAAGGCTGACCACCGTGCGCACGTACACCCCCAAGCCCGGCGACGTCGAGCGTCAGTGGCACGTCATCGACGCGACCGACGTCGTCCTCGGCCGGCTGGCCAGCCACACCGCCCAGCTGCTGCGCGGCAAGCACAAGCCGGTCTTCGCCCCGCACGTGGACACCGGCGACTTCGTCATCATCGTCAACGCCGGCAAGGTGGCCCTCTCCGGCGCCAAGCGCGAGCAGAAGAAGGCCTACCGGCACTCCGGCTACCCGGGCGGCCTGCGCGCCATGGCCTACGGCGACCTGCTGGAGAGGTTCCCCGAGCGCGCCGTGGAGAAGGCCGTCCGCGGGATGCTTCCCAAGAACAGCCTCGGCCGCCAGATGATGCGCAAGCTCAAGGTCTACGCCGGCCCGGAGCACCCGCACGGCGCCCAGAAGCCGCAGCCGTTCGAGATCACCCAGGTCGCGCAGTAGCCCGCGCCCGCCCCACCGACTGAGACCAGCCCCACCCGAGGAGAACCGTGGCCGAGCCCACCGCGACCGACGTGACCGAGGACGTCGAGGACGCCCCGAGCAGCTACTCGACGACCACCCCCGGGACCCCCGGGGCCGGCACGAGCATCACCGCGCCCGGCGGCGCGACCGGGCGGCGCAAGGAGGCCGTGGCCCGCGTCCGCCTGGTGCCGGGCAGCGGCCGCTGGTCCGTCAACGGCCGGGACCTGGAGTCCTACTTCCCCAACAAGGTGCACCAGCAGCTCGTCAACGAGCCGTTCCGGGTCACCGAGCTCGAGGGCCGCTTCGACGTCATCGCCCGGATCGACGGGGGCGGCACCTCGGGGCAGGCCGGCGCGCTGCGCCTGGGCATCGCCCGCGCGCTCAACGAGATCGACGCCGAGGCGAACCGGCCGGCGCTGAAGAAGGCCGGCTTCCTGTCCCGCGACGCCCGGGTCAAGGAGCGCAAGAAGGCGGGTCTGAAGAAGGCCCGCAAGGCCCCGCAGTACAGCAAGCGCTGACGTCCGGGGCGCCCGCCCAGGGCGCGGCCGGCGACGTCCCGACGGCCCCGGGAGTACGCTCCCGGGGCCGTCGCGGCGTCCACGACCCAGGAGGACCTGTGCCCCGACTCTTCGGCACGGACGGCGTCCGCGGTCTCGCGAACGTCGACGTCACCGCCGAGCTCGCCCTGGACCTGTCCGTCGCCGCCGCCCACGTGCTGGGCGACGCCGGGGCCTTCGCGGGCCACCGGCCGCGGGCCGTCGTCGGCCGCGACCCGCGCGCCTCCGGGGAGTTCCTGTCCGCCGCCGTCGTCGCCGGTCTGGCCAGTGCCGGGGTGGACGTCGAGGACGTCGGGGTGCTGCCGACCCCCGGTGTGGCCTACCTCGTCGCGGCGACCGGCGCCGACCTCGGCGTCGTCCTGTCGGCGTCGCACAACCCGATGCCGGACAACGGGATCAAGTTCTTCGCCCGCGGTGGGCACAAGCTGCCGGACGACGTCGAGGACCAGATCGAGAAGCGGTTGCGGGAGGACTGGCAGCGGCCCACGGGTGCCCGGGTCGGGCGGATCCGGCCCGACGGCGCCGGGGCCGCCCGGTACGTCGAGCACCTCGTGGGGACCCTGCGCCACCGCCTGGACGGCCTGCGGGTGGTGATGGACTGCGCGCACGGCGCCGCCTACCAGGTCGGCCCCGCCGCGCTGCGCGCGGCCGGTGCGCAGGTGACCGTGATCGGCGCCGAGCCCGACGGCCTCAACATCAACGACGGCTACGGGTCCACCCACCTCGACCGGCTGCAGGCCGCCGTCCGGGAGCACGGCGCGGACGCCGGGATCGCCGTCGACGGGGACGCCGACCGGTGCCTGGCCGTGGACGCCGACGGCCGCGTCGTCGACGGCGACCAGGTGATGGGCGTGCTGGCGGTTGCCCTCGCCGAGCGCGGCGAGCTGGCCGGCGACACCCTCGTCACGACGGTGATGAGCAACCTCGGGCTGCGCCTGGCGATGGAGCAGGCCGGGATCCGGACCGTGCAGACCGCCGTCGGGGACCGCTACGTGCTCGAGGAGATGCACCGGCACGGCTACTGCCTGGGCGGCGAGCAGTCCGGGCACGTGCTCATGCTCGCCCACCAGACCACCGGCGACGGCATCCTGACCGGGCTGCAGCTGCTGTCCCGGATGGCCGAGACCGGTCGCCCGCTCGCCGAGCTCGCCGGCGTCGTCCGGCGGCTGCCGCAGGTGCTCGTCAACGTCACGAACGTGGACAAGCGTCGCGCCCACGAGGACCCGGAGCTGACCAGCGCCGTCCAGGCCGCCGAGGCCGCCCTCGGCGAGACCGGCCGGGTGCTGCTGCGACCGTCCGGCACCGAGCCGGTCGTGCGGGTCATGGTCGAGGCCGCGGACGTCGAGCAGGCCCAGCAGGTCGCCGACCGGCTCGCCGGCGTCGTCCGGCAGCGGCTCGCCCTCGCCTGAGGGCCCTCACAGCTTGCGCAGCCGGACCCGCTGCACCGAGTGGTCCGGGCCCTTGCCCAGGACGAGCGTCGCCCGGCCACGGGTCGGCAGCACGTTCTCCACGAGGTTGCGCTCGTTGATGTCCCGCCAGATCTGCTCGGCGCGGGCGGTCGCCTGCTCGTCGGTCAGGTCGGCGTACCGGCGGAAGTAGGACCCGGGGCGGGTGAACGCCGTCCGGCGCAGCTCGAGGAAGCGCTGGACGTACCACTGCCGGACGTCGTCGGTGCGGGCGTCGACGTAGATGGAGAAGTCGAAGAAGTCGCTCACCGCCAGGCCCTGCCGGCCGTCGGCGCGCGGGCGGGCGGGCTGCAGGACGTTGAGTCCCTCGACGATGAGCACGTCCGGGCGCCGGACGACGACCTCGGCGCCGGGCACGATGTCGTAGGTGAGGTGGGAGTAGACCGGGGCGCGGACCTCCTCGGCCCCCGACTTCACCGCGGTGACGAAGCGCAGCAGGGCCCGCCGGTCGTAGGACTCGGGGAACCCCTTGCGGTGCATGAGGTGCCGGCGCTCGAGCTCCGCGTTGGGGTAGAGGAACCCGTCGGTGGTGACGAGCTCGACCCGCGGGGTCTGCGGCCACCGGGCCAGCAGCTCGCGCAGTAGCCGGGCCGTCGTCGACTTGCCCACGGCCACGGACCCGGCGATGCCGACGACGAACGGGGTGCGCCCCGGCGACTCCCCGAGGAAGGTCGTGCTGGCGGTGTGCAGGTGGTCGACGGCGTCGACGTAGAGGTTGAGCAGCCGGGACAGCGGCAGGTACACCTCCTCGACCTCCCGCAGGTCCACCCGCTCGCCGATCCCCCGCAGCCGCTCGACGTCCGCGTCGGTCAGCGGCAGTGGCGTCGAGCGCGCCAGCCGGCTCCAGGTGTGCCGGTCCAGGTGGACGAACGGCGACGCACCACCGCTGGTGCTCGGGTGCGCGACGATCGACACGTACCGCATTGTGCCGGTCACGGCCGCCTGGGTGGGCGTCCGCCCGCTGCCGGGATCGTTAGGCTGCCGTCCATGTGCGGCATCGTGGGCTACGCGGGCAGGGACGCCTCGACGCGTCAGGCGGTGGACGTGGTCCTCGACGGCCTGCGCCGGCTGGAGTACCGCGGCTACGACTCGGCCGGGGTCGCCGTCCTGGCCGACGGCGAGGTGGTGGCGGCCAAGCGGGCCGGCAAGCTGGCCAACCTCGTCGACGCCCTGGACGCCGCACCGCTGCCGGTCAGCGCCACCGGGATCGGGCACACCCGGTGGGCCACGCACGGTGCACCGACCGACGAGAACGCCCACCCGCACCTCGGCGGGCAGGGCCGGGTCGCGCTGATCCACAACGGCATCATCGAGAACTTCGGCCGGCTCAGGGCCGAGCTGCTCGAGGCGGGCGTCACCTTCCGCAGCGAGACCGACACCGAGGTCGCCGCCCACCTGCTCGCCCGTGCCTACGACGACACCGGTGACCTCACCGAGGCGATGCGGACGGTCTGCCGCCGGCTCGAGGGCGCCTTCACCCTGCTCGCCGTCCACGCCGACGTCCCCGGCACGGTCGTGGGCGCCCGACGCAACTCCCCGCTCGTCGTCGGTCTGGGCCAGGACGCCAACTACCTCGGTTCGGACGTCGCCGCGTTCATCGCCCACACCCGCGAGGCGGTCGAGCTCGGCCAGGACCAGGTGGTCACCATCACCGCCGACGCCGTGGAGATCACCGGGTTCGACGGGTCACCGGCGCAGGGCAGGCGCTACCACGTCGACTGGGACGCCGCCGCCGCCGAGAAGGGCGGCTACCCGTCGTTCATGGCCAAGGAGATCCACGAGCAGCCGCGCGCCGTGGCCGACACCCTGCTCGGCCGCACCGACGAGAACGGCGACCTGGTCCTCGACGAGCTGCGCATCGACGAGGCCGTGCTGCGCAGCATCGACAAGATCGTCGTCGTCGCGTGTGGCACCGCCGCCTACGCCGGTCAGGTGGCCAAGTACGCCATCGAGCACTGGTGCCGGATCCCGGTCGAGGTCGAGCTCGCGCACGAGTTCCGCTACCGCGACCCGGTGGTGAACGCCAAGACCCTCGTCGTCGCGGTCTCCCAGTCCGGCGAGACGATGGACACCATCATGGCGGTGCGGCACGCCCGCGAGCAGGGTGCCCGGGTGATCGCCATCTGCAACACCCACGGGTCCACCATCCCGCGCGAGTCCGACGGCGTCCTGTACACCCACGCCGGTCCCGAGGTCGCGGTCGCCTCGACGAAGGCGTTCCTCGCCCAGATCACCGCCACCTACCTGCTCGGGCTGTACCTGGCGCAGCTGCGCGGCAACAAGTTCCGCGACGAGGTGCGCGAGATTCTCGGCCAGCTGCAGCAGATGCCCGAGGCGATCCAGAAGGTCCTTGACGGCGTCGAGCACGTCCGGCAGATCGCCCGCTGGATGGTCGACACCCGGTCGGTGCTCTTCCTCGGTCGGCACGTGGGGTACCCGGTGGCGATGGAGGGCGCGCTCAAGCTCAAGGAGCTCGCCTACATCCACGCCGAGGGCTTCGCCGCCGGGGAGCTCAAGCACGGGCCGATCGCCCTCATCGAGCCCGGCCAGCCGGTGTTCGTCGTCGTGCCGTCACCGCGCGGGCGGGACTCCCTGCACGCCAAGGTGGTCTCCAACATCCAGGAGATCCGGGCCCGCGGCGCCCGCACCCTGGTGATCGCCGAGGAGGGCGACGACGACGTCGTCCCCTACGCCGACGAGATCATCCGGGTGCCACAGACCCCGACGCTGCTCGCGCCGCTGGTCACGACCGTTCCGCTGCAGGTGTTCGCCTGCGAGCTGGCCACCGCCAAGGGGTTGGACGTCGACCAGCCGCGCAACCTGGCCAAGTCCGTCACGGTCGAGTGAGGGTGACGGCTACCCGCGGGGCAGGGTGGCGGGACTGCATGATCACCGAGAGGGGATGGTGGGGGTGATCGTCGCGGTAGGGGTGGACGTCGTCGACGTCGCCAGGTTCACCGCCCAGCTGCAGCGCACTCCCGGGCTCACCGAGCGGCTGTTCACCGCGGCCGAGCGTGACCTGCCGCCGGCCTCGCTCGCCGCCCGGTTCGCCGCCAAGGAGGCGGTCGCCAAGGCCCTCGGTGCGCCGGTCGGGCTCGCCTGGCACGACTGCACCGTGCACCGCGCGGACGACGGGCGGCCGCACCTGGAGGTCACCGGCACGGTCGCCGCCCGCGCCGCCGAGCTCGGCGTCGACACCTTCCACCTGTCGCTGAGCCACGATGCCGGGATCGCCTCGGCGATGGTCGTCGCCGAGCGCACCCGCCCCCCCGCGGCCACCGGCACGGCCGGGGCCGGGGGCCGGATGTGATCCGCGCCTGGACGGTGGACGCCGTCCGCCGCGCCGAGGCGGCGGCGCTGGCCATCGCCCCCGAGGGCGCCCTCATGCAGCGGGCGGCCGGGGCGCTGGCCGCCCGCACCGCTGTCCTGCTCCGGCAGCGCTGCGGCGGCGTGGCCGGCCGCCGGGTGGTGCTGCTCGTGGGAGCCGGCGACAACGGTGGTGACGCGCTGTGGGCCGGCGTCCGGCTCGCCCGGCGCGGTGCCCGAGTGGACGCCGTCCCCGCCGCCGGGCGGGTGCACGCCGAGGGGCTCGCCGAACTGCGCGCCGCCGGTGGGCGGACCGTGGCCGTCGACGAGGCCACGGCCGTGCTCGCCCGCGCGGACGTCGTCCTCGACGGCCTGGTCGGTCTCGGCGGCAGCCCCGGGCTGCGCCCGCCCGCCGACGCGCTCGTCGCCGCCGTGCCACCGACGGCCGCGGTCGTCGCCGTCGACCTGCCCAGCGGGGTGGACCCGGACACCGGGCAGACGCCGGGCGAACACGTGCGGGCCGACGTCACCGTGACCTTCGGCGGCGCCAAGCCGTGCCTGCTGCTGCCGCCCGCCGCGGCGGCCGCCGGCCGGGTCGAGGTCGTCGACATCGGCCTGGACCCCGCGGAGCTCGGCCCGCCGCAGGTGGAGCGCCTTGAGCCGGCCGACGCCGCCGGGCGCTGGCCGGTGCCGGGACCCCGGGACGACAAGTACTCCCGCGGCGTGCTCGGCGTCGTCGCCGGCGGCGCCCGGTACACCGGCGCGGCGGTGCTGTGCACCGGGGCGGCGGTGCGGGCCGGCGCGGGCATGGTCCGCTACCTCGGGCCGCCGGAGCCCACCGCGCTGGTGCGGGCCCGCTGGCCCGAGGTGGTGCCCGGCCAGGGACGAGTACAGGCCTGGGTGGTCGGCCCGGGGATCGACCCCGGCGACCCGGACCAGCTGCCGGCGGTGGAGGCCGCGCTCGCCGGCGACCTGCCCTGCCTGGTCGACGCCGGCGCCCTGGAGCTGCTGCCCGCGCAGCGGCGGGACGCCCCCACCCTGCTCACCCCGCACGCCGGGGAGCTGGCCCGCCTGCTCACCAGGCTCGAGGGCGACGGCGCCGGTCGCCGCGCCGGCACGACGGCCCGGGACGACGTGCTCGCCGCCCCGCTGGACGCGGCCCGGCGTGCGGCCCGGCTGACCGGGGCGACCGTGCTGCTCAAGGGCGCGACCACGCTGGTCGTCCCACCTGACGGGCCGGTGCGCTCCCAGCCGGCCGGCCCGCCCTGGCTCGCCACGGCGGGTGCCGGCGACGTCCTGGCCGGGGTCGCCGGCGTGCTGCTCGCGGCCGGGCTCGACCCCGTGGAGGCCGGTTCGCTCGCCGTGCTGGCCCACGCGGCGGCCGCCCGAGCCGCCGCCGGGACCGACGACACCCGGGTCGGTGGGCCGCTCGCCGCCGGCCTGCTGCTCGATGCGCTGCCCGCGGCCGTGGCCCGGCTGCTAGGCGGGGAATGAGCCCTGCCGGGGGACTGGTGGGTGAGGGCGGTGGTTCCGCTGAGCCGCGCGAACCCTGCTGGCGTGGCGGGCTCACGAGAGGAGGGAGCCCGTCATGGTCACGGGGCGAGCACCCCAGCCGGGATCTTGATCTGCAGCAACCGCTCGTAGGCGTCCCCCGAGGCCGCCACTGAGGTCGCGAAGGTGCGCTGCCAGACGCTGAGCGGCACGTCTTCCTCGACGAAGCCGCCCCGGGCCGCCAGCCTGCGCGTCTCGGCGTCAGCCCACTGCGACAGCCTGGACCAGGACAGGTTCAAGGCATTGAGCGACTGGAGGAAGGAGTCGGCCCCGCCCGTCGCGTCGGCAGTGACCCGGCCGGCGACACCGTTCATGATCGAGTGTCGGCCCAGGGGCAGGACGCGGACGCCCAGCCATGCCTGCAGCGCGTCCTCCACGCAGTGGCAGGTGGTGCATCCGTGCCACGACCACCTCGTGACGCCGCCCGCGGTGCCTCGAGCGCACACCTGGCACAGGTCGACCGCTCGGCTCACGTCGCGCCCCGACCACGGCTCTGCGGGCGCGCACGGGCAGCCCTGGCGGCCGGAGGCCGTCATCCCCCGGATGCGCCCACACGGCAGATGAACCGTGAGCTGCTCGACCTGCCGGGTCGTCACGCCGTGACCTTCCCGCGGGGACCGCGTCGTGGGCGGGCGGCGTGGATCTCCACGCTCAAGTCGTCGTCGGACATGCGTCCTCCCCGGAGTCGATGGACCCCGGTGGCGTCGCACCGGTCGTCCGCGTGTTGCGGGCGCTGTCTGCGACCGCCAGGTCCGCTCGGACCACCCGCCGCGGAGACGGGTTGGTGACAGCAAGCCGAGCCTGCGCGCCGTCGTCCTGACCTCCGTCCAGGATGGTACGGACGCACCGCTGCTGCAAGGGCCTCTCCTACCAGCCTCACCTGCGGGCCGCCTTGGCCGACGGCGGCCGCGAGTGACCCGCGTCGACACGAACGTTCTCACCGCGGCTGCCCGGCTCGCAGACACCAACCACGTCGCTGCGGCGCCCCTGCTCGAGACCCCTGACGAGCCGCTGCTGGTTCCACCCACCGTGCTGGCGGAGGTCTGCTACCTCCTCAACGAGTGAAGCGGACCGAAAACTGGGGGTGTCGGGTGTTGACGGTCAGCGTTGGTTGAGGCCGGAAACTGCCGTCTGACCTGCGGGAACGCGCTCGTGGGACCGCTGGACGTCGTCGGCGAGAATCGGTCCGCTGGCGCTGCTTACCATGACCTCAGGTGACGCCGGCAACCCGGCGACTACAGGGAGATCCCTCGGGCGAGGGCGGCGTCGAACAGCGTCCGGGCGACCAGCTCGGCCTTCTCGGTCGCCGCGGCCCCCACCGGCTTTGCCTCGTAGCGGTCCTGGTGACGGGCGCGCCGCAGGCGGTCGAACTCCCGCGCTGCCTTCTCCGCCGGCGGCTTGTCGAAGACGGCGCGCAAGTAGCCGCCGAGCGCCTCATGCTGGCCGGGCCCGTTGGTGGTACGGAAGCCGTACGCCGCCAGCAGCGCCTCGCCCGCGTCGTGGCAGGCGTCGTAGGCGATGCCGTACCTGACGGTGACGCTGGTGAGCAGCGGCAGTTGGTCCAGGCGCTCCTCGGCCTGGCGCAGGAACGAGACCGCACGCGCGAGGTCTGCGGGCACGACGTCGAGACGCCGGGCCTCGACCAGGGCGAGGACCGTCGCCTGCTGGGCGCGGGTGAGTGGAGTCAGCGCCACGGCGGCTCCCCGATCACGGGGACCGCCGGGCCGCTGCGTACGTTGTCCAGGAACCCGGAGGACGCGGCGAACTCCTCAGGAGTGAGGATCGTCGGGTTCACGGGACGGTGCACAACGGCCTCGACCCGGGTGCACGCCTCGTAGACCGCGTCCACGTCGGGCTCACCGAGCACCATGACGTCGATGTCGTGCGGCGCCGGACCGGCATCCCCGAGCATCCGCGCGGCGAAGGAGCCGTAGAGGAACGCCGACTCGATCCCGTCGATGCGGCCGAGCTCCTCGGCCAGGACGACCACCGGGCCGGTCGCGATCGCGAGGATCTCGCGCAAAGGGTCCACCAGCGGGCTCTCGTCGTTGGCGCGGATGAGCCTTGTGCGGCCCACGTGTCGCTCGGCCAGGATGCCGGCATCCAGCAGGCGCGCGACCTCACGGTGTGCGGTCGGGTACGCCAGGCCGGCCCGCTTGGCCAGGTCGGTGACGCTCAGCTCGTCGCCGGTGAGCAACAAGGTGGAGAGCAGGCGCGCCTGTCCCTCCGACCGGAAGATCGGAGCGAGAAGCGGGGCCTCGGTTCTCATATACCTGAGATTATTCTCCACTATATCGATAGTCAAGGCGCCGCTACCCCCAGAAGATCGGGTCGCCGCTGCTGCCGATGTGGTCCAGGAGATCTTGGACGTTCTTGGTCGGGCGCTTGCGCTTGTACTCGTGGAACTTGAGGTGGCGGTCCCGCCAGTAGATCGCCCACAGGCCGGTCGACTTCGTGTAGCGCAGCCGTGCGATCGGGAACCGGGTGTGTTCACCGACGCCGTTCCACGGCGGCCGCACCTCGACGATGTCGACGTGTCGGTCGGAGACGTCGGCCTCGACCTTGACCTGGTCCCACAGGTGCTCGGGCACGCGCTTCCGCGCCCACAGCCGGATGCGGCGCAGGTCAGTTTCGGGAAGCGCCATCACACCTTCCAGCCTGCTCGAGGACAAGACACAGCATCTACCAGCGGGGGGTCCCAACAGGCTCGGGCATGCCTCACCGGCGATGCATCCGACCTGTCGGAGGCCGAGGACATGATCGGCGCGTGAGCGGCGGGTAGGCCAGGTCGTTCCTCGCCGACGGCACAATGGTCAGGTTGCACTCGACACGCTCAAGACCCGAGGGAGGTGATCCGCATGGCCACGCAGTTCGAGTTCCGCCTCATCGGCGCGAGCGCGCCCGACGGCGAGCTCGAAGCCGATCATCTTCTCGCCATCGTCGCGAGCCTGAAGGAGGTCGCGACGAAGATCGGGCGCGTCGAGACCGACGCGGAACCGGTCGGCCGGGCACCGAAACGCACCCAGCGGGTCGCGAAGCTGACCATCGGGCTGGCTCCCGGGAGCACCACTGTGCTCGCGCGCAGGGCCGGCGCGGGTGACGGCGCTCTGGACTTCGACCTCGCCGACGAACAGGCCTTCGACGAGAAGTTCACCGCCCTCGTCGAGTCGATCGGCCTCGACCACCGTCCCAGTTGGGTCGATGACTCCCTCTCCCTCGCCGCTGCAGACCTCACCGCGGCCCTGCAGCAGGCGGCACCCGAGGTCGAGTTCACGGCCGCCGGGAAGGTGTGCCGCCGTTTCAAGACCGAAGCGACCCACCGGGAGACCTGGCGCGTCGACACGCCGTCGAGTTCGGAATCGGTCACGTTCACCGGGAGGCTCTTCGCGGTGAACCTCAACACGCACCGCCTCCAGGTGCAGGACGACGTCGGCCACCATGTCGCGTTGCCGAAGGTGTCCAACGACGCCGAGGTGAGCCGGCTCATCGGCAGCTACGTGACGGTGACCGGTGCGCCCGAGCGCGACGCATCGGGACGCCTCACCCAGATCCACGATGCCGCCATCGCTGCCGCCCCGGACCCGCTGGGCGGGAGCGTCGTGCCGGCGGCAGTGTCGCTCGACGAGATCCTCGCGAGCGCCCCCGGCCCGGATATTGACGGCGGGATCGAGCTGACCGACGAGGAGTTCACGGCCTTCCTCGAGGCGGTCCGTGGGTGAGCGACCCCCAAGCCACAGTGCTCGATAGCGACGCGTTCAGTCTCCTGTTCGTCAGGCGTGATGCGGCGGATCCCCGGACCGCCGGCTGGCGTCAGCTGCTTGCCGGGCACCGGGTGCTCATCTCGTTCCAGACCCGGGCCGAACTGCTCGCTGGGGCGATTGCGCGCGGCTGGGGTGAACGGCGGACGAGCGAGCTCCGGGCGATCCTGGATCGGACTCCCACGATCGGCGTCGACGACGAGGTCATCGACGCCAACGCCACGCTCTACGCGGACTGCCGACGGCTTGGGCACGCACTCCACGCCAGGGAACACACCGCGGATAGGTGGGTCGCTGCCTGTGCCATTGCGAAGACCACTCCACTACTGGCTGGGGACGGCGTCTACCGGGGCGCTCCAGGACTTTCGCTGCTGATGGGAGGCTGACGCCCGTGTCCGACTCCCGCCGCCTCGTCGACAAGCTCTGGTCCTACTGCAACGTCCTGCGTGACGACGGCGTGGGCGTCATCGAGTACACCGAGCAGCTACGTACCTGCTGTTCCTCAAGATGGCGCACGAACGCGCCACCCGGAGGCTGAACCCGCAGCAGATCGTGCCGCCCGAGTACTCCTGGCAGAGGCTCCTCGACGCCGAAGGCACCGATCTGGAGGTCACCTACACCCAGATCCTGGTTGGCCTTGCACAACAGCCGGGCACCCTTGGCACGATCTTCCGGAAGGCTCAGAACCGGATCCAAGACCCGGCCAAGCTCAAACGACTCATCGTCGACCTCATCGACCAGGAGAACTGGTCGGCTTCCGGTACCGACCTCAAGGGAGACGCCTACGAGGAGCTGCTGTCGAAGGGCGCCTCCGACAAGGGCTCCGGCGCCGGGCAGTACTTCACGCCACGCGAGCTGATCCGGGCGATCGTCGACGTCGTCGACCCCAAGCCCACCGACACGGTCGTCGATCCTGCCTGCGGCACCGGCGGCTTCCTCCTGGTCGCCCACGAGCACGCCTCCCGCGACGCCGCCAGCCTCACGCCGACCGAGCGCGAGCACCTGCGCAACGGGTTCGTCACCGGCTACGAGCTGGTCGACGGCACCGCCCGGCTGGCCGCGATGAACCTGCTGCTGCACGGCATCGGGACGCCGAACGGCGACTCCCTCATCGACGTCCGCGACTCCCTCATCGCCGACCCCGGGCAGCGCTGGTCCGTGGTACTCACGAACCCGCCCTTCGGTCGCAAGTCGTCGCTCACCATGGTCGGCGCCGACGGGCGGATCGTGCGCGAAGACCGCGACATCGAGCGCCAGGACTTCGTCGTGACGACGTCCAACAAGCAGCTCAACTTCCTGCAGCACATCATGACGATCCTCGACATCAACGGTCGCGCCGCAGTCGTCCTGCCCGACAACGTGCTGTTCGAGGGCGGTGCCGGTGAGACGCTACGCCGCAAGCTGCTCGCCGACTTCGACCTGCACACGATGATCCGGCTCCCCACCGGCATCTGGTACGCCCCCGGGGTGAAGGCCAACGTGCTCTTCTTCGACAAGAAGCCGGCCGCCGAGCAGCCGTGGACCCAGAAGTTGTGGGTCTACGACTTCCGGACCAACATCCACTTCACTCTCAAGCAGAACCCGCTGCGCCGGCCGGACCTCGACGACTTCGTGACGTCGTACCTGTCCGGCAAGGACCGCGCGGAGCGGGTGGAGTCCGAGCGTTGGAGATCCTTCGACTACGACGAGCTCGTGGCGCGCGACAAGGCGAATCTCGACATCACCTGGCTGCGCGACGAGTCGCTCGAGGATGCCGACAACCTGCCGGCACCCGAGATCATCGCCCGCGAGATCGTCGAGGACCTGACGGCGGCGCTCGCCGAGTTCGAGGGCGTCGCGGCCGCACTCGAAGCCTCGTCCGGCGACTCCTGATCTTCTCTTCCCAACAGGCTCGGGCATACCGCCGCGAGTCCGCCGATCTCCGGAGCGCCCCAGGTTCTCGGCCGTTCCTATAGGAGGTGCGGCTCTCGGTTGAGGGCAGCGGCACGCGACGGTTCCGGACGACCCGGCGAACGCATCGCCGGCCGCAGCGCCCGGTCCCCTGCCCATGGCCGCCGCGCACCGGCCGGACGCTGCTTGGCCACGACCGCCGCGGCAGTCGTCAGCGAGGAGTACTCGCCCTGGTGGTCATTGACCAGCCGCACAGTCCGGGCCTTCAACTCTTCATCGATCTTCTTCGGCATGGTGCCCATCCTCCTGGACTCAAACAGGAGCGGCATCAAACCTGGGGGCGCTCCCGGGACCGGGCGATCGTCGCCGCGGCCGGGATCGCGGCGGCGGCGACGATCGCGCCGACCAGGACGGCGACCTCGGTGTCGGCGGTGGCGGCGATCAGGGCAGCGAAGGCGCCCCCGGCAGGGATGATCACGTCCTGGGAGCTGCGGATGACCGAGAACACCCGCCCCTGCAGGTCGGGGGGCGTCCACCGCTGCCGGAGCGTGGCGACGTTGACGGCGACAACGACCGCGCTCGCTGAGAACAGCACCTGGTAGACGGTAAGGAGCAGCACAGGCGCGCCCAGGGCCGCGGCGGGGATACAGAACAACGCCAGTGAGGCGATCGCGAACCCGAGGACGAGGCTGGTGCGCGGCCCAACCCGGTCGGAAAGCCGGACCACCACCACCGAGCCAACCAGGGCGCTAACCCCGCCGACCGCCGTGATCACGCCCAGCACCTCAGGGGACACCTGCAGCGGGCCGGTCACGTAGACCACCCACAGGGCGCCGATCATTGCCCCGCCGAGGTTGAGCAGCAGCATCACTACCACCGCGGACCTCAGCAGCGGCTCGGCCAACAGGTGGCGCGCCCCGGCCGTCCACTCGCCCAGCCGGGTGGTGCCCGGCGTGCCCGCCGGCGCGGGCAGTTCCCGCAGCAGGAGCAGCAGCACGCCAGACACCGCGAGACTGATGGAGTTGACGCCGATGGCCGCCCCGGGACCGGCCAGGCCGATCACCGCGCCGGCTGCGGGCGGCCCTGCCATGTCCGCGACGGCCTGGACCCTGGCGAACCAGCTGTTGGCCCGGCCGAGCTGATCGGCCGGGACCGCACGAGGGAGGTAGGTCTGCAGGCCCACGTCGAAGACCACCGCCCAGCACCCGCTGATTAGCGCCACGAGCAGAACCAGCACCCACCCCAGGTCCGCGTCCATCATCGGCACGAACACCACTAGGGCTGCCAGGAGCAGGCCGCGCGCCAGGTCGGAGGACACGCACCAGGCGCGAATCCTGCCGCTGCGGTCGAAGTACGGTCCGAGCAAGACGGCCGCCACGCCAGGCAGCGCGTACGCGGTGAACAGCAGCGCCGCTGCGGCCGCCGTCGCCCCTGTGGCCGACATCGCGAACAGTGGCAGCGCAAGCAGGGTGAAGCGGTCGCCGAACTGACCGATCAGCCGGGCTGCCACGAGGACGGAGAGGGTGCGGGTCACGTTGGCTTTGCTCCGTCGACCGGTTCCGTCAGCGCCAGGCCGCGGATGCCCGCCTGCACCAGGGCGGGCGCTTCGAACACGTCACCAGAGGCTACCAGTCAACAGGCCGCCCACCTGGGCGGACACGCTGGTTCGTGTCAGGAGGCGAATCCGACCGCGTCACCAGCCGACACCGCCTTGACCTGCGTCTTCACCCCACGGCAGGCCCCAGAACCCCGATCAGCTGCGGAACTCAGGCGCCGGCTGCGACCGCCAGGTCCGCTCGGACCACCCGCCGCGGTCTTCGGGCGGTCCCGGCCGCCGTGGCCCGGCTGCTGCACGCGCACTGACCCCGCCTGGGACACTGGCAGACGATGTCCGAGCCAGCAGCCCACGGCGCCGGCCACGCCGGCGAGGTCGTCGTCGACCTCGCGGCCGTGCGCGGCAACGTCGCTGCGCTGCGCGCTCGCGCCGTCGGCGCCCAGGTGATGGCGGTCGTCAAGGCGGACGCCTACGGTCACGGGCTCGTCCCCGCGGCCCGTGCCGCGCTCGCCGGCGGCGCGACGTGGCTCGGCGTCGCCCAGGTCGGCGAGGCCCTCGCCCTGCGCGCCGCCGGCGTCGGCGGCCGGGTGCTGTGCTGGCTGTACACCCCGGACGCCGACCTCGCCCCACTGGTGGCAGCCGACGTCGACGTGTCGGTGTCCGCGCCGTGGGCGTTGGACCGGGTCGTGGCCGCGGCCGGCGCCGTGGGGGGCGTCGCGCGGGTGCACCTCAAGGTCGACACCGGCCTCGGCCGCAACGGGTGCCCGCCGCCCCAGTGGCCGGACCTCGTCGACGCCGCGCTGCGCGCCCAGCGGGACGGCGCCGTCCGGCTGGTCGGGGTGTGGAGCCACCTGGCCTTCGCCGACGCCCCGCAGCACCCCACGGTTCGCCGGCAGGCCGAGGTGTTCGAGGACGCCGTCGCCGTCACGACCGCCCGCGGCGCCGACCTCGAGGTCCGCCACCTGGCGAACTCCGCCGCCGTCCTGACCGCCCCTGAGCTCCACTACGACCTCGTCCGCCCCGGTCTGGCCGTGTACGGGCTGTCACCCGTCCCCGACCTCGGTGGACCGGCCGACTACGGCCTGGTGCCGGCGATGACGGTGCGCACCTCGCTCGCCCTGGTCAAGGACGTCCCGGCCGGTCACGGCGTCTCCTACGGCCACGAGTACACGACGGCGCGGCCGACCCGGCTCGGCCTGGTCCCGCTCGGGTACGCCGACGGCGTCCCCCGGCACGCCTCGAACCGGGGCCCGCTGCTCGTCGGCGGCGCCAGCGCCCGGGTGGCCGGCCGGGTCTGCATGGACCAGGTCGTCGTCGACCTGGGCCCCGACAGCGCTGCGGCGGCCGGGGACCCCGTCGTCCTGTTCGGTCCCGGCACCAGTGGGGAGCCCACCGCGCAGGACTGGGCGGACGCCGCCGGAACCATCAGCTACGAGATCGTCACCCGGATGAGCGCCCGACTGCCGCGGCGCTGGGTGGGACAGGAGGTCACGTGAGCCGTCGCACCGGGCTGCTGTCTCTCGGTGTCGGCCTGGCCGCCGCCGGCGTCGGCGCCGTTCTCGGCACCGCCGCGGAGCGGCTCGCCGTGGGTCGCCCGCTGCTCCCCGCCAGTGAGGACGTGGACTCCGGCGACGTCGCCGAGCGGGACCCGCTCGGCGCCCTGCACGCGCCGCCGCGGCCGGTCACCGCCGACGACGGCACGGTGCTGCACGCCGAGGTCGACGAGCCCGCCGAGCCGGACCCGGACGGGCTCACCGTCGTGTTCAGCCACGGGTACTCCCTCAGCTTGGACTCCTGGCACTACCAGCGGCAGGCCATGCGCGGGCGCTACCGGATGGTGTTCTGGGACCAGCGCGGCCACGGTCGTTCCCAGCGCGGGCCGCAGGGGTCCGCCACTGTCGACCAGGTCGGCCGCGACCTCGCCCGGGTCGTCGCCGAGACCGCCCCGAACGGCCCCCTCGTCCTCGTCGGCCACTCGATGGGCGGGATGACGGTGATGTCCTACGCCGCCCACTACGGCGAGGAGTTCGCCCGCCGGGTCGCCGGCGCCGCACTCGTGTCGACCAGCTCGGGCGGCATGTCCACCGTCGACTTCGGTCTGGACCGCCTCGGTCTGGCCCTGCACCGGGTCGGCCCGCCGGCGCTGTCGCTGCTGGCCCGCCGTCCGGGCCTGGTCGAGCGTGGACGCCGGATCGGCTCGGACCTGGAAGAGGTTCTGGTTCGCCGGTTCAGCTACGCCTCGGACGTCGACGAGGAACTCGTCCGGTTCACTGCCGACATGATCGCCTCCACCCGGATCGAGGTGGTCAGCGACTTCTTCCCGGAGTTCAGCGCGCACGACAAGCGGGAGGCGCTGGCTGCGCTCGACGGGATCGAGACGCTGGTCCTGGTCGGCGACTCCGACCTGCTCACCCCGGCCGCCCACAGCGAGGACATCGTTCGGCTCGTCCCGCACGCCGAGCACGTCGTCGTCCGTGACGGCGGCCACCTCGTCATGCTCGAGCACCCCGACGTCGTCACGGGGCACCTCGTCGCCCTGGTCGAGCGGGCCCGGCGGGCCGGGGTGCACCCGGCGAGGGAGACGGCGTGAGTGATGCGGTCGTCGTCCCGACGGCGGAGGCGATGCGCGAGCTCGGCCGGCAGCTCGCCGGACTGCTGCGCGCCGGCGACCTCGTCGTCCTCAGCGGGGACCTCGGGGCCGGCAAGACCACGCTGACCCAGGGGATCGGGGAGGGCCTCGGCGTCCGTGGACCGGTCACCTCCCCGACGTTCGTGATCGCTCGGGTGCACCCGTCCACCGTCGACGGGCCGCCGCTCGTGCACGTCGACGCCTACCGGCTGGGCGACATCGCCGAGGTCGACGACCTCGACCTCGACGCGTCGGTCGCGGAGTCGGTGACGGTCGTGGAGTGGGGCGCCGGGCTCGTCGAGGGCCTGGCCGTCGACCGTCTGGAGGTGCGGCTCGAGCGGCCTCGCGGCGACGACCCGGACGCCGGGGACGGCCCGGACGCCGGGGGGGACGCGGACGTCGAGGGGGACACCGCCGCGCGCACCGTCCGGGTCACCGGTGTCGGGGACCGGTGGGCCGGCGTCCAGCTGCCCGGCGTCCGGCTGACCGGCGCAGACCTGGACTAACCTCGCCGCGTGCTCCTGCTGGGGATCGACACCTCCGCCGCCGTCGGCGCCGCCGTGCACGACGGCCGGTCCGTGCTCGTCGCCGCCCGCGAGCACGATCCCCGCCGGCACGCCGAGCTGCTCGCCCCGATGGTGACCGACGTGCTGGCGCGGGCCGGGGTCGACCGGTCGCAGCTCACCGGTGTCGCGGTCGGCGTCGGGCCCGGCCCGTTCACCGGGCTGCGGGTGGGTCTCGTCACCGCGCGCACGCTCGGGCTCGTGCTCGGCGTGCCGGTGCACGGCGTCTGCAGCCTGGACGCGCTCGCCGAGGAGGCGCTCGCCGCGGACCCCGACGGCCTCGCCGACGGGTTCGTCGTCGCCACCGACGCCCGGCGCCGGGAGGTGTACTGGGCCCGGTACGCCGTCGGCGACGGCGTCGCCCGCCGGGTGACCGGACCGCACGTCGGCCCGGCGCGGGACGTCGACCGCGACCCCGGCGACGGCGGCCCACCCGTGCCGGTCGTCGGCCGCGGCGCCGCGCTCTACCCCGACGTCCTGCCCGGTCCGGCGGGGTCACCGGCCGATCCGGGGCCCGGCGCGGTCGCCGCGATCGCCGTCCGGGTGCTCGCCGGTGGCCCCGGCGAACTGCTGGGGCCCGAGCCGCTGTACCTGCGTCGTCCGGACGCCGTCGAACCCGGGTCCCGCAAGCCCGTGCTGCAGTAGGACTGTGCCGCAGCGGTTCTGCAGCGGTTCTCGAGCCGGGACTGTCGGTGGTCGCCGTTAGCGTGACCGTATGGACAGGCAGCAGCTGGCGGTCGCGGACGGCGAGGGCACGCCGCCCGCCGCCCGGCTGCGGCAGCTGGTCGCCGACGCGCTCGCCCACGAGACCGGGCCCGAGCTGCTGGCCGGGGTGCTGGCCGTGTCGGCGCGCGACGACCTGTCCGCCCGGGAGCTCGTCGAGCTCACCTGCGCGTGGGACCGGCTGTCGTCCTACGTCACCGCCGGCCGGTACGCCGCGGTCGCGGACCTGGACCGCGCGCTGCCCACGCCTGCCCGGCGCGGGAAGGGGCGCGTGCCAGCCGGGCGGCGCGCCGCCGACGAGCTGGCACCGGCGCTCGGGATGGCGCCCGCGACGGCCTCGCGGCTGGTCAACGACGCCCGGCGGCTCGACGGGGAGATGCCGGCTGCCTTCGACGCCCTCGCCGAGGGCCGGGTCACCCCACCGCAGGTCCGGGTGCTGCTGGAGGTGACCGCGGGGCAGCCGCACGCGGTGGTGCGGGCGGTGGAGCAGGCCGCGGTGACGCAGGCGGCGGGGCGGACCACCGGCCAGCTGCGGGAGGCGCTGACCGCCACGGCGGTGGCCGCCGACCCGGGGTTCGCCGAGCGCGCCGCGGCCAGCGGCAGGGCCAAGCGGGACGTCGTCCTGCGGCCGTCGCCGTTGCCCGGCTGCACCCGGATGGTGGCCGACCTGCCCACGCTCGACGCGTACGCCGCCTGGCACGCGCTCAACGGTGTCGCGCTCGCTGCGCGCGCCCGCGGCGTCCGGGGCGACGGCACCGCGGAGGACCGCAGCCTGGGGCAGCTGCGCGCCGACGCCCTGGTCGGGCTGCTCACCGGCCTCGTCGACCCGGCCGACGCCGCCCTGGTGCCCACTCCGGACCGGCTGGCGACGCTGGCCGAGGTGCACGTCGTGGTCGACCTGTACACGCTCCGCGACGCCGACCGGGCCGCGTACCTGCCCGGCGTCGGGCCGGTCGACGCCCAGCACGTCCGGTGGGTCGCCCGCCGCGCGCGGTGGCGTCGGCTCGTCGTCGACCCGGTCACCGGCACGCTGCGTTCCGTCGGCACCCGGGTGCATCCGCCCGGCCCCGGCGGCGACGAGGACGGCGACGGCTGGGGGAGCGGAGGGCCATGGCCCCGTGGCCGAGATCCCGGTGGTGGGGGACGCGGAGGGCCCGGCGGACGACGCGGAGGCCCCGGTGGAGGACGGCGCGGACGTGGCGGAGGACGGCACGGACGTGGCGGTGGACGCGGAGGCGGCGGGGGAGCCGGTGGTGGGCCTCGTGACGGTGGGCGCACGACCGCGGCCAGGCTGACTCGGCTGCTCGCCGACCCGCTGGAGGCACCTCCCGCGCCGTCGCGGGGCTACCGCCCCGGGGCTGCTCTGGCCCGGCACGTGCGGACCCGTGACGCCGTGTGCATCGGTCCGGCGTGCCACCACGCGGCCCATGGGACCCAGCTCGACCACACTGTCGACCACGCCGCGGGCGGACCGACGGCGGATGCCAACCTCGGTTCACCCTGCCAGCGGTGGCACAACGCGAAGACGCACGGCGGGTGGCGCCTCCAGCAGCCCGCCCCGGGCGTGTTCGCGTGGACCAGTCCGACCGGCCGGCACTACCTGCGCCGCGCCCGCCCCGTGCTCGGCCCGGTGGCCGGCCCGGGAGTCTGAGCGAGACGTGGCGGTTCGGGATGTCGGGCGCCGGCCGTGGGCTCGGCTCTGGTCAGGCGGTGGTGAACCGGCCCAGCACGTGGGTGCGGCCCGACGGCGAGCGCATCACCGCGTCGGTGGTCTCCCCGGTCCGCACGCCGATCTCGACGGTGCCGGGCAGCAGCACCGGTGCCCGGAACACGGCGGTGTACCGGACGGCGTCCGGCAGCCGGTTGGCCACCAGCGCGGCCAGCGCGCCGGCCGTCCACATCCCGTGGGCGATCGCCCGGGGGAAGCCGAGCAGCCGCGCCGACAGCGGGTGCAGGTGGATCGGGTTGACGTCGCCGGAGACCGCGGCGTAGCGGCGGCCGAGGTCGCCGCCGAGCCGGCGGACCGCAGTGGTCGCCAGCTGCTCGTCGACGTCCAGCCGCGGCCCGGCCGCGCCGGGGTCGCCGCCGCCGCGGCGCAGGTAGGTGCTCGTCGACGTCCACGCCGGTTCGCCGTCCAGGGCCACTTCGGTGAGCAGGTCGACGGTGCGGCCCCTGGGGTGCGGGTGCGGCCCGGTGGCGCGCACCGTGACGTCGAGCGGGGCGCCCACCGGCAGCGGCCGGCGCTGCTCGATGACGTTGGCGACGTGCACGAGTCCGACCGCGGGGAACGGGAAGTCCCCGGCGGCCATCAGCTGCATCTGCAGCGGGAAGCCGAGCAGGTGCGGGTAGGTCAGCGGCAGGTCGCCGGTCAGGACGTCGTCGACTAGCCGCGCGTAGGCCGCGACGTGGTCGGCCTCGGGGCGCAGGCCGGTGAGCCGCAGGGCGCGGTCCGGCACCGCGCCACCGCCACCACCACGCCGAGGCAGGACGGCGCGGGCGTACAGCGGCAGCAGCGACGGCGGGGAACCCACCTCGACGACGTCCACCCGCCCCGCCTCAGGCGCCGATCAGGGCCTGGCCGCAGACCCGGACGACGTTGCCGGTCACCCCGGTGGACGCTGGCCACAGCAGCCAGCCGATCGTCTCGGCGACGTCGACCGGCAGGCCGCCCTGGTTCAGCGAGGACAGTCGTCGTCCGGCCTGACGCACACCCACCGGGACGGCGGCCGTCATCTGCGTCTCGATGAACCCTGGGGCGACCGCGTTGACGGTGATCCCCTGGCCGGCCAGGTCCGCGGAGAGCCGGTCGACGAGGCCAGCGACACCGGCCTTGGAGGTCGCGTAGTTCGTCTGCCCGGTGTTGCCGGCCAGCCCGGCCACCGAGGACACCCCGACGACCCGGGAACCGTGGCCCAGGACGCCGTCGGCGACGAGCTCGGTGGTGATCCGTAGCGGGGCCGCGAGGTTGACCGCGAGCACCTGGCGCCAGCGGTCGGCGGACATGTTCCGCAGTCGCTTGTCCCGGGTGATCCCGGCGTTGTGGACGATGCCGTGCAGGTCGTCGTGGTGCTCGGCGGCGTGCCGGGCGATGCGCGCCGCGGCGTCCGGGGCGGTGACGTCCAGGGCCAGGTAGCTGCCGCCGGTCCGTCGGGCCACGTCGGCCAGCCCTGAGGCGGCGGCGGGGACGTCGACCGCGACGACGGTCCCGCCGTCCCGGGCGACCGTCGTCGCGATCGCCTCGCCGATGCCCCGGGAGGCACCGGTGACGACGACGACCCGCCCGGTCAGGGGCGCGTCCCAATCGGGCACGTCGACCGGCCCGTCGACGTCCGTGCCCATCTCGACGTCCGTGCCGATCTCGACGACCTGCCCGGAGACGAACGCCGAGCGGGCCGACAGCAGGAAGCGGAGGGTCGAGCCGATCCGGTCCTGGGCACCAGGGGCGACCCGGACCAGCTGGGACGTCGCACCCTGGCCGCCGACCTCCTTGCCGACGGAACGGGTGAACCCCTCCAGGGCACGCTGGACGACGGCCGCCTCGGCGTCCGCGGCGTCCTGCGGGCGACCGGCCAGGACGAGGACCCGGCCACCGTCCGCCAGCCGGCGCACGGTGGGGGAGAAGAACGCGTGCAGCCGCTCGAGGTCCTCGACGGTGGCGAGGTCGTCGGCGTCCAGGACGAGCGCGCCGTAGCGGGTCTGGCCGTCGTCGGTCCTGCGGATGTCGACCCCGGTGCCGGACAGCGCCGCGGCGGCGGCGTCGGCGAGGCGCCCGCCGTCGGCGGGGCCGAGCAGCACCGGTCCGACGGTGAGCGGCTGGCCCGGGGCGTACCGGCGCAGCACGGGCGGGGTGGGCAGGCCCAGGCGGGGGAGCACGAGACGGCCGGCGGGGGACGCGGCGAGTGCGGCGTAGCGGTCCACGGTGTTACCGTAACTTTCTGTGTAACTGGTTGTCGACCTGATCGTGTCGGCGGCCGGTGAGACCGTGCACCCAGGAGGAGCCTGCAGTGCCCCAGAACGCCGTCCGCCGTGTCGCCGTCGTCGGCGGGAACCGCATCCCGTTCGCGCGCTCGAACACCGCGTACACCCACGCCTCGAACCAGGACATGCTGACCGCGGCCATCGACGGCCTCGTCGAGCGCTTCGGCCTCGAGGGCGAGGTCCTCGGCGAGGTGGCTGCCGGTGCGGTGCTCAAGCACAGCCGGGACTTCAACCTCGTCCGCGAGTCCGTGCTCGGCAGCCGGCTCGACCCACGCACCCCCGCTTACGACGTCCAGCAGGCCTGCGGCACCGGGCTGGAGGCGACGATCCTCGTCGCCAACAAGATCGCGCTCGGGCAGGTCGACGTCGGGATCGCCGGCGGCGTCGACAGCACCTCTGACGCCCCGCTGGCGCTCAGCCCCCGGCTGCGCAGGGCGCTGCTCGCTGCCAGCCGGGCCAAGAGCCTGCCGCAGCGGCTGGCCGCGCTGACGTCCGTGCGGCCGGGGCACCTCGTCCCGGACGCCCCGGCGAACCGCGAGCCGCGGACCGGGATGTCGATGGGTGAGCACACCGCGCTGACCGCGGTCGAGTGGCAGGTGTCCCGGGAGGCCCAGGACGAGCTCGCCGTCCAGAGCCACCACCGGGCGGCCGCGGCCTACGAGCGCGGGTTCTTCGACGATCTCGTCACCCCCTACCT
Source organism: Kineosporiaceae bacterium SCSIO 59966 (assembly GCA_020881835.1). Taxonomy (NCBI): domain Bacteria; kingdom Bacillati; phylum Actinomycetota; class Actinomycetes; order Kineosporiales; family Kineosporiaceae; species Kineosporiaceae bacterium SCSIO 59966. The sequence goes on from CP052876.1 coordinate 531,346, forward strand.
CGGCCTCGAGCGGGACAACAACCTGCGCCCGGACACCAGCCTCGAGCGCCTCGCCCGGCTCAAGCCGGTGTTCGGCCGCGGCGAGACGGCGACGATGACGGCGGGAAACTCGACTCCGTTGACCGACGGCGCGTCCGTCGTCCTGCTCGCCAGCGAGGAGTGGGCCGCGGCGCGGGACCTGCCGGTGCTGGCCTACCTCACCTGGGCGCAGACCGCGGCGGTCGACTACGTGCACGGCGGCGAGGGTCTGCTGATGGCCCCGGCGTACGCGGTGCCGGCGATGCTCGACCGCGCCGGGCTCACCTTGCAGGACTTCGACTTCTACGAGATCCACGAGGCGTTCGCCGCGCAGGTGCTCGCGACGCTCAAGGCGTGGGAGGACCCGATCTTCTGCGCCAAGCGTCTCGGCCGCGACGAACCCCTCGGGTCGATCGACCGCGACCGGCTCAACGTCAACGGCGGCTCGCTGGCCGTCGGTCACCCCTTCGCCGCCACCGGCGGGCGCATCGTGGCCCAGCTGGCCAAGCAGCTGGCGGAGAAGGGGTCGGGGCGGGGACTCATCTCGGTGTGCGCCGCCGGCGGGCAGGGAGTCGTCGCGATCCTCGAGCGCTGACCACCCGCCCTCCTCGGTGATCATGCAATCCCGCCACCCCGGCTGCCCTCGCGGTGATCATGCAATCCCGCCACCCCGGCTGCCCTCGCGGTGATCATGCAATCCCGCCACCCGCCGGCCACCGCCCGGCTCACAGAATGCTGGGTTGGTGGCGCGACACGCCGGCAAAGCAGTGCCCAGCACAGCATTTTGTGGTCGAGGGCGCCTGACCCGACGTGGACGCTTCTGTTTCTCCGAGCTTCCTGGCAAGGCCTGGAGTCTTCACGGCCGCCTGGCTGTCGCAACGTGAACCAGAACTCCACGGAGCAGGGCAGGCGGCCCAGGGTGGCGGGATTGCATGATCACCGAGAGGGCGGTTGGGGTGGCGGGATTGCATGATCACCGACGAGGGGTGAGGGGGCGGCCGAGGGCGGCGGCGACGAGGGTGTCGACGACGAGGCGGCGCACCGTCGCCTCGTCCACGGGCACGGTCTGCGGGCCGCCGTCCGCGGACCGCACGTAGAACCCGGTTCGTGCCAGGTGCAGCGCCCCGAGGGCCTGCATCCACAGCGTCGTGGCCAGCAGGTCGGCGTCCGAGGTCGCAAGGTCAGACGCCGCCAGGTCACCGGCCGCGGCCCCGGACTGCAGGACGGCGGCGATCCGCCCGGTGGTGGCGCCCATGAGCCGGCCCAGCTGCACCAGCGCCCCGCCCCCGATCTCGGCGAGCAGCTCCTCGCCCGGCTGACGCATCAGCGCGATCGCGCAGTCCAGGAACGCCGGGTGCTGCAGTCCGTAGTCGGCCAGCACCCCGCACGCCGCGGTCAGCCGGTCGCGCGTCGTCGCCGCCGGGTCGTCGGCCTGCGCGAGCAGGACGTCGAGCTCCTCGAGGTAGCCGGCGAGGGTGAGGGCGAACAGCTCCTCCTTGCTGCCGAAGTGCCGGTAGATGATCGCCCGGTTCACGCCGACGGCCCGGGCGATGTCGTCCATGTTGGCGTCCCGCAGCCCGCGCTCGTCGAACAGCTCCCGGGTGGCCCGGACGATCTCGGCGCGCCGGGCCCGTCGCCGCGCGGCGACGGTCGAGGAGCGGGCGGACATGAACCGATGCTAACCACGGGTGTGACAACCAGTGTCACTGCGAGTTACGTGCGGCACGATGGACCCGTGATCCGAGCCATGCGCTGGTGGGACGTCGAGCCCGTCGTCGCCCTCGAGCGCGACCTGTTCGGGCCGACCGCCTGGCCGGCGGAGACGTTCTGGTCCGAGCTGGCCGCCCCGGACCGGTGGTACGTCGTCGCCGAGGACGCCGACGGCACCCTGGCCGGCTACGCGGGGCTGATGGCACCGGGACCCGAGGCCGACGTCCAGACCATCGCCGTGGCCCCCGCCGCCCAGGGCCGCGGGGTCGGCGGACGGCTGCTCGACGCCCTGGTGCAGGAGGCGGCCCGCCGCGGTGCGACGAGCCTCCTCCTGGAGGTCCGGGCCGACAACGAGCCGGCGATCGCCCTGTACACCCGCCGCGGGTTCGAACGGATCGCGGTGCGCCGCGCCTACTACCAGCCCGGCGGCATCGACGCCCACGTGATGCGGCTGCGGCCGCTGCCTACCCTGGTCCGGTGAACGACGAGCCGCTGGTCCTGGGGATCGAGACCTCCTGCGACGAGACCGGTGTGGGGCTGGTGCGCGGCGGGACGCTTCTCGTCGACGCCGTCGCCAGCTCCGTGGACGAGCACGCCCGCTTCGGCGGCGTCGTCCCCGAGGTCGCCAGCCGCGCCCACCTCGAGGCGATGGTCCCCACCATCGAGCGGGCCTGCCGGGAGGCCGGCGTCCGGCTGCAGGACGTCGACGCCGTCGCGGTGACGAGCGGTCCCGGGCTGGCCGGCGCGCTGCTCGTCGGCGTGGCCGCCGCGAAGGCGCTGTCGGTGGGGCTCGGCGTCCCGCTGTTCGGTGTCAACCACCTCGCCGCGCACGTCGCGGTGGACACCCTCGAGCACGGACCCCTGCCCGAACCGGCGATGGCGCTGCTCGTCTCCGGCGGGCACTCCTCGCTGCTGCTCGTACCCGACGTCACCGCCGACGTCCGACCCCTCGGCCAGACCATCGACGACGCCGCCGGGGAGGCGTTCGACAAGGTGGCCCGCCTGCTCGGCCTGCCGTTCCCGGGGGGACCGCACGTGGACCGCCAGGCCCGCGAGGGGGACCCGGGCGCGATCGCGTTCCCCCGCGGGCTGTCCGCCCCGCACGACCTGGAGCGGCACCGGTACGACTTCTCGTTCTCCGGGCTCAAGACCGCGGTCGCCCGCTGGGTGGAGCGCCGTCAGGCGGACGGCGAGCCGGTGCCGGTCGCGGACGTCGCCGCGTCCTTCCAGGAGGCCGTCGTCGACGTGCTGACCCGCAAGGCGGTCGCCGCCTGCCGCGAGAACGGCGTGGACCACCTGCTCATCGGCGGTGGGGTGGCCGCCAACTCCCGGTTGCGGGCCGTGGCCCAGGAGCGGTGCGACGCCGCGGGTATCACGCTGCGGGTGCCGCGCCCTGGCCTGTGCACCGACAACGGGGCGATGGTCGCCGCGCTCGGCGCGCAGCTCCTCGCCCGCGGCCGGACGCCGTCCGCTCTCGACCTGCCGGCGGACTCGTCGATGCCGGTGGAGCTGGTCCGGGCGTGATCCGGCGCCCCGTGGCGGTCGGTCGGGTAGCCGTGCTCACCGCGCTGGCGCTGGTGCTGGCCGCCTGCTCCGCGGACGCCGGCGGGCCGGGCCCCGCCACGACGTCGGGGACGCCGACGGCGGACCCGCCGTCGTCCGGGGCGTCCGCGCCGTCCGGGCCGTCCCCGTCGTCCGGGCCGTCACCGTCCACCGAGCCGGCGCCCACCGGCTGGGGGCCCACCGAGGCCGACCTGACCGCCGCACGGACCGCCGTCGCGCAGCTGTCCGTCGAGGAGCTCGCCGGTCAGGTGGTGGTGGCGAGCTACCGCGGCACCGACCCCCAGGACGCGGCCGACCTCGTCGTCCGGCACTCCCTGGCCGGGGTGATCCTGATGGCGGACAACGTCGTCGACGGCGAGCAGGTGGCGGCCACGGCGGCCGCGGTCCAGGACGCCGTCACCGCCGGTGGGCGGGACTGGCCGGGCGTCGTCGCCGTCGACCAGGAGGGCGGGCGGGTCGAACGGATCGGCGAGCCGGTCACGCCCCTGCCCACGTTCATGACCCACGGCGCTGCGGCGTCCTCGCCGGTGACCACCGCGGTGACCCGGGCGGCGGGCCGGGAGCTGCGCCACCTCGGCGTCACCGTCGTGCTCGCCCCCGTCGCCGACGTCACCACCGGTCCCGACGACCCGACGATCGGCAGCCGCGCCGCCTCGGACGAGCCGGCCCTCGTCGCCGACGTCGTGACCGCCGCCGTGACCGGCTACCTGGAGGCGGGCGTCGTCCCGGTCGCCAAGCACTACCCCGGCCACGGCAGCGTGCCGGCCGACAGCCACGTCACCCTGCCGGTGCAGACCATGTCCGCCGACGAGCTCGCCGCCCGCGACCTGGTGCCGTTCGCCGCTGCCGCGCAGGCCGGGGTGCCGGCGGTGATGATGAGCCACCTCGACGTCCGGGCCTGGGACCCCGGGGTGCCGGCCTCGCTGTCCGCGGCCGCCTACACCGCCCTGCGGGAGCGCACCGGCTTCGCCGGCGTCGCCGTCACCGACGCCCTCGACATGGCGGCGGTGACCGCCGAGGCAGGGCCTGGCCAGGCCGCCGTCCGGGCCCCGGCCGCCGGGGCCGACCTGCTGCTCATGCCGGCCGACCCGGCGGCGGCCGTCGAGGCGGTGACCGCCGCGGTGCGCAGCGGCGAGCTGCCGCGCGAACGGGTGGAGGAGGCGGCCGCCCGCGTCGTCGCGCTGCTCACCTGGCAGGGGCGGCAGGCGCCGCCGGATCCGGAGTCCCTCGAGCTCACCGCACCGGTCGTGCACGCCCTGTCCCTGGTCGGGACGACCGTCGTCGACGGACCGTGCTCCGGCCCGCTCGTCGGGGACGCGGTGCAGGTGGTCGGCGGGACGGCGCAGGACCGGGCCCGGTTCACCGCCGCCGCGCAGGCCGGCGGGCTGCAGGTCGGCTCCGGGGACGTCGTCCGGCTGCTCGGCGGGCCCACCTCGAGCGGGTCGGGGGACGTCGTGGTCGCCCTCGACGCGCCGTACGGCCTGGCCGGCTCGTCGGCGGCGACGGCCCGGCTGGCGCTGTACGGGCGGACCCCGGCCGCGTTCGCGGCGCTCGTCGACGTGCTGCGCGGACAGGGCCGCGCAGGCGGGCGGCTGCCGGTCGAGGTGCCCGGCCTGCCGCGCAGCGCCTGCCGACCGTGAGCGACCCGGCTCACTGGACCGGCCGGCACAGCAGCACCGACTGCCGCCCGGCGACCCGGGTGAGCACCACCGTGGCGGCGCCCGGGCCGGTGAGCCGCAGCTGACGGCGCAGCTGCTCGACGTCGACCGCGCTGCCGCGCTTGAGGATCTCCACCCGGCCGACCCCGCGGTCCCGCAGCCGGGTGCGCAGCGTCTTCAGCCCGAACGGCAGCACCTCCTCCACCGCGAACGCCCGCCCCAGCGGCGTGGGCACCAGCCGGTCGGAGGTGACGTAGGCGATCGTCGGGTCGAGGAGCCGGCCCTCGACGTCCGCGGCGAGCTGCCCGACCAGGCCGGCCCGCACCACCGCGCCGTCCGGGTCGTAGAGGTAGCCACCGACCGGCCCGGCCGGGGGCCGGCCCAGACCCGTGTCGTCGACGAGCGTCGCGGACCCGTCGCGCAGCAGCAGCGCACTGCGGGTCACGCCCGGGCGGGCGAGCGGTCCGAACCAGACCCCGGCTTCGACGACGTCCCCGTCGACGGACACCCACTGCGTCTCGGCGTCCGGGGGGAGCAGGTCGTGCCGGATGCCGGGTGCGGCCTTCACCCCCGTCGCCGGCACCCGGGCGGCCGTCGCCAGGACGACGTCCCAGGAGGGCTCGGCCTGCCAGGGGTCGAGCACCCGCCGTCCGGACGCCGTCCGCCGCGCGGGGTCCAGGAAGACCCCCCGGACGTCGCGCAGGTCCGTCGTCGTCGCGTCCTCGTGCCGGACCTCCGCGTGGGGCCAGTGCCGCAGGTTCACGGTGGCGACGGCCGCGGTCAGCTCGTCGCGCTCGACGGCGAGCACCCCGACGTCCAGGGCGGCCAGCGCCATGGCGTCCCCGCCGATGCCGCAGCCGAGGTCGGCCACCCGGTCGACGCCGGCGGCGACGTACCGCTGCGCGTGCCGGGCGGCCACCTCGAGCCGGGTCGCCTGCTCCAGGCCCTCGGGGGTGAAGAGCATGCCGTCGGCGAACGGTCCGAACTTCGCGTGGGCCCGGGCCCGCAGGCGGGACTGGGTGAGCGCGGCGGCGACGAGCGTGCGGTCGACGCCCTCGGCGTGGAGCCGCTCGGCCAGGTGCAGCGCGGCTTCCTGGCGGTACGGGGGCAGCGCCTCGAGCAGCTCCCACCCCTGGGGAGTGAGCAGTGCGGAGAGCCCGGCCAGGTCCACCCCCCGATCCTCGCACCCCTGCTGTGACCCGATCTCTGGAGGCTTTCCGGGGTCTCGGACCCCATCGAGACCCCGGAAGGCCTCCAGAGATCGAAGGGGCCGGGTGGTCTGGCACTCGGTTTGCGCGAGTGCTAACCGGAGTCCTAGAGTCCGGTTGGCACTCTCGGTACGAGGGTGCCAGCCGCTGCGGCGGCGCCGCCCGGCACCCGCGACGACGGACGGCATCCCGCGGCACCCGTCAGACGAGACACCACCCGCGAGAACAAGCGAAGGGGAGGTCCGCAGTGTCGGTCTCCATCAAGCCGCTCGAGGACCGCATCGTCGTCAAGACGCTCGACGCCGAGCAGACGACGGCCTCCGGCCTGGTCATCCCGGACACCGCCAAGGAGAAGCCCCAGGAGGGCGAGGTCCTGGCCGTCGGTCCGGGCCGTGTCGACGACAACGGCAACCGTGTTCCGGTCGACGTCAAGGTCGGCGACAAGGTCATCTACAGCAAGTACGGCGGCACCGAGGTCAAGTTCGGCGGCGAGGAGCTTCTCATCCTCTCGGCGCGCGACGTCCTCGCCGTCGTGGACAAGTAAGACCCGCCGCACCGACGACGACGAGCGCCCCGGTGGGCCGGCACCCGCCGGACGCCGGGGCGACCTCGTGAGAGGGACGAGAGACACAACATGGCCAAGATGCTGGAGTTCGACGACGAGGCACGCCGCGCGCTGGAGCGCGGCGTCGACGCGCTCGCGAACGCCGTCAAGGTGACGCTCGGCCCACGCGGCCGCAACGTCGTCATCGACAAGAAGTGGGGCGCCCCCACCATCACCAACGACGGCGTCACCATCGCCCGAGAGGTGGAGCTGGACGACCCGTACGAGAACCTCGGCGCCCAGCTCGCCAAGGAGGTGGCGACCAAGACCAACGACGTCGCCGGAGACGGTACGACGACCGCCACCGTGCTCGCCCAGGCGATGGTCCACGAAGGGCTGCGCAACGTGGCCGCGGGCGCCGCGCCGTCGGCGCTGAAGCGCGGTATCGACGCCGCCGTCCAGGCGATCTCGACGCGCCTGCTGGAGAACGCCCGGGACGTCGACGGCAAGGGTGACATCGCCCACGTCGCGACGATCTCGGCGCAGGACGCCACGATCGGCGAGCTCATCGCCGAGGCGTTCGACAAGGTCGGCAAGGACGGTGTGATCACCGTCGAGGAGTCCTCCGGGATGTCGATGGAGCTCGACTTCACCGAGGGCATGCAGTTCGACAAGGGCTACATCTCCCCGTACTTCGTCACCGACGCCGAGCGGATGGAAGCCGTCATCGAGGACGCCTACGTCCTCATCCACCAGGGCAAGATCTCCTCGGTGCAGGAGCTGCTGCCGCTGCTGGAGAAGGTGCACCAGGCCGGCAAGCCGCTGTTCGTCGTTGCCGAGGACGTCGAGGGCGAGGCGCTCTCCACGCTCGTCGTCAACAAGGTCCGCGGCACCTTCACCGCCGTTGCCGTCAAGGCCCCTGGCTTCGGTGACCGGCGCAAGGCGATGCTCCAGGACATGGCCGTGCTCACCGGCGGCCAGGTCGTCAGCGCCGAGGTGGGGCTCAAGCTCGACCAGGTCGGCCTGGAGGTGCTCGGTACGGCCCGCCGGGTCGTCGTCACCAAGGACGACACGACGATCGTCGACGGCGGCGGCTCCGCCGAGGACGTCGACGCCCGGGTCGCGCAGATCAAGCGCGAGATCGAGGTGACCGACTCCGACTGGGACCGCGAGAAGCTGCAGGAGCGGCTGGCCAAGCTCGCCGGCGGCGTCTGCGTGATCAAGGTCGGGGCCGCCACCGAGGTGGAGCTCAAGGAGAAGAAGCACCGGATCGAGGACGCCGTCTCGGCGACCCGGGCCGCGATCGAGGAGGGCATCGTCGCCGGCGGCGGCTCCGCCCTCGTGCACGCCGCCGCTGCCCTGGACGACCTGGACCTGTCCGGCGACGAGGCGACCGGCGCCACCGCGGTGCGCCGCGCGGTGGTCGAGCCGCTGCGCTGGATCGCCGAGAACGCCGGGATGCAGGGCTACGTCGTGGTGGAGAAGGTCCGCGAGCTCGGTGTGGGCCACGGGCTGGACGCCGCCACCGGCCAGTACGGCGACCTCGTCGCCGCCGGGGTCATCGACCCGGTCAAGGTGACGCGCTCCGCGCTGGTCAACGCCGCGTCGATCGCCTCGATGGTGCTGACGACGGACACTCTCGTCGTCGAGAAGCCCGAGGAGGAGGAGCCCGAGGCCGCCGCCGGCCACGGGCACGGCCACGGCCACTGAGCCGACCGGCAACACGGCCATCAGCGGCCACCAGCACGTCAGGAGCCCGGTCCCCGCGGGGACCGGGCTCCTGACGCGTTGTGGCTGATCTGCGTTGTGGCTGATCTGCGTGCGGGGGGCTGCTGCTGACGACTGGGGGGTCGGGCGTCAGGTCAGCTGGCGACGGGCAACGGGGTTCCGGCCCGGACCTGGGTGCTCTGAGCGGCCCGCTGCTCGGCGTAGATCCGCTCGCGGTCGTCCTCGGTCAGCCCGCCCCACACGCCGTAGGGCTCGCGCACCGTCAGCGCGTGGTCACGGCACTGCTGCAGCACCGGGCAGGTGGCGCAGATCGCCTTGGCCGCCTCGTCCCGCTGGCGCCGGGCCGGGCCCCGCTCACCCTCCGGGTGGAAGAAGAGGTTGGTGTCGTGCTCCCGGCACGCACCCTCCAGCTGCCACTCCCAGATGTCTGCGATCGGTCCGGGGAGCCGCGAGATCTCCGCCATGGCCATCTCCTCTGTCTGTCGGTGTTCCTGCGGGTGCGCCGTCCGGCGCCGACGAAGAGGGACGCTAGCAATCGTTGCAGAGGTTGTTCAAGTACTTCGCGCCAAGACTTGGTCAACATCTCGGCAGAGTCCAGCGTGCTCCGTGCGCGTGCCGACTGGCAACCCCCTGGCCCAGTCCGCAGAATCAGGTCATGCCCTCGAACCGGCCGCAGGCCGCCGAGGCACCGTCGGCCCCCACTCTGACCGTCGCTGCCGTCGCCCGCCGTCTCGGCGTCGCCCCGGCCACCCTGCGGACGTGGGCCCGGCGCTACGGGCTCGGCCCGTCCGCGCACACCGCCGGCGCCCACCGCCGGTACACCCCCGCCGACCTGACCCGGCTCATGGTCATGCGCCGGCTCACTCTCGAGGGCGTGGCGCCCGGTGAGGCCGCGCGGATCGCGGTCGACACCCCGGTCGACGACGACACCGGCGCAGCCCTGGCCACCGTGACCGCCCTGCCCGCCGGCGAGCCCGCCGACGTCCAGGCGCCGGCCGACTTCGGCCGCGCCGGCGGCGGCCACGTCGTGGCACTGCCGGACGCCGGTCCCGCCGCCCGGGGCCTGGCCCGCGCCGCCCTCGCCCTGGACTCCCGCGAGTGCGTGCGGATCCTGCGCGCGGCCGTCGAGGTCCAGGGGGTCGAGCCGGTCTGGGACCGCCTCGTCGCACCCGTGCTCGTCGCCCTCGGCCGTCGCTGGCAGGAGACCGGCAGCGGGGTGGAGTCCGAGCACCTGCTGTCCGAGGCCGTGCTCGCCGTGCTGCACGCCCACACCCTCGCCCAGCCGGTCCGCGGCGGGGCCACGGTGCTGCTGGCCGCTGCCGAGGAGGAGCAGCACGTGCTGCCGGTCCACGCCGTCGCCGCCGCGCTGGCCGAGCGTGGCACCCCCTCCCGGGTCCTCGGCGGCCGGGTGCCGCGGGACGCGCTGGCCGCCGCCGTCCGGCGCAGCGGTCCGGCCGTCGTCCTCGTCCACGCCTCGCTCGCGGTCGCTGACGCCGACCAGCTCGCGTCCCTGCCGCGGATGCGTCCGGCGCCGCGGCTGGTCCTCGCCGGGCCGGGCTGGCAGGACGTCGAGCTGCCGGCCGGGCTGGACGCCGTCCGGGTCACCTCCCTCGGCCAGGCCGTCCAGGAGATCCAGCAGTCCGTCGCCGGCTGAGGCTCACGTTCGGGTCCGGACGTGCCGACACACTGCGGGACAGGTGCGGAGCCGCAGTGCGCGGCAGGGACGGACGGGCAGGAGCGCGTGGTGGCGACGGTTCTCGTGTGCGACGACTCACCGACGACACGTGAGGCGCTGCGGCGAGCGGTGGCCGAGGTGCCCGGCGTCAGCCGGGTCGTGGGGGCCTCCAGCGGTGAGGAGGTCCTCGAGCGCTGGCCGGCCGAACGGCCTGCGGTCGTCCTCATGGACGTGCGGATGCCCGGCATCGGCGGGGTCGAGGCGACCCGGCGGCTGGTGTCCCGTCACCCCGAGGCGACCGTCGTCGTCCTCACCGTCGCCGAGGACGCCGAGGGCGTCGCCCAGGCGGTCGCCGCAGGCGCCCGCGGGTACGTGGTCAAGGACGCCGACCGTGAGGAGCTCACCGCCGCCGTGCTGCAGGCCGTCGACGCCTCCCGGCCTGCGGTGCGGGGCCGCCGCCGGCTCGAGCCCGAGCAGGCACCACGGCTCACCGACCGGGAGCTGCAGGTGCTCACCGGGATGAGCCGCGGGCGCAGCAACGCCGAGATCGGACGAGACCTCTACCTGTCGGAGGACACCGTGAAGACGCACGCCCGACGGCTGTTCCGCAAGCTCGGCGCCGCGGACCGCGCCCAGGCGGTGGCCGTCGGCTTCCGCTGGGGCATGGTGCGCTGAGCCGCGTGGCACGGCATCCTCACCTGTCGTGGTAACGCTCCGCAGCGTCCCGGCGATCACACCGGTAGAGCCGCCGACGCGGCTCTCCGCGCTCGCCGCCGCCGCGACCGGCGGGGACCCGCGGGCCACCGAGGAGCTCGGCGCCGCCGTCCACCACCTCGTCCTGCGGTACGCCCGCGGGCGCCTGGGCCGTTCGGCGGGCGCGGACCAGACCGCGCAGGACGTCGCCCAGGAGGTGTGCGTGGCCGTGCTCACCGCACTGCCCGGGTACCGGCACGAGGGCCGGCCGTTCGAGGCCTTTGTCTACCGGATCGCCTCCCGCCGGGTCGCCGACGTCGGTCGCGCCGCCGCGCGGGCGCCCCTGCTCGTCGAGCACGTCCCCGACCGGGAGAGCCCGGAGCCGGGCCCGGAGGGGCTGGCTCTGCAGCGCGAGGACGCCGACCTCGCCCGTGAGCTGCTCGCCCGGCTGCCCGAGCAGCAGCGCGAGCTGCTCCTGCTGCGGGTCGTCGCCGGGCTCACCGCCGAGGAGGTGGGGCGCGCCCTGGGGATGACGGCCGGCGCGGTGCGCGTCGCCCAGCACCGGGCGCTGACCCGGCTGCGGGCGCTCGCCCCCGCCGAGCGGGAGGCCCACGGATGACGCCGCCCGCCCACCACGACCGGCTACGCGCCGACGAGGCCCTGCTCGACAGCCTCGGCGCCCGCGCCCCGCTCGACCCGGACGCCGACGAGGTCGCCGTCCTGCTGGCCGCCCTCGCCGCGGACGTCGACCGGCCGGCCCAGGTCCCGGCCCCGACGTCGCGGCCGGCCCCGGACCGGCGCGCGGACCCGGTCGGGGCCGCCGGCGCCGCCGGGCCGCCGTGTCCGCCGCCGTCGCGACCGCCCTGGCCGTCGGCGGCGTCGGTGCCGCGGCGGCGTCCGAGGGGGTGCTGCCGCCGTGGGCGGACCGGGCCGTCGACGCCGTCCGGGCCGCCGTCGTGGGGGTCGCCGGTGAGGTCGTCGACGGTGTCGTGGGAGAGCGTGCGGTGACCGGGCCGCAGCCCGCGGGGGCGACGCCGGCCCCCGGCGCCCCGGCTGCCGGCGACCCGGCCGACCGGGACGGCGCGGACGCCGGACCCTCCGGCGGCGTCCCGGTGCCGCAGGACGGCTTGCCTCAGGAGGTCCCCCCGGACCGCGGCCCGGCGTCCTCGGAGCCGGACCTGGCGCGGCCCGCCGAGCCCGCTGAGCCCGCTGAGCCCGCTGAGCCCGCTGAGCCCGCCCGGCCCGCGGTGCCGGCCCGGCCCCCCGCAGCCCGCCGAGCCCGCTCAGCCCGCTCAGCCCGCAGAGCCCGCAGAGCCCGCCGTGCCGGCCCGGCCCGATCCGCCGGTGCCGCCCGCGCCCACCCCCCAGCCTGCCCCGCCCGGCCCTCCCGCCACGCCCGGCGTCCGGACCGCGCCGCAGCCGCCGCCGGCCCAGGACCCTGCGCCGCCGCCCCGCCGCGACGGCGGCGAGCGGCCGAGCCCGCACGGCGGCCCAGCCGCCGACGGCTAGCATCGGCGGGGTGAACGACATCGCGTCCGCGACGGCAGGCGCCGATCCCTTCGGGTTCGTCGGCCTCACCTACGACGACGTGCTGCTGCTGCCGGCCCAGAGCGACGTCGTCCCCAGCGAGGCCGACACCCGCAGCCGGGTGTCCCGCCGGATCGAGGTCGCCGTCCCGCTGCTGTCCAGCGCGATGGACACGGTGACCGAGTCCCGGATGGCGATCGCGATGGCCCGCCAAGGCGGGCTCGGCGTCCTGCACCGCAACCTGTCCGCGCAGGACCAGGCCCACCAGGTCGACGTCGTCAAGCGCTCCGAGGCCGGCATGGTCACCCACCCGGTGACGACCCGGCCGGACGCCACGATCGGCGAGGTGGACGCCCTGTGCGGCCGGTTCCGCATCTCCGGCGTCCCGGTGGTCGACGACGACGGCCGCCTCGTCGGCATCATCACCAACCGCGACATGCGCTTCGAGACCGACCCGGGCCGCCCGGTCCGCGAGGTGATGACGCCGATGCCGCTGGTGACCGCCCCGGTCGGGATCGCCCCGGACGCCGCGATGGACCTGCTGGCCCGCAACAAGGTCGAGAAGCTGCCGCTCGTCGACGACGCCGGCCGGCTTCGCGGCCTCATCACCGTGAAGGACTACGTCAAGCGGGAGAAGTACCCGCTGGCCACCAAGGACGAGGCCGGCCGGCTGCGGGTCGGCGCCGCCATCGGCATCTTCGAGGACGCCTGGAAGCGGGCGATGCTGCTCGTCGAGGCGGGCGTCGACGTCCTCGTCGTCGACATGGCGCACGGCCACTCCCACGCCGTCCTGGAGATGATCGCCCGGCTCAAGGCCGAGCCGGCCGCCGCGCACGTCGACGTCGTCGGCGGCAACGTCGCCACCCGGGCCGCCGCCCAGGCGCTCGTGGACGCCGGCGCGGACGGCGTCAAGGTCGGTGTCGGCCCCGGCTCGATCTGCACCACCCGGGTCGTCGCCGGTGTCGGCGTGCCCCAGGTGACCGCCATCCACGAGGCCGCCCAGGCGTGCCGGCCGGCCGGCGTCCCGGTGATCGGCGACGGCGGGCTGCAGTACTCCGGTGACATCGCCAAGGCCCTCGTCGCCGGCGCCGACACGGTGATGATCGGCTCGCTGCTCGCCGGCTGCGAGGAGAGCCCCGGCGACCTCGTGTTCATCAACGGCAAGCAGTTCAAGTCCTACCGCGGGATGGGCAGCCTCGGCGCGCAGCAGACCCGCACCGGTGCCCGCTCGTTCTCCAAGGACCGCTACTTCCAGAACGACGTCCTCAGCGACGACCAGTTCGTGCCGGAGGGCGTCGAGGGCCAGGTGCCCTACCGGGGACCGCTGGCCGCGGTCGCCCACCAGCTCGTCGGCGGGCTGCGCCAGTCGATGTTCTACACCGGCTCGGCCACCATCGCCGAGCTCAAGGAGCGTGGACGGTTCGTCCGGATCACCGCGGCCGGGCTCAAGGAGTCCCACCCGCACGACATCCAGATGACCGTCGAGGCGCCCAACTACGGCACCCGCTGAGGCGTCCCGCCCTCCGGCCGCCGGTAGCCTGGCAGCGTGATGAACGAGATCGAGATCGGGCGCGGCAAGCGGGGACGCCGGGCGTACTCCTTCGACGACGTCGCGATCGTGCCGAGCCGGCGCACCCGCGACCCCGAGGACGTCTCGGTCGACTGGCAGATCGACGCCTACCACGTCGAGCTGCCCGTGATGGCCGCGCCGATGGACTCGGTGATGTCGCCGGCCACCGCGGTGGCGATGGGCCGCCTGGGCGGCATCGGCGTCCTGGACCTCGAGGGCCTGTGGACCCGCTACGAGGACCCCGAGCCGCTGCTCGCCGAGATCGCCGCACTCGACCCGGGCTCCGCGACCCGGCGGATGCAGGAGATCTACTCCGCGGACATCGACCCCGACCTCGTCACCCGGCGGCTCGGGGAGATCCGCGACGCCGGTGTCACCGTCGCCGGCGCGCTCACCCCGCAGCGCACCCAGCAGCTGTGGAAGACGGTCGTCGACGCCGGCGTCGACCTCTTCGTCATCCGCGGCACCACCGTCTCGGCCGAGCACGTCTCCGGGCGCGCGGAGCCGCTGAACCTCAAGCGGTTCATCTACGAGCTCGACGTCCCGGTGGTCGTCGGCGGCTGCGCCACGTACACCGCGGCCCTGCACCTCATGCGGACCGGTGCGGCCGGCGTCCTCGTCGGCTTCGGCGGCGGCGCGGCGCACACGACCCGCATCGTCACCGGCATCCACGCGCCGATGGCCAGCGCCGTCGCCGACGTCGCCGCAGCCCGCCGCGACTACATGGACGAGTCCGGCGGCCGGTACGTGCACGTCATCGCCGACGGCGGCGTGGGCCGCTCCGGTGACCTGGTCAAGGCCGTCGCCTGCGGCGCGGACGCCGTCATGCTCGGCGCCGCGCTCGCCCGCGCCACCGAGGCCCCCGGCCGCGGGTGGCACTGGGGCAGCGAGGCCCACCACCCGCAGCTCCCCCGCGGGGAGCGGGTCCGGGTGGGCACGGTCGCGCCCCTGGAGGAGATCCTGCTGGGCCCGGGCCGGATCGCCGACGGCACCACGAACCTCGTCGGCGCGCTGCGCCGGGCGATGGCTACCACCGGGTACTCCGACCTCAAGGAGTTCCAGCGGGTCGAGGTCGTCGTCTCCCCCTACCAGCCGGCATGACCCGCCCCGGCAGGTTCCCGCGCCCACTGGTCACCGGGGCACCGGTCGCGCTCGGACCGGCCGAGCGCGAGCAGGCGCTCGCCGCGATGGCCGCCGAGGAGCTCGACGTCCTCGTCGTCGGCGGTGGGGTGGTCGGTGCCGGCAGCGCGCTGGACGCCGCCACCCGCGGGCTGACCACCGGGCTGGTCGAGGCGAGGGACTGGGCCAGCGGGACGTCGTCCCGCTCCAGCAAGCTCATCCACGGTGGCCTGCGCTACCTCGAGATGCTCGACTTCGGGCTGGTCCGGGAGGCCCTCGCCGAACGGGCGCTGCTGCTGCAGCGGATCGCCCCGCACCTGGTGCGGCCGGTGCCGTTCCTCTACCCGCTGACGCACCGGGTCTGGGAGCGGCCGTACGTGGGTGCGGGGCTGGTGCTCTACGACACCCTCGGACTCACCTCCGGGGCCTCCCGGGGCGTGCCCGGGCACCGGCACCTGACCCGGCGCGGGGCGCTGCGCGAGGCCCCGGCGCTTCGCCGCGACTCTCTCGTCGGAGCCCTGCAGTACTACGACGCCCAGGTGGACGACGCCCGGCACACGCTGGCCGTCGTCCGCACCGCAGCCTCCTACGGCGCGCACGTCGCGAACCGGGCCCGGGTGGTCGGCTTCCTGCGCGAGGGCGAACGGGTCGTCGGGGCGCGGGTGCGCGACCTCGAGTCCGGCCGGGAGCTCGACGTCCGTGCCCGTCAGGTGGTCAACGCGACCGGGGTGTGGACCGACGAGACCCAGGCGATGGTCGGCGAGCGCGGCCAGTTCGAGGTCCGCGCCTCCAAGGGCATCCACCTCGTCGTCCCACGGGACCGGATCCGGTCCCGCACCGGGATCATCCTGCGGACGGCGACGAGCGTGCTGTTCGTCATCCCCTGGGGCCGGCACTGGGTGATCGGGACCACCGACACCGACTGGCACCTCGACAAGGCGCACCCGGCGGCGTCCAGCCGGGACATCGACTACCTGCTCGGGCACGTGAACCGGGTTCTCGTCACGCCGCTCACCCGCGAGGACGTCGAGGGGGTCTACGCGGGCCTGCGCCCGCTGCTGGCCGGGGAGAGCGAGGAGACCAGCGCCCTGTCCCGCGAGCACGTCGTGGCCCACCCGGTGCCCGGGCTCGTCGTCGTCGCCGGGGGCAAGTACACGACCTACCGGGTGATGGCCCGCGACGCCGTCGACGAGGTCGCCCGCAGCCTCGACTTCCGGGTCGCGGCCAGCTGCACCGACCGCATCCCGCTCGTCGGCGCCCAGGGGTACGCCGCCGCGTGGAACGCCCGGCGGCGCACCGCCGAGGCCGCCGGCCTGCACGTCGCCCGTATCGAGCACCTGCTGCAGCGGCACGGCGCGCTGACCCCCGAGGTGCTCGCCCTCGTCGCCGACGACCCCACGCTCGGCGAGCCGCTCACCGGGGCCGAGGACTACCTGGCCGCCGAGGTGGTCTACGCCGTCAGCCACGAGGGCGCCCGGCACCTCGACGACGTGCTCACCCGCCGGCTACGGGTCTCGATCGAGACCTGGGACCGCGGGACGGCGGCGGCCCCCGTCGCGGCCGCGCTCATGGGCCGGGTCCTCGGCTGGAGCGACGAGCAGCGGGACAAGGAGGTCTCCCACTACCTGGCCCGGGTGGAGGCTGAGCGGCTGAGCCAGCAGCAGCCGGACGACGAGACCGCCGACTCCGCCCGGCTCGGCGCCCCGGAGATCGTGCCGCTCGTGTGACGGGTACCTGACGGGGCGCTGTCCGTTAGCATGCCTGCATGTTGAGCGACACGGCGTCGGCCCCGGCCGCGCCCACCGTGCCGACGACCCATCCGCTGCATGCCGCCCTGGACCCGGCCCGGGTAGCCGCACTCCTTGACCGGGTCGTCGCTTCGCCGCGTGCTGAACGGCGCACGACGACTGCACCGTTCACCGGCCTGCCGCTGGTCAGCGTGCCGACATCCACCCCGCAGGACGTCGCGAACGCCGTCGAGGCGGCCCGCCGGGCGCAGCGCGACTGGGCCGCCCGCCCGGTCGGTGAGCGGGCCGCCGTGCTGCTGCGGCTGCACGACCTCGTGCTCGAGCACCAGGGCGAGGCCCTCGACCTGGTGCAGCTGGAGGCGGGCAAGGCCCGGGCGCACGCCTTCGAGGAGGTCGCCGACATCGCGATCGTCGCCCGCCACTACGCCCGGACCGGTCCCTCACTGCTGGCCGATGCCCGCCGGCCTGGGCTGGTGCCGCTGCTGTCGACAAGCACCGAGGTCCGTCACCCCAAGGGTGTGGTCGGGGTGATCGCGCCGTGGAACTACCCGCTGACGCTCGCGGTGTCCGACGCGCTACCGGCGCTGCTCGCCGGCAACGCGGTCGTCGTGAAGCCGGACAGCCAGACGCCGCTGTCGGCGCTGTGGGCAGCCGAGCTGCTGCACCGGGCCGGTGTGCCGGAGGGCGTGTTCGCCGTCGTCGTCGGTGACGGCGCGACCGTCGGTGGTGCCCTCGTGGACTCCTGCGACTACGTGTGCTTCACCGGCTCGACGGCAACCGGCCGGCGTGTCGCCGAGCAGGCTGCCCGCCGCCTCGTCGGCGCGTCGCTGGAGCTCGGCGGCAAGAACAGCCTCTACGTCACCGAGGACGTCGACGTCGAGGTCGCCGCGGAGGGCGCGGTCCGGGCGAGCTTCGCCAGCGCCGGGCAGCTGTGCGTGTCGACCGAGCGGCTGCTCGTGCACGAGGCGGTCGCGGACCGGTTCCTCGAGGCCTTCCTGCGCCGCGTGCGGGCCCTGCGCCTCGGACCCGGTCTGGACTTCGACGCCGACATGGGATCCCTGGTGTCCCGTCGCCAGCTCGACGCGGTGGCCGCCCACGTCGACGGCGCCGTCGCCGCCGGGGCCCGGGTGCTCGCGGGCGGTCGGGCCCGTCCTGACGTCGGTCCCCTGTTCTACGAGCCGACCGTGCTCGCCGACGTCCCGGCCGACAACCCGTGCTGGGTCGAGGAGACGTTCGGCCCGGTGGTGTCCGTGCGCGTCGTCGGCGGGGACGACGAGGCCGTCCGGGTCGCGAACGACACGGCGTACGGCCTCAACGCGAGCGTCTGGGTCCGCGACCTGCGCCGCGGGCGGGCGATCGCCCGACGGCTGCAGGCCGGCACCGTCAACGTCAACGAGGGGTACCTCACCGCGTGGACGGCCACCGGGGCGCCCATGGGCGGGATGAAGGACTCCGGACTGGGCCGCCGGCACGGCGCCGAGGGGCTGCTCAAGTACACCGAGTCCCAGACGATCGGCGTCCAGCGGATGGTCCACCGCGGCCTGGGGATGGGGCGGGTGTACGACCTGGACGGCGCCACCTACACCCGCGCGATGACGTGGGGGCTGCGTGCGCTCAAGATGCTGGGTGCCCGGTGAGCGAGGGACCACCCGCACCTGCGGCAGCCGCAGGCTGCTGCAGGCGCAGAGACAGGGTCTCCTGATGCGAGCAGTGTGGAACGGTCACGTCGTTGCCGAGAGCGACGACACCGTCGTCGTCGAGGGCAACCACTACTTCCCCCGGTCCTCGCTGCGGGAGGACCTGCTGCGGCCCTCGGCGACGACGACGCGCTGCCCGTGGAAGGGCGAGGCCTCGTACTACTCGCTGGAGGCCGACGGGCGGCGCAGCGAGGACGCCGTCTGGTACTACCCGGAGCCGAGCCCGCAGGCCGAGATGGTCCGCGACCGGGTGGCGTTCTGGAAGGACGTCCGGGTCGAGGACTAGCCGGTCGGCGTCCGGAAGGTCGACCCGAACCGTCCGGACTGAACCGCTGGGACTGCCTGCCGGTCAGGGGACGAGGATCCCTCGGCCCCGTAGCCGACCGGCGTCCAGGTCTGCCATCGCGTCGAGGGCAGCGTCGAGCGGGTACCTCGTCGTCTGCATGACGACCTTTCCCGCCGCCGCCAGCGCCATCAGCTCGACGAGCTCGTTGTAGCTGCCGACGAGGTTGCCGATGACGTTGCGCTCGGTGGAGATGACGTCGATCGTCGGGATCTCGACCGTGCCTCCGTAGCCGATGACGTAGTGGCTCCCCGCCCGGCGGGTCATCGCCCAGGCGTCCCGCTCCGCGCCACGCTCGCCGACGAAGTCCAGCACCACCTCGGCTCCGTGGCCGTCGGTGAGCTCGAGCACCCGCTCCACGTGCGAGCCGTCGACGAGCACCGTCTCGTCGGCGCCCCAGCCGGTCGTCAGGGCCAGCGCGTCGGGGTTGGCGTCGAGCACCACGACCCGCGTCGCGCTCAGCGCCGTGAGGCACTGGATGCCGATGTGGCCGAGGCCGCCGGCGCCGATGACGACGCACGTGCTGCCCGGGTGCAGCAGGGGCAGGGCCTTCTTCACCGCGTGGTAGGCGGTGAGTCCCGCGTCGGCGAGCGCTGCGACGTCCGCGGGTTGCACGCCGGCCGGCAGCGGGACCACCGAGCGTGCCGACGTCCTGAGGTACTCGGCCATTCCGCCGTCGGTGTCGATACCGGGGAAGGACTGCGCCTCGCAGTGCACGTCGTCCCCCGCGCGGCACGCCCGGCAGAAGCCGCACGTCACCAGCGGGTGCAGGATGACGGCGTCCCCCACCTGGACGTGCTCGACGGCCGGACCGACGGCGTGCACCCACCCGGCGTTCTCGTGCCCCAGCGTGTAGGGCAGGGAGACGTTGCTCCGGCTGGCCCACTGGCCCTCGATGATGTGCAGGTCGGTGCGGCACAGGCCGGCGCCACCGACCCGCACGACCACGTCGAACGGTCGCTCGACGGTCGGCTCGGGAACCTCCTCGACCACCGGGCGCTCGTCGTACCGGTGCAGGCGAACCGCCTTCATGGGCGTCCCCTTCCCCTCGTGTCGGTCTCGATCCGACGGTAAAGGCAAGCACCGACGACCGCCCGCCCACAGGGTCGTTGGTCCCTGGCCCGTCGCCGCGCCGGGGCGGACGATCGGTGGTCGGGACATCCACGAAGGAGGGGCCATGACCCGTACACCGGAAGAGGTCTTCGCGCACCACGGCCAGGCGCTCGGTGCGGAGGACCTCGAGGAGATCGTCGCCGACTACCGCGACGACGCGGTCCTCGTGGTGAACAAGCAGGTGTTCCGGGGCAAGGACGGCGCCCGACAGGTCTTCACCCAGCTGCTGAGCGACGTCCCCCAGGCGCAGTGGCAGCTCGACACCGTGTTCGCCGACGACGTCCTCTACCTGGAGTGGAAGGCCACCGGTGGTGGCCGCACGGTCGACAACGGCGTGGACACGTTCGTCTTCGCGGACGGCCTGATCCGCGTGCAGACGGTGCTGTACACCGCGCAGCCGGCCTAGCAACCGACCTCTGGAGGCCTTCCGGGGTCTCGTGTGGGCTCGAGACCCCGGAAAGCCTCCACTCGTCGCGGCGGGTGGCGGTGACTGGGCCTCCACAGGACCGGTCGTTCCTCGTGTCTGTCCACAGGCCGACGGGGCCCCTTGGCAGGGTGCGGTCGCCTGCGGCTCAGTCGCAGCATGCCGATCACGCCTCACGCACCGGACGAGCTTGTCCACGCCCCGTTTCGAGGCCGTGACGCTGTCGCGGCCGGCCAGCTGACGGAGGAGCAGCTGAGGTCGAGCATCTGGCGGCGGCTGGTGCGGGGTGTGTACGTGCACCAGTCCGTCGAGGTCACCAGCGAGGTGCGGCTGGCCGCCGCCCGGCTCGTGATGCCGCAGGACGTCGTCGCGTGCGGGCTCCTGGCCGCCTGGTTGCACGGTGCCTGGCAGCCTGCGCCCGGACGCGTCGTCCCGCTCGACGTCACCCGGCCGGTGCTGACGGCCGGCACCGGGGTCGCGGGTCTGAACCGCCGGCGGCTGACGTTGCGCGGCACGCCCGACTGGGGCGGCGGGCTCGTCGGTCACAGCGAGATCGACCGGGACATCGTCGAGAAGGACGGCGTGCTCCTCACCTCGCCGCTGCGCACCTGTTTCGACCTCATGCGTGAGCGTCGTCTCGTCGAGGCCGTGGTCGTCGCCGACGCCTTCCTGTGGGAGCTCGGCCTGTCTCGGGTCCTGCTCGCCGTCTACGCCGCGGACCGTCGCCGGTGGCCCGGCGTCCGGCTGGTCCGGGTCGCCGTCGACCTGTGCCGGGAGAACGTGCGCTCGCCCGGCGAGACCCGGCTGCGGATGATCTACGTGCTGGCGGGTCTACCCGAGCCGTGGGTCAACGTGCCGGTCCTGGACGCCGACGGTGCCGTGATCGGCGTCCCCGACCTGCGCGTCCCCGGTCACCCGGTCGGCTCGGAGTACGACGGTGGGTACCACGACGAGGCCGACCAGCCGTCCCTGGACCGTCGTCGGCAGAACCGCCTGACCACGATGGGCTCGATCCAGCTGCTGCGGTACGACCGGACCTCCGTCCGAGACGAGCGCCACGCCGTCCTCGACGATCTGTGGCGCCTCACCGGTCTGCGTGCCCCGGTGCCGCTCGACGACGCCGACTTCTGGCGCCCCCGTGCCGCGCGTGCCTGGTGACGCGCGATCTCTGGAGGCTTGCCGTGGTCTCGGCCGGCCCGGAGACCACGGAAAGGCTCCAGAGATCGGGGGATGGGCGGCGGGGTAGCGTGGGGAGGTGCTCCGGACCGCCACGCGACCGCACTTCATCGCGCTGCTCGGCGTGGCCCTGGCGGCGGCCACGCTGTTCGCCTACCTCGGTGACTGGCAGCTCGGCCGGGCCCGGGACGAGGCCGCGCGCGAGGTCCGCGAGCAGACGGCCGGGCGCGGCGTCGTGCCGCTGGAGGACGTGCTCGCTCCCGCCGAGCCGCTCGAGGGCAGCGACGTCCGCCAGCTCGTCCGGGTGACCGGCGTGCTCGACCCGGACGCCGCGGTGCGCGTCCCCGACCGGGAGCTCGACGGCCGTCCCGGGTCCTGGCTCGTCGCCCCGCTCGCCGTCGACCGGCCGGACGAGACGGACGGCGGCACCCTGGCCGTCGTCCTGGGCTGGCTCCCGGACGGCGCGAGGCCCCTCGACGTCCCCGCCGGACGGGTCACCCTCGAGGGCCGCCTGGAGCAGAGCGAGCCGCCGGTCGGCGGCGCCGGCCCCGGCACCCGCGAGCTGCCCACCGTCGCCTCCGCCGACCTGGTCAACGTCTGGGACCCGCCGCTGTACACCGCCTACCTGGCGCTCACCGATACCGAGCCGCCGCTGGAGCCGGTGCCGACGGTCGAGCCCGCGGACGGGCTGGCCCTGCAGAACCTGTCCTACGCGCTGCAGTGGTGGCTGTTCGCCGGGTTCGCCGTGTTCTTCTGGTGGCGGCTGGTCCGGGACGCCCACGAGCGGGAGCTCGAGGCCCGCGCCGAGGCGGCCGCACCCGAGCAGGCACAATCGACGTCGTGAGCACCACCGACCGCGCCACCTCCTCGCGCGCCCCCAGCCGGCTCGCCGCCTCGCTGACCCGCTACCGGGTGATGGCCTGGGTCACCGGTGGCTTCCTCCTGCTGCTGACCGTGGAGATCATCGTCAAGTACCTGCTGCTCGACGGCGAGCCGTTCCTCGGCACGTGGATCGCGATCACCCACGGCTGGATCTACGTCATCTACCTCGTCACCGTCGTCGACATGTGGTCCAAGCTGCGCTGGGGCCCGGGCCGGCTGGTCCAGCTGGTCCTGGCCGGCGTCGTCCCGGCACTGTCCTTCGTCGTCGAGCGGAAGGTGACCGGCGAGGCGCGGGACCGGATCGCCGCGCTCGAGGGTCGTGCGGGCGGCGGCACTACGCTGGCGCGGTGACCGTCCCGGGCTCCAGCGCTGACGACGCCCCCACCCGGCCGTCCCGGCCCGACGACCCGGCGTCCGAGCTGGTCGCCGACGGCGCGCCGTCCACCGGCATCGGCGCCGACCGCTCCGCCGCGGCGCCCGGTACCGGCCACCGGCCGGTGCTCGTCGTCGACTACGGCGCCCAGTACGCCCAGCTCATCGCCCGCCGGGTCCGCGAGGCCAACGTCTACTCCGAGATCGTCCCGCACTCGATGCCGGTCGAGCGGATGCTGGACAAGCAGCCGCTCGCGGTGATCCTCTCCGGCGGCCCGTCGTCGGTGTACGCCGAGGGCGCCCCGCGGGTGGACGAGGCGCTGTTCGAGGCGGGCGTGCCGGTCCTGGGCATCTGCTACGGCTTCCAGGCGATGGCCGCGGCGCTCGGCGGCGAGGTCGCCCGCACCGGCCTGCGTGAGTACGGCGGCACCCAGGTGCGGGCACAGCCCTCGGACAGCGTGCTCCTGGCCGGGCAGCCGGAGAC
The DNA here is from genome assembly GCA_020881835.1 of Kineosporiaceae bacterium SCSIO 59966. NCBI lineage: Bacteria > Bacillati > Actinomycetota > Actinomycetes > Kineosporiales > Kineosporiaceae > Kineosporiaceae bacterium SCSIO 59966. The sequence continues at coordinate 554,598 of CP052876.1, forward strand.
GCAGAGCGTGTGGATGAGCCACGGGGACGCCGTCCGGCGGGCGCCCGAGGGGTTCACCGTCGTCGCGGAGTCCTCCGGGGCGCCGGTGGCGGCGTTCGAGGACGTCGAGCGGCGGCTGTTCGGCGTCCAGTGGCACCCGGAGGTCCGGCACTCCACCTTCGGCCAGCAGGTGATCGAGAACTTCCTCCGGAACGGTGCGGGGATCGAGCCGGACTGGACCACCGGCAACGTCATCACCGAGCAGGTCGAGCGGGTCCGCGCGCAGGTGGGCGGCGCCGCGGTCATCTGCGGGCTGTCCGGCGGGGTCGACTCGGCGGTGGCGGCCGCGCTCGTGCACCGGGCGGTCGGGGACCAGCTCACCGCTGTCTTCGTCGACCACGGCCTGCTGCGCGCCGGTGAGGCCGAGCAGGTCGAGCGCGACTACGTCGAGGCGACCGGCATCCGGCTCAAGGTCGTCGACGCGGCCGACACGTTCCTCGACGCGCTCGCCGGGGTCACCGACCCCGAGGAGAAGCGCAAGGTCATCGGCCGGGAGTTCATCCGGGCGTTCGAGGGCGCCGCACGGGAGATCCTCGCCGAGGCGGGCGAGCAGGGCGAGGAGGTCCGGTTCCTCGTCCAGGGCACCCTCTACCCGGACGTCGTGGAGTCCGGTGGCGGGGAGGGCGCAGCGACCATCAAGAGCCACCACAACGTCGGGGGACTGCCCGAGGACCTGGCCTTCGAGCTTGTCGAGCCGCTGCGGACTCTGTTCAAGGACGAGGTGCGCGCGGTCGGTGCGGAGCTCGGGCTGCCCGAGGCGATGGTGTGGCGCCAGCCGTTCCCCGGGCCGGGGCTCGGCATCCGGATCGTCGGGGAGGTCACCCGGGACCGGCTCGAGACGCTGCGCGCCGCCGACGCGATCGTCCGCGAGGAGCTCACCGCCGCCGGCCTGGACCGGGCCATCTGGCAGTGCCCGGTCGTCCTGCTCGCCGACGTCCGCTCGGTCGGCGTCCAGGGTGACGGACGGACCTACGGGCACCCGGTCGTGCTGCGGCCGGTCACCTCGGACGACGCGATGACGGCCGACTGGGCCCGACTGCCGCACGACCTGCTCGCGCGGATCTCCACCCGGATCACCAACGAGGTCGACGGGGTCAACCGGGTCGTCCTCGACGTGACGAGCAAGCCGCCGGGCACGATCGAGTGGGAGTGACGCCGCCCCGCCGTCCGCCGCCCTCCCACGTCGTGCGGGCTTGACGTGGCCAGGGGACGGGGTTCGGCCACGTCAAGCCCGCAGGACGTGGGCTCGTGCTGGGGGGCTGGGAGGTCTAGCGTGGCTGGTGCCCGACGGGGCCGTGCGCGCCCCGCCCAGGCACAGGAGCGACGATGTCCGACAAGTCCCACACCCAGAACCGGACGGCGAAGAAACCGGGTCGCTCGATCAAGGAGAAGCGCGCCGCCAAGCGTGCCAAGCACGATGGCGCTCAGCAGCACGACGCGGTGACGGACCTGCGCAAGCACTGACCAAGGCTCAGGCACTGACCAAGGCTCAGGCACTGACCAAGGGCGCCTACTGCGGCGCCGGGACGGTGACCGGCTCCTCACGCGTCCCCGCCCGGACCACCTCGACGAGGTGCTCCCCGGGCCCGACGTAGGCACCGTCCCAGACGACGCAGCGCTCCACCGTCCCCTCGACGACGGCCCCCCGGCCGACGACGCTTGCTCCCCCGGAGACGGTGAGGTTGGCGCGCAGGTAGTCCGTCGGCGTGCCGCAGTCGATCGCCGTCCCGGTGAACGTCACGAGCTCCAGCCGCCCGGCCTCGTGCTCGCGGCGCCACAGCACCTCGTAGAGCCCGGACGGCTCCGCGGCCAGGCCGCCGACGAGGCGGCCCGGCAGCAGGCAGGCGCCGACGTAGCGGTGCCCGTCGAAGTCGCCGGTTCCCTCGGCCGGGACGACGAGCAGCCGGCAGCGCTCGCCGTCCCACCCCTCCAGGAGCTCGTCCAGCGGTCCGACGAGCAGCGCGTCGGCGTTGGTGACCAGGACGTCGCGCCCGCCGACCCAGTCCCGCAACCGGCCCAGGGCGCCCGCCGTGCCCAGCGCCTCCGGCTGCTCGACGCTGACGTGCGCCCGGTCCCCGACGTGCCGGACGACCTGGTCGGCCAGGGCGTGCGCGTTGACGGCGAGGTGTGCCGGGCCGGCGCCGGTGTAAGGCGCCAGCCGGGCCAGCGCGCGGTCGAGCAGTGGGACGCCGCCCACCGGGCACAGCGCCTTGGGGCGCAGCGTCGTCAGCGGCCGCAGCCGGGTGCCGTGGCCGGCGGCCAGGACGACGCCCGCCGGCCGGGTCACTGCGGGCTGGCCTGGGGAGGGGTTGGCCGGGGCGGCGCAGCCGGGGGCGGGCTGTCCGGTGCGACCACTCGACCGTCGTAGGCGCCGGGCGCGGCCACCCGCTCCAGCAGGGCGAGGATCTCCCGGGTCGGGCCGTCGGCGTCCTCGAGCACCTCCCTGGGCCGCAGCCAGCGAGCGGCCCTGGCCTCCCCGCCGGGCTCGACGTGGGGGCGCTCGTCGACCCGGACCCGGTAGATGACGTCGACCCGGCGCACCGTCGCGTTGACCTGGGTGGTGAGCGGCAGCCCGACCTCGATCCGCAGGCCGGTCTCCTCGCGCACCTCCCGGACGACGCCGTCCGCCGGGGCCTCGCCCCGGTCGAGCAGGCCGCCGGGCAGGCTCCACCCCTCCCGGTGCGGCTGGCGCAGGAACAGCAGCGTGTCACCGTGCTGCACCGCGCAGACCGCGCCGACGGTGAAGCCGGGGGTCACCGCCCCCACCAGTCGCCGGCGCACCGGGGCGGGCAGCCACCGGAACGTCAGCAGCGCGGCGGTGTGCCCGCGGCGTCGCAGCGTGCTCAGCGTGCCCGACATGCGGTCACCCTAGGTGCCTGCTCGGGACCCCGCCGCCCGGGATTCCGCATCGCCGCTGGCTCTGCGTCGGCACCTTCCGTCCCGGAGGCCGGCGTCCGGGGCGACCACGCCACGGGTGTTCCTCACCCCTGCGCTCGACCTCATGGTCGAGGAGGGCCTCGCCCAGGCCCGCTGAGCACCCCGCGGCAGCGGCCCACCTAGGGTCACGCCGGCAGCCTGGCTAGGCTGCCGGCGTGACCCTCCTCTACGACCTGCTCCTCGTCCTGCACTTCATCGGGCTGGCCGCGATCATCGGCGGCTACCTCACGGTCCTGCGCTCGCCGCGGATCGTCGTCGGGATGGTGCATGGGTCCCTGCTCCAGGTGGTCACCGGCCTGCTCCTCGTCGGGGTCGCCGAGGCCGCCCTGGACGCGGACGTCGACCAGGCCAAGATCGGGGTCAAGCTCGTCGTCGCGCTGGTCGTCGCGGCGCTCGCGTTCGCCTACCGCAAGAGGGACGCCTCGCCCGCGGTGGTCCACACCGTCGGCGGGCTGGCGATCCTCAACGTGCTCATCGCCGTTCTCTGGGGCTAGCCGGTCGCCACCACCACCTGAAGTGATCCCGCCGCACAGGAAGAACGTCGGCCGTGGACCACGCTCGCCTCTTCTCCATCCGCTGACTTCGGCGACACGGTCGACTTCGACCACATCAAGCGGCACCACTACGGGCACGCATGAGCAGACCCACCCGAGAGGGATCGTGCCACTGGCGCCGGAGCTGTCGGGGTGTACGGAGCCGTCCCGGCGGGGCTGATCGCCTGCCGAGGGCGACGAGCGCCAGTACGACAGATGAGGGTGGACCTGTCCCGGATGTCAAACGTTCGGTTGCCCACGGGTCATCTGTTACCTACCAGCATGTCCCACAGCCGGGTTAAGGTCCCACTACCCAACGGACTCATCCAGTCAAGGAGTCACATGTCCATCGCAACCAGCCGGCGCATCGCCGCCTCGGTGATCGCCTCCGGCGCCATGGTGGCGACCGTCGCCGCAGGTGCGGCCACGGCGGCACCCGGCGAGGGCCGCAAGGCGGCGGACAAGGGTGGGTTCACCCTCACGGTCCTGCACGCCAACGACACGGAGTCCGCTCTGCTGCCGATAACCCGCACCTACGGGAGCGGTGAGGACGCCGTGATCGCCGAGGTCGCCGGTGCGGCCATGTTCACCGAGCTGGTGCAGCAGCAGCGCGACGCTGCCGTCACCGGACCGCCTGCCGCGCCGGGAACCAAGCGCGGTGTCATCACCATCCACGGCGGTGACCTGTACCTGCCGAGTGCCCAGCTCGACGCGAGCCGCCAGGAGGGTGCCCCGTTCTACGACGCCCTCGCGTTCAACGCGGCTGGCTGGGACGTCAGCGCCATCGGCAACCACGACTTCGACCTGGGTCCGGAGTTCTTCGCCGACTTCCTCGCGCAGGTCGACCAGAGCACCACGTTCGTCGCCGCGAACCTGGACTTCAGTGGCGAGCCGCGGCTCCAGGGCCTTCGTGGACGACGGCACCATCGTCGACGCCACCGTGGTCCAGGAGCGCGGTGAGCGCATCGGCGTCATCGGCCTGACCACGCCGGAGCTGTCGTCCCTGACCAGCAGCCGAAACGTCGCGGTGGACCCGGACCTCGCGGGTATCGCCAACGCGCAGGCCGAGCTGCTCGAGAAGGCGGGCGTGAACAAGATCATCCTTGTCTCCCACCTGCAGGACATCGACAACGAGATCGCCCTGGCTGCGGAGCTCGAGAACATTGATGTCGTGGTCGGCGCCGGTGGCGGTGAGGTCATGGCCAGCGCGGGCGACGAGATTCTCCCGGGCGACACGCGCAACCCCGGCTACTCCTACCCACAGGTGGTCACGGCCGCCGATGGTGCGGACATCCCGGTGGTCACCACCTCCGGCCTGTACCGGTACGTCGGCAAGCTGGTCGTGCAGTTCGACCGCGACGGCAACGTGGTGTCGGTCGACGACGAGGCGAGCCGGCCGATCCCAGTGACCTCGCTCGGGCCGGACGCGGTCAAGCCGGACGCTCGGGTGCTGCGCATCGTCGAGCAGCCGGTCGCGGAGTTCGTCGAGTCGCTGCAGGAGACGGTCGTCGCGACGACCGAGGTGCCGCTGGACGGAACGCGCGTCAGCATCCGCTCCAAGGAGACCAACCTCGGTAACCTGGTCACTGACGCCCTCCTGTCCGAGGGAAAGCGGCTCGCGGCCGAGAACGGCGTGACGCCGCCGCAGGTGGCGATCCAGAACGGCGGTGGCATCCGCAACGACTCGGTCATCCCGGCGGGCGACCTCACGCTGTTTGACACCTACAGCGTTGTGCCGTTCCCGAACTTCGTCTCCGTAGCGCCGGCGCTCCCGGTGGAGGCGTTCGTGGCGGCGGTCGAGCACGGCTCCGTCTCGGCGACCGGCTCGTTCGCCCAAGTGGCCGGCTTCTCGTACACTTACGACCCTGCCGCCCCGGTCGGCAGTAGGGTTCAGTCGCTGACCCTCAACGACGGCACGTCGGTGGTTACCGAGGGCGAGATCGTGTACTCCGGGACGATCTCCCTGGCGTCGATCGACTTCCTGCTGCGCGGCCAGGACGGCTACACGATGTTCGCCGGCCAGCCGTTCACTGTCCTGCCCTCCACGCAGCAGGCCGCCCTGACGGGCTACCTGGTCGAGACGCTGGGCGGCGTCGTCTCTGCCCAGCAGTACCCGGCGGTCACGACCCCGACCCGGATCGTGCCGCTGTCCTGAGCACGACCCGACCCTGAGTCACGCCCCGAGCCCGAATGGGCTCGGGGCGTGACTCTCCCCTACGACCTGCTCCTCGTCCTGCGTCGTCGCGGCGCTCGCGTTCGCCTACCGCAAGAAGGACGCCTCGCCCGCGGTCGTCCACACCGTCGGCGGACTGGCCGTCCTCAACGTGTTCATCGCCGTCCTCTGGGGCTAGCCGGTCGCCACCACCTTGAAGTGCTCGGCGTAGCGCCCCGGCCCGCCGGCGCCTTGCGCCATCCCCTCCCGCACCTGGGCCGCCAGCTCGTCCCAGCGGTGCGCCGTCTGCGACCGGTGGGCGCGCAGCGCGTCGAGCTTGCGGTCGACGACGTCGGTGATGTCGACCCTGTGGTCGGTGTCGGGGTGTGCCGCCAGCCACAGCTCCTGCACCACCCACGGCTCGAGGCCCTCGTCCTGGAGCAGCTCCGGGTAGGCGAACGGGTTGCGCGCCGCCGGGTACACCGCCCGCACCGCCGCCTCCCCGCACGCCAGGTGGTCGGGGTGGCCTGCCGCGAAGAGGTCCCACCGTCGCTCCGGGCTGGGCGCCAGCACCCGCACCGGCCGCACCTGCCGGATCACCCGGGTGAGGTCCCGGACGAGGTCGTGCCCGACCTCGAGGTAGCCGTCCCGGTACCCCTCGAGGAACCGGACGTCGTGGACGCCGACCGCTGCCGCGGCGGCCCGCTGCTCGGCCGCCCGGATGCCCGGGACCTCCTCGCGCGGGGTGTCGTCGAAGCCGCCGGCGTCACCGTACGTGCACAGCAGGTACGTCACCTGCGTGCCGGCGGCGGTCCACGTCGCGACCGTGCCGGCGGAGCCGAAGTCGATGTCGTCGGGGTGGGCGGCGACGACGAGGGCGCGCGGGACGGCGGTCAGCGGCATGCCACCACGCTAACCGCCACCCTCGCCGTCCGCCCGGGAACCGGCTGTCCGTCGTCCGCCGTAGGCTGGACCACACGATGAGCACCCTCTTCGACGACCTGCAGCTGCCGCCCCCGGGCGGCGGACCGGGGCCCCAGCCGGCCGCGGCACCCGCCCTCCGCACCGAGGACCTGCTCGCCGGCCTGAACCCCCAGCAGCGTGAGGCCGTGCTGCACGAGGGCGGCCCGCTGCTCATCGTCGCCGGCGCCGGGTCCGGCAAGACCCGCGTGCTCACCCACCGGATCGCCTACCTGCTCGCCGGGCGCGGCGTCCGCCCCGGGCAGGTGCTGGCGATCACCTTCACGAACAAGGCGGCCGCCGAGATGCGCGAGCGGGTCGCCGCCCTCGTCGGCCCGCGCGCCGAGTCGATGTGGGTGTCCACCTTCCACTCCGCCTGCGTGCGGATCCTGCGGCGCGAGGCCGGCCGGGTCGGGATGCGCTCGAGCTTCTCCATCTACGACGCCGCGGACTCCCAGCGGCTGATGGGGATGGTGTGCCGCGACCTCGATCTCGACCCCAAGCGCTACCCGCCGCGCTCGCTGAGCGCCCAGGTGTCCAACCTCAAGAACGAGCTCGTCGACGAGGAGACCTACGCCGCCCAGGCCGCCGACGGCAGCGGCGCCGACCGAGTGCTGGCCGAGGCCTACGCCCGCTACCAGCAGCGGCTCCGGCAGGCGAACGCGCTCGACTTCGACGACCTGATCATGACGACGGTCAACATCCTGCAGGCGTTCCCGGACGTCGCCGAGCACTACCGGCGCCGGTTCCGGCACGTCCTCGTCGACGAGTACCAGGACACCAACCACGCCCAGTACGTGCTCGTCCGTGAGCTCGTCGGCGGGTCCGTGTCCGAGGCCGCGGCCCGGGGGGAGGTCCGCGCCGTCGACGGCAGCACCGTGCGGGAGGGCAGCGAGGTGGCCGTGCCCCCCGCCGAGCTCACCGTCGTCGGCGACGCCGACCAGTCCATCTACGCCTTTCGCGGGGCGACGATCCGCAACATCGTCGAGTTCGAGAAGGACTACCCCGACGCGCGCACGATCCTCCTGGAGCAGAACTACCGGTCCACCCAGACGATCCTCGACGCCGCGAACTCCGTCATCGCGCGCAACCCCGACCGGCGCGCGAAGAACCTGTGGACGTCGGCCGGCACCGGCGCCCAGATCGTCGGCTACGTCGGTGACACCGAGCACGACGAGGCCGCGTTCGTCGCCGAGGAGATCGACCGGCTGCACGACACCGAGGGGGTCCGGTACGGCGACGTCGCGGTGTTCTACCGCACGAACGCCCAGTCGCGGGCGCTGGAGGACGTCCTCGTCCGGGTCGGGCTGCCGTACAAGGTGGTCGGCGGCACCCGGTTCTACGAGCGCCGCGAGGTCAAGGACGCCCTGGCCTACCTGCGCGTGCTGGCCAACCCGGTCGACACGGTCAACCTGCGCCGGATCCTCAACGTGCCCAAGCGGGGTATCGGGGAGCGGGCCGAGGCGTCCGTCGCCGCGCTGGCCGAGCGGGAGCGGATCCCGTTCGCCGAGGCGCTGCTGCGTGCCGAGGAGGCGCCGGGTATCGCCGCCCGGTCGCTGACCTGCATCCGGTCGTTCACCGCCCTGGTCGAGGAGCTGCGCACGGTCGTGGAGTCCGGGGCCGGCCCGGCGACGGTGCTGCAGGCGGTGCTCGAGCAGACCGGGTACCTCGACGAGCTGCGCGCCAGCCACGACCCGCAGGACCAGTCCCGGGTGGAGAACCTCGCCGAGCTCGTGGCGGTCGCCGGCGAGTTCGAGCAGTCCGAGCCCGAGGGCGGTCTCGACGAGTTCCTCGAGCGGGTCTCCCTGGTCGCCGACGCCGACGAGATCCCCTCGGGGCAGGACGACACCGGCGTCGTCACGCTGATGACCCTGCACACCGCCAAGGGCCTGGAGTTCCCGGTCGTGTTCCTCACCGGGATGGAGGACGGCACGTTCCCGCACGTCCGTTCACTCGGGGACGCCGCCCAGCTGGCCGAGGAGCGCCGGCTCGCCTACGTCGGCCTCACCCGCGCCCAGCGCCGGCTGTACGTCACCCGCGCGGGCGTGCGCAGCGCGTGGGGACAACCTCGGTACTTCCCGGCCTCGCGCTTCCTCGACGAGCTGCCCGGCGAGCTCGTCTCGTGGAAGCGAGAGGAGACCACCGCCACCCGGCCGGGGTCCCAGCCGGCGGTGGCCCGGCTCGCCGGACGCCCCGGCGTCCGCACCCCCGGGGACCGGCCGGTGCTCGCGCTGCAGCCGGGGGACAAGGTCACCCACGACACGTTCGGCCTCGGCACGGTCGTGGCGATCGAGGGGGAGGGCGACAAGACCGTCGCCCACGTCGACTTCCGCTCCGAGGGCACCAAGCGCCTGCTGCTGCGCTACGCGCCGGTCGAGAAGCTCTGAACCCGGCGGATGCGCCGCGCCCCTCGCCGCGCGGCCGTGGCACCGGCAAGGGAGCCGGTCAGTGAGCCGGCACGTGCTCGCGGACCCACTCCACGATCTCGGACGTCGGCGCGCCCGGGGTGAAGATCCTCGCCACGCCCTGCCGCTCGAGCTCGGGGATGTCCGCCTCGGGGATGATCCCGCCGCCGAACACGACGATGTCCTCGGCGTCGCGCTCCCGCAGCAGCTCGACGACCCTGGGGAACAGGGTCATGTGGGCGCCGGACAGCACCGACAGGCCGACGCCGTCGGCGTCCTCCTGGATGGCTGCCTCGACGATCTGCTCCGGTGTCTGGTGCAGGCCGGTGTAGACGACCTCCATGCCCGCGTCGCGCAGCGCTCGCGCGACGACCTTGGCGCCGCGGTCGTGCCCGTCCAGGCCGGGCTTGGCGACGACGATGCGTACCGGGGAGGTCGTGGCCATCGTGGTGCTGCCTTCCGTCGACTCGTAGCCGCCTCGTCGCGGCGTTCGCAGACTAACCGACGGGCCGGCGGCGCAGCCGGGCTCGGCCCGGGAGCGGGCCTCACGTCCCCTCGGTGGTGGCCGGGAGCCGGGTCAGCTCCTCCCGGTTGCACTGCGGGTAGGCGGTGGTGCGCACCGAGCCGTCCGCGCCGACGACGACGAGACCGTGCTCCAGGCCCGTCAACGCGACCGGGTCGCTCGCCCAGTCGGTGACGGAGCCGCTGAGCCGGCCGGTGACCCACCCGTCGCCCAGGTCGAGCACCCGGACCTGGGAGCCGTCGGCGAGGTGCACCATTCCGTCCCAGCCGATCGTCATCGCGTCGGGGGTGGCCGCCGGCACCGGCAGCGGCTGGCCGCCGCCGGTCGCCGTCGCCATCCGGGTCAGCGGGCCGTCGGTGGCCAGCAGCAGCACCTGCCCGTCCCGGGACGCCAGCGCCCGGTGCACGGGCGGGACGTCGCGGGTGTCGGCCGGGTGCACCTCCCCGATCCGCCGGTACGCCCAGCGCGCCGCGTACAGCTCACCGCTCTCGGTGACGAGGTAGACCTGCCGGGTGGTCGCCGTCACCGAGACGACCTGGACGCCGCCGGGCAGCGGCTGCCGGGACCGGACCGCCCCGGTCCGCACGTCGACGGCGGCGACGGCGTCGGTGCCGACGACGAACACGTCGCGGCGGATCGGCTCCTCGCCCAGCAGCAGCGGCTCGCCGACCCCGAGGTCGGCCGGACCGGGGCCGGCGGTCCACGGCTCCAGCGCGCCGGAGAACGGGTCCCCGCGCCACAGCTGCCCGTCGCCGGCCAGCACGAGCGCCTCGCCGGAGCGCAGCGCCACCACGGACCGGGCACCGACCGGGCCGTCGACCGGTTCCGGGGTGCCGGTGGCGGTGCAGACCAGCTCACCGGGCAGCTCGACGGCACCCGGCTCGGTCCGGATGATCTCGCTGACGCCCTCGTAGTCGCGGCTCGCCCACAGCGCGACCGCGATGGCCACGGCGGTCACCACCGTGCCGATGACGAGGGTGAGCAGCACCCCCCGCCAGCCCTCGAACGCCCCTGTGCGCACAGGGGAAGGGTCGCACGGCGGCCAGGTGCCGGGCCCGGACGCCCGGCAGGCGCCCTGGAGGCTGCCGATAGGCTCGGCGACCGATCGGCTTCCGCTTCGACGACGAAGGACGGCGCACGTGGACCTGTTCGAGTACCAGGCGCGCGACCTGTTCGCCAAGCACGGGGTGCCCGTGCTGGACGCAGTGGTCGCAAGGACCCCCGAGGAGGCCCGGGCGGCCGCAGAGCAGCTGGGCGGGGAACAGCTGGGCGGGGGCACCGTGGTGGTGAAGGCGCAGGTGAAGACCGGCGGCCGCGGCAAGGCCGGCGGCGTCAAGCTCGCCCACTCCCCGGAGGAGGCGGCCGAGAAGGCCGAGCAGATCCTCGGCATGGACATCAAGGGCCACACCGTGCACCAGGTGATGGTGGCCCAGGGCGCCCGGATCGCCGAGGAGTACTACATCTCCCTGCTGCTCGACCGGGCCGAGCGCGCCTACCTGGCGATGGCCTCGGTCGAGGGCGGCGTCGAGATCGAGCAGCTCGCTGTGGAGCGGCCCGAGGCCCTGGCCCGGGTGCACGTCGACCCGCTCACGGGTATCGACGAGGCGAAGGCCCGCGAGATCGCCGAGCGCGCCGGGTTCGCCGACGACGTCCGCGACGAGGTCGTCCGGGTCGCCCAGCTGCTGTGGACCGTCTACCGCGAGGAGGACGCCACCCTCGTCGAGGTCAACCCGCTGGTGCGCACGGAGGACGGCCGGATCATCGCCCTCGACGGCAAGGTGACCCTCGACGACAACGCCGCCTTCCGCCACCCCGAGCACGCCGAGCTCGTCGACCGGTCCGCCACCGACCCCCTCGAGCAGGCGGCCAAGGAGAAGGACCTCAACTACGTCAAGCTGGACGGCGAGGTCGGCGTCATCGGCAACGGCGCCGGGCTCGTGATGAGCACCCTCGACGTCGTCGCCTACGCCGGTGAGGAGTACGGCGGAGTGAAGCCGGCGAACTTCCTCGACATCGGCGGCGGCGCGTCCGCCGAGGTGATGGCGAACGGCCTGGAGATCATCCTGTCCGACCCGCAGGTCAAGAGCGTGTTCGTCAACGTGTTCGGCGGGATCACCGCCTGCGACGCGGTCGCCAACGGCATCGTCGGCGCGATCGAGTCCCTCAAGGCCAAGGGCGAGGAGATCTCCAAGCCCCTCGTCGTCCGGCTGGACGGGAACAACGCCGACGAGGGCCGCCGGATCCTCGACGAGTTTGTCGACACAGGGCACGAGTCCCTTGAGCTGGTGGACACGATGGACGCCGCCGCGCGCCGCGCGGCCGAGCTCGCCTTCGCGGCGAAGTAAGGGGACCCGAGATGGCGATCTTCCTCGACAGCAGCAGCACCATCATCGTCCAGGGCATGACCGGCTCGGAGGGGATGAAGCACACCCAGCGGATGCTGCGCTCCGGCGCGAACGTCGTCGGCGGGGTCAACGCCCGCAAGGCCGGCCAGCGCGCGTCCTTCGCCGACGGCGTCGAGCTGCCGGTGTTCGGCACGGTCGCCGAGGCGATGGAGGCCACCGGGGCGAACGTCTCGGTGGTGTTCGTCCCGCCGGCGTTCACCAAGGACGCGGTGGTCGAGGCCGTCGACGCCGCGATGCCGCTGTGCGTCATCATCACCGAGGGCATCCCGGTCAGGGACACCGCCGAGTTCTACGCCTACGCCCGGGAGGCCGGCACGACCCGGCTCATCGGTCCCAACTGCCCCGGGCTGATCAGCCCCGGGCAGTCCAACGCCGGCATCATCCCCGCCGACATCACCCCGCCCGGCCGCATCGGCCTGGTCAGCAAGTCCGGCACGCTGACCTACCAGATGATGTACGAGCTCAAGGACTTCGGCTTCAGCACCTGCGTCGGCATCGGCGGCGACCCGGTCATCGGCACCACCCACATCGACTGTCTGGAGGCGTTCGAGTCCGACCCCGACACCGACGCCATCGTCATGATCGGCGAGATCGGCGGGGACGCCGAGGAGCGCGCCGCCGCCTACATCGCCGAGCACGTGACGAAGCCGGTCGTCGGCTACGTCGCCGGTTTCACCGCCCCGGAGGGCAAGACGATGGGGCACGCCGGCGCCATCGTCTCCGGCTCCTCCGGAACCGCCGCCGCGAAGAAGGAGGCCCTGGAGGCCGCCGGGGTCAGGGTCGGCAAGACCCCCTCCGAGACGGCCGACCTCATGCGCGAGGTGATGCGCGGCCTGCAGGGCTGAACCGGGGCCACTCGGTCGCCGCATCCGGCGAAGGGGGCGTGTCGGTCGCCGGACGGGCCCGGCCCGTCCCGGACGATGGGGGCGTCATGAGCCTGTTGTCGCGTTCCTCCGTCGCCGCCGGCGCGGTGGCGGCCGCCCCGCCACCGGCGACCGGCGGCGCCGGAGGCGGCCGTGCCCCGCTGCGCTCCCCGCTCGCCCTCGGTGCGCTGGCCGCCGTCCAGGCCGTCGTCGGGTCGCTGCTCACCGTCGTCGCCCCCGTCGTCGCCGTGTGGATCGCGGCCACCGACACCGGCGCGACGTGGGTCGAGGCGGTGCGGGTGGCCGCCGACGCGTGGCTGCTGGCCCACCACACCGGGATCGCGGTCCCCGGCGGGCAGCTGGCCGTCGTCCCGCTCGGTCTCACCCTCGTCGTGGGCGGGTGGTCGTGGGCCGCCGGCCGGCGGCTCGCGATCGCTCTCGGCCTGTCCGCCGCCACGTCCGGGACGCCGCCGGCGGAACCGGTGACCGGGGGTCCCGCCCGGGCCGCCCGCCGCGCGGTCGTCACCTACGCCGCCGCCTACGGCCTGCTCGCCGCCGTCGTCAGCCTGCTCGCCGCCAGCCCCGTCGCCCGCCCGCTGTCCGGGCAGGCCCTTGCCGGCGGGGCGGTGCTGGCCGGGCTCGTCAGCGGGGCGGCGGTCCTGCACACCTGGCGGACGGCGGGCCGGTCGCGGCCGTGGTCGGTGGTCGCCGACCGGCTGCGGGTGCCGGCGGCGCTGCGGCGGGTGCTGCCCGCCGCGCTGCTCGCGACGGCGGGCTGGGTCGGCGCCGGGGCGCTGCTGCTGGCCGCCGCGCTGGCCGTGCACGGCGGTGACGTCACCGCCGCCCACCGGGCCCTGGACCCCGGGGTGCTCGGCGGCGCCGGGCTGGTGGCCGCCCAGCTGCTGCTCCTGCCGACCCTGGTGGTCTGGGCCGCCGCGTGGCTCGCCGGGCCCGGGTTCGTGGTGGGGGAGGGCACGGTGGTGTCCCCGGCCGTCGTCGAGCTCGGGCCGGTGCCCGCGCTGCCGGTCCTCGGCGCGCTGCCCGACCCGCTCGGGACGGCCGGCTGGGCGGTGCTCGTGGGGCCGGTGCTGCTCGGCGTGCTCGCCGGGCGCCGGCTGCTGCGGGACCGCGGCGGGGCGCCGGGCGGCTGGGCGGCGGCAGGCCGGGACGTCGCGCTCACCGGGCTGGTCACCGGCGGGCTGGCGGCCGTGCTGGCCTGGGTGGCGTCCGGACCGGCCGGGCCCGGTCGGCTCGCCGAGGTCGGCCCGCAGGGCTGGGCGGTGGGCGCCGCGGTGGGCGTCGAGGTGGCCGTGGGCTGCGCCGTCGCGCTGGGGGTGGCTGCGCTGCGCGCCCGGTGACGCCGCCGCCCTACGGGGCGTTGGCGTCGGCCGGGTCCCGTCGCCGCAGACCTGGCAGGTCGTCGAAGTCCCGGTCGGCGGAGACGATCTCATCGAAGCCGTGCCGTAGAGCGGTTGCCGCGTGGACGGCGTCCCTGCCGCGCACGTGGCTGGTCGCCATCAGCCGCAAGGCGCCGTCGAGGACCTCCTCGTCGAAGGCGTGCAGTGTCAGCATCCGGCACAGGGCCAGGGCCTCGTCGACCGCGGTGTGCTCGGACCGGCGGCGACGGTGGTGGACGTACTCCTGGACGGCCTCGACGCTGGCGTGCCCGTCGACGTCGCCCTCGTGGATCCCGGCGATGATCTGACGGCACGTGGACCGTTGCTCATGGTCTCCGCCGACCGCGAGCAGAAGCACGGAGGTGTCGAGAAAGAAGCGCCTCACGACGACGCCTTGTGCTCGACGTAGGAGGTCAGGTCTTCCTCCAGCTCCTGCTTCATCTCCTGCCACGACTGGCCCGGGCCCGGATGTGCCCGCGCCGTCAGCTCGAGGAAGTGCCCCGCCGCCTCGGCTCGGCGGATAGTCGCCGCCCGGTCCTCGAAGTGCTCGTCGATGGACTGCCGGATCACCGAGGCGACGCTCCTCCCGGTCCGCTTCGCCTCTGCGGAGACCAGTTCGTAGCGCTCGGTGTCCAGCAAGAGCTGGAGGCGCTTCTCCAACACAGACATGCACATACACTAGCATGTGCATGTCGAGGGCTCAAGGTACACCCGCGCCAGGGCCCCTCTCATCACCCCTGCGGCTCCGGCAAGCCGCTGCGCTCGAGCAGCCACTCCTCGTACTGGGCCTGGCACTCGTCCTCGGCGCTGACGGTCAGCGCCCGGGCCCGGCACTCCTGCAGCTCGAGGGCGGCCGGCCACACCGCCAGCATCGCCAGGTGCAGGACGAGCACGAGCCCGCCCATCGCGAGGCCGACGACGACGGACACGACGAGCGCGGTGCGCACCCGGGCACGCAGCGCCCGCCGCAGTGCCCCGGCCCCCACCACGAGCCCGGCCCCGGTCAGCAGGATGCCCGAGGCCTGCCACGGCACCGGCAGCTGCAGGGCCAGCACGCCGCCGAGCATGAGCAGGGAGAACCGCAGGACGCGGCGGGCGAGGTCCCGTAGCTGCTCAGGATCCGCAGGCGGGGGCTGTGGCCCCGGCTGGTCCGGCCCGTCGGGCTGGTCCGGCCGGCTGGACGGCGGGCCCGCCGGACGGTCCGGCAGCGGGCGGCCCGGTTCGGGCGGCGCGTAGGGGTTGCCCACCGTGCACCTCCTCGTCCGGGTCGGGGGCGGGCACCGCTCGGGTGGCGCCCTCCCGCACACTATGGTCTCTGACCGTGACCGCCGACGCGACGCCGGCCTCCGCCGGCCGCCACCGGTTCACCCCGTCCGTCCCCGCCCGGCTCGTCGTCCTGCTCTCCGGGACGGGAACCCTCGCCCAGGCGCTGCTCGACGCCGCCGCCGACCCCGCCTACGGCGCGGACGTCGTCGCGGTCGGCTCCGACCGCCCCGACGCGCCCGGGCTGCAGCGGGCCCGGGCCGCGGGAGTCCCGACGTTCGTCGAGACGCTCGCCGCCCACCCCGACCGGGCCGCCTGGGACGCCGCGCTCACCGAGCGGGTCGCCGCCCACCGCCCCGACCTCGTCGTCCTCGCCGGGTTCATGCGCCTGGTCGGCCCGGCCTTCCTCGACCGGTTCGCCGGCCGCTGCCTCAACAGCCACCCGGCCCTGTCCCCGGCGTTCCCCGGGGCGCACGCCGTCCGGGACGCCCTCGCCTACGGCGTCCGGGTCACCGGCACCACCCTCTTCCTCGTCGACGCCGGGGTGGACACCGGCGCGATCGTCGCCCAGCACCCGGTCACGGTGGCCCCGGACGACGACGAGGCGACCCTGCACGCCCGGATCAAGACCCACGAGCGCCGGATGCTCGTCGACGTCGTCGGGCGGATGGCCCGCGACGGCTGGACCGTCTCCGGCAGGAAGGTGACCATCGGATGAGTGCCACCCCAGAGGCCGACGGGCGCACCCCCGTGCGCCGCGCCCTGGTCAGCGTCTACGACAAGACCGGCCTGGAGGACCTCGTCACCGGCCTGCACGCCGCGGGCGTGACGATCGTGTCGACCGGGTCGACCGCCGCGCGGATCGCCGCCGCCGACGTCCCGGTGACCCCGGTGGAGGAGGTCACCGGCTTCCCCGAGTGCCTCGACGGCCGGGTCAAGACCCTGCACCCGCGGATCCACGCCGGGATCCTCGCCGACCGGCGCAACCCCGGTCACGTCCAGGAGCTGGCCGACCTCGGCGTCGAGGCCTTCGACCTCGTCGTGGTCAACCTCTACCCGTTCCGGGAGACGGTGCACTCCGGCGCCGGCATCGAGGACGTCGTCGAGCAGATCGACATCGGCGGGCCGGCGATGGTCCGGGCCGCCGCCAAGAACCACGCCAACGTCGCCGTCGTCGTCGACCCCGGCGGGTACGACGACGTGCTCCGGCAGGTCCGCGACGGCGGGTTCGACCTGGCTGCCCGGCGCCGGCTCGCCGCCCGGGCCTTCGCGCACACCGCGGCCTACGACACCGCCGTCGCCCGCTGGTGCGCCGCCGAGCTCGCCGTCGACGAGGACTGGTGGCCCCCCTACGCGGGGATGGCGCTGGAGCGTGCCGACGTCCTGCGGTACGGGGAGAACCCGCACCAGAAGGGCGCCCTGTACGTCGACGTCGACGCCCCGGCCGGCGTCGCCCAGTCCACCCAGCTGCACGGCAAGGCGATGTCGTACAACAACTACGTCGACGCCGACGCCGCCGTGCGAGCCGCGTTCGACCACGAGCGGCCCGCCGTCGCGGTCATCAAGCACGCCAACCCGTGCGGTATCGCGGTCGCCGACGACGACGCGGCCGACCCGGTCGCCCAGGCCCACGCCCGCGCCCACGCCTGCGACCCGGTGTCGGCGTTCGGCGGCGTCGTCGCCGCCAACCGCCCGGTGACCGCCGGGATGGCCGCCCAGCTCGCCGACGTGTTCACCGAGGTCGTCGTCGCCCCGTCGTTCACCGACGACGCGCTGCGCCTGCTGACCGCCCGCAAGAACGTCCGGCTGCTCGAGCTGCCCGAGGGGTACCGGCGCGACGAGGTGGAGTGGCGTCAGGTGTCCGGCGGGATGCTGGTCCAGGTCCGCGACGCCGTGGACGCCGCCGGCGACGACCCGGCCACGTGGCGGCTCGTCGCCGGTGACCCCGCGGACGACGCCACCCTCGCCGACCTCGCCTTCGCCTGGCGCGCCGTCCGCGCGGTGAAGTCGAACGCGATCCTGCTGGCCGCCGGCGGTGCGAGCGTCGGGATCGGGATGGGTCAGGTCAACCGGGTGGACTCCTGCCGGCTGGCCGTCGAGCGGGCCGGCGCCGAGCGGGCCCGCGGCGCCGTCGCCGCCTCCGACGCGTTCTTTCCCTTCCCCGACGGGTTGCAGGTGCTCATCGACGCGGGGGTGCGGGCCGTCGTCCAGCCCGGCGGGTCGGTGCGCGACGAGGAGGTCGTCGCCGCGGCCCGCGAGGCCGGGGTCACGATGTACCTCACCGGCACCCGGCACTTCGCGCACTGACTGTGCCGACGCCGGCCAGGGACGAGTGAGTCAGCCGCGCAGCGCGGCCCGCACCGGGACGTCCGGGTCGCCCAGCGCCGCGGTGTCCACGGGCACCCCGGTGCCGTCCGCGCCGCCGAGCGCCCGGCGGGCCTGCGCGACGTCCCGGGGACGGTCCACGGTGAGCAGCGCCACCAGCCGGTCCTGCCCGGCGGTGTCGGCCAGCACCCACGCCGCGGCGAAGCCCTCACCGGCCGCCGGCTCACCGCGCACGAGCACCCTGGCCCCGGCGTGCGGGCGGCCGGCCAGCGCCACCTCCCGCCCGAACTGGGTGGAGAACACGTACGGCACCGGGTCGTGGACGACGTCCTCACCGGCCAGCGTCGCCGCCGCGGCGTCACCGGCGAGCATCGCCTCCTCCCAGTGCCCGCCGGCGACCCAGCGGTCGTAGCGCGGCGACCAGCGCACCGCGCAGTCACCGGCGGCGAGCACGTGCGGCGCCAGCGGACCGACCGCGCGCAGGTCGGCGCCCACCTCGACGCCGTGAGCGCCCGAGCCCAGCCAGCCGGCGTCCGGCAGCACGCCGAGCGCGGCCACCACCGCGTCCGCCACCAGCTCCTCCCCGTCGTCCAGGACCACCCGCTCCCCGGTGGCGGACACCACCCGGCGCCCGGTGAGCAGCTGTACGCCGGCGGCGGCGTACCAGGGGCGGGTGAGGTCCCCCACGGTGCCGATCTCGCGGCCCAGCGGGGTGGGCAGCGCCTCGACCACGGTGACCTGGCAGCCGACGGCGGCCGCGGAGGAGGCGACCTCCGCGCCGATCCAGCCGGCGCCGGCGACGACCAGCCGGGCACCGGGCACGAGCGCTGCGCGCAGCCGCGCCGCGTCGTCGAGCGTCCGCAGCACGAGCACCCCGTCCCAGCCGGCGGGCACGACCGGGCGGGCGCCGGTGGTCACCAGGACGGCGTCGGCCGGCTCGTCCCACCCCTCGCCGCGGATGACGACCCCGGAGGCGTCGACGTCCAGGCCGGTGACGCGGTGGTCGAGCAGCAGTTCGTCGCACAGGACGTCGAGGTCCTCCCCGAGGTCGTCCTCCAGCCGCGTGGTGTGCCCGCCGGTGAGCACCGCCTTGGACAGCGGGGGCCGGTCGTACGGGCGGTGCGGCTCGGCGCCGACCATCACCAGGTGGCCGTCGAACCCGCGGCGGCGCAGGCCGGCGACGGCGTAGGTCCCGGCGAGCCCGGCACCCACGACGAGCACGCTGTCGGGGCGGCGTCCAGGGCTGGGCACGGCCGCAACGCTAACCTCCGGCCGTGCCCGACACGACTCCCGCCCCCGACCGGGGGCCGGGCACGGGACCCCACCGGGGGCCGGGCACCGGACCCGACCGGCTGGACCGGCTGAGTCGGCTGGTCGTCGTCCTCGTCGGGGCCGCGGTCGTCGTCCCGGTCCTCCTCCTGCCGGTGCTGGGCTTCCGCGGGTCCTCGCTGCTGCTGGCCGGCGAGCTGCTCGGGGCCGCCGCGGCACGGGCGCTGCTGCCCGCGCGGGCGGTGGCCCCGCTCGTGGTGCGGACCCGAACCCTCGACGTGCTGGTGCTCGTGGTGCTCGCCGTGCTGCTCGCGGTGCTCGCGGCGACGGCCCCCGGCGGCTGAGCGGGGCGTGCCTCAGCCGATGAGACCGAGCCCCCGGACGGCGTCGCGCTCCTCGGCGAGCTCGGCGACGCTGGCGTCGATCCGGCTGCGGGAGAAGTCGTCGATCTCCAGGCCGGGCACGATCGACCACTGCCCGCCGGAGGTCGTCACCGGGAACGAGGAGATCAGACCCTCCGGCACGCCGTAGGAGCCGTCGGACGGGACGGCCATCGACACCCAGTCGCCGTCCGCGGTGCCGAGCACCCAGTCGCGGGTGTGGTCGATCGCCGCGGACGCCGCGGACGCCGCAGACGACGCCCCGCGTGCCTCGATGATCGCGGCGCCGCGCTTCTGCACGGTGGGGATGAACTCCTTCTCCACCCACTGCTGGTCGCCCACGACCTCGGCGGCGTTGCGGCCGACGACCTCGGCGTGGAACAGGTCGGGGTACTGGGTGGCCGAGTGGTTGCCCCAGATCGTCATCCGGCGGATGTCCGTCACCGCGACGCCGGTCTTCTTCGCCAGCTGCGCCACCGCCCGGTTCTGGTCGAGCCGGGTCATCGCGGTGAACCGCTCCCGCGGCACGTCCGGGGCGTTGTGCATGGCGATGAGCGCGTTGGTGTTGGCCGGGTTGCCGACGACGAGCACCTTGAGGTCGTCGGCGGCGTGGTCGTTGAGCGCCCTGCCCTGGACGGTGAAGATGGCGCCGTTGGCCTCGAGCAGGTCGCCGCGCTCCATGCCCTTCGTGCGGGGGCGGGCGCCCACGAGCAGCGCGATGTTCGCCCCGTCGAACGCGGTGGTGGCGTCGTCGCTGATGTCCAGGCCCCGCAGCAGCGGGAAGGCGCAGTCGTCGAGCTCCATCGCCACGCCCTCCACGGCCCCGAGCGCCGGGGTGATCTCCAGCAGGCTGAGGTGCACGGGGGTGTCGGGGCCGAGCAGGGCCCCGCTCGCCACCCGGAACAGCAGGCTGTAGCCGATCTGGCCGGCGGCGCCGGTGACGGCGACCTTCACCGGGGCGGACTGTGTGCTCACGACTCACTCCTTGTCACGGGAGGCCCGGCTGCGCGCGGGCCGTGGACGGATGCCCGGGACGCTAGCAAGGCGCTCACCGGTGTGCCGGGTCGGCCGGCGAGACGGGCAGCAGCTCGGACCACCAGCGCAGCACGTGCTCGAAGCGGGCCTGCCGGTGCCGCGGCCGCCCGGAGCGGCTGAGCTCGTGCCCCTCCCCGGGGAACAGCAGCAGCTCGGTGCGGACCCCGCCGAGCCGCAGGGCGGTGAACCACCGCTGCCCCTGCTCGACCGGGCAGCGCCAGTCGTTCTCGGAGTGGATCACCAGGGTCGGGGTGGTGACCCGCTCGACGTGGGTCATCGGGGACTGCTCGCGCATCGCCTCCGCCGAGCCGTGGTAGCCCAGCGGGAAGAACCAGCCGATGTCCGCCGAGCCGACGAAGCTCGTCGCGTCGAGGTAGCCGCGCTCGACGACGGCCCCGGTGAACCGGTCGGTGCGGGTGGTGAGCAGCGCGGTCATGTACCCGCCGTAGGAGCCGCCCTGGACGCCGACCCGGTCGCGGTCCAGCGGCAGTCGGGGGTCGCCGAGCGCCCCGTCGAGGAACTGCAGGACGTCGTCGGCGTCCCGGGTGCCCATCGCTCCCTGGACGACGCGCCCGTGGGCCTGGCCGTACCCGGCCGACCCCCGGGGGTTGCACATGAGGACGGCGTAGCCGGCGCCGGCGTACACCTGCGCCTCGTCGAACAGCCCCCAGCCGTACTGGGCGTAGGGCCCGCCGTGCACGGTGAGCAGCACCGGGTGCGGACCGTCGCCCCACCGGGCCGGGTCGGGCAGCACCGCCCATCCGTGCACCGGGTAGCCGTCGTCGGCCTCGACGGTCAGCTCGACGAGGGGGCGGACCCCGGCGGCGCGCAGCGGCGCCGCGACGTCGGTGAGCCGGGTCGTGGCCCCGGCGCCCAGGGCCACCAGGTCACCCGGGGTCGTGGGGTCGGCGACGACCGCGACCACCGTGCGGCCGTCAGCGGTGGCGTCCACGCCCCTGACCTGCAGCTCGCCGTCCAGCAGTACGTGCGGGTCACCGCCGTCGGCGGGGACGGCGAGCAGCCGGACGGCGCCACGGGACCGGTCGGCGACCAGGACGCCGCGCTCGGTGACGACGGGCCGGCCGGACTCGGTCAGGTCGACGGTCTCGGCGTCGGTGAGCCGGTGGGCCGGGCCGCCGGCCAGCGGGGCGGTGAACAGTCCTGCGTTGCGGGCCACGAAGTCGGTGCCGGAGGGCCCGACCTCGGAGGCGATGAACCACACGGTGCGGCCGTCGGGGGAGGCGACGGGAGCGCTGGCGGTGAGGTCCCCGCCGACCACGAGGGTGAGGTCGCCGCCGTCGGCGGGTACGCGGTACACCCCGCGGCGCAGGTCGGTGTCCCGGCTGTCGTGGGCGTCGGCCACGACGAGCAGGGCCGCGCCGTCCGGGGTCCAGGCGACGTCGCCGTGGCTGACGTCCCCGTGGGTGACCCGTCGCGGCTCGGCGACGGCGCCGGAGGACACCGTCGCGTCGGCGAGGTCAGGGACGTCGAGCACGAACACGTGCGGCCGGCGGTCCCGGGTGTAGCCGAGGCCGTCCTCCCGGTAGGCCAGCGTCGTCACCAGACGTGGCGGCTCGGCGTCCGGACCGACACCCTCCTGGGTGCCGTACCGGCCGTCCTCGGGGACCCGCGCGGTGTAGGCGATCCGGCGTGAGTCCGGCGACCAGACCGGGTCACCGGCGCCGAGGTGGTGGTCGGTGAGCCGTAGCGGCTCCCCGCCGTCGAGCTCGAGCAGGTGAAGCTGCGGGCGGCCCTTGGGCTCGGCCCGCAGGAACGCGACGTACCGGCCGTCCGGGCTCACCGCCGGAGAGGTGTCCCGGTGGCCGCGGGTCAACGGGCGCGGGCCGGCGGAGCCGTCGGTGCGGACCAGCCACAGCCCGCCGACGTACTCGTCGGTGCCGGTGTCCGGGCGGACCACGGAGGTGACGGCCCACGAGCCGTCGGGGGACAGGGACGGCGTGCCGCACTGGCGCAGCAGTGGCAGGTCGGTGGGGCGCATGACCGGCACGCTATCCGCGCACGGTGAGCGGACCGGGAGCCGGGCACGGCGAGGGCCCGGTGCGGGATGCACCGGGCCCTCGCCGTGCCGGACGTGTCGGCCCGCGTCAGGCGCGGGCGGCTCGCGTCAGTAGCGGGCGGTCGCCGGCGCCACCTTCATCAGGGCGTAGCCGACGAGCAGGAACAGGACACCGAGGCCCATCGCCATCGCGGCCACGCCGAAGGAGACCACGGAGGTGAACAGCGAGGCCCGCAGGAACGAGGCGTTCATCACCGTGGCGCGGGTGGGGTCGTCCTGCGCCAGCTCGGCGTAGGTCTTGCCGCCGGAGGCCTTGAGGGCGTGCTCGTTGATGATCTCGGCCTGCGCGTAGGCGCTGAAGGGGCCGTTGACCTCGTCGCCGGCGAGGAAGGAGGCGTCCTCGGCGACGGTGACCTTCTCGGCGGACAGCTGGCTCTGGACGAGGCCCCACGTGGTGGCGCCGCCGATGGCGAGGATGAGCCCGCCGATGATGACGATGATGCCGAGGGTGCGGACGAGCCTGGACTGGTCGGTGCCGGTGCGAGTGGCCGAGGTGGTGGCCATGGCTTCTCCTGTTGGTCGTGTTGGGTCGTGCCTGGTCGTCGTTCCCGGGGGTTTCCCGGTGTGCCACTACTCCATCGGCATCGGCACGCTGAGCGCAGGGGCGCAGGACCCGAACCTGCCGGGACGTTCGTCCTGACCAGCAGCATCCCCCACCCAGCCGGGTTCGCACACCCAGTGGCGGTGATCCGCCCCTCGGCAGCCCGGTTTTACCGCCACTGGGTGTGCGAACCCATGGGGGGGAGGCCGGGCGGCGGTCAGCGGAAGACGACGGTGCGGTGCCCGTCGAGCAGGACCCGGTGCTCGGCGTGCCAGCGCACCGCGCGGGAGAGCACCTGCGCCTCGACGTCCTGGCCGATCGCGACGAGCTCGGCGACGGTCATCGTGTGGTCGACCCGCTCGACGTCCTGCTCGATGATGGGCCCCTCGTCGAGGTCCGCGGTGACGTAGTGGGCGGTGGCCCCGATGAGCTTGACGCCACGCTCGTGGGCCTGGTGGTAGGGCCGGGCGCCCTTGAAGCTCGGCAGGAACGAGTGGTGGATGTTGATGATCCGGCCCTCGAGCCGCCGGCACAGGTCGTCGCTGAGCACCTGCATGTAGCGGGCCAGGACGACGAGCTCGACGTCGAGGTCCTCGACGAGCTCGAGCAGGCGGGCCTCGGCGTCCGGCTTGGTCTGCGGGGTGACCGGCACGTGGTGGAACGGGACGCCGTAGAAGTCCGCCAGGGGGCGCAGGTCCTCGTGGTTGCCGACGATGGCCGGCACCTCGATCGGCAGCAGCCCGGAGCGCTGCCGGAACAGCAGGTCGTTGAGGCAGTGCGCGGCCTTGCTCACCAGCACCAGGGTGCGGGTCGGCCGGCCCACCTCGTCGAGCTGCCAGTCCATCGAGAACCGTTGGGCGACCGGGGCGAACGCCGCCTCGAGGTCGGTCCGCGACGCGGGGGAGTCGACCTGCAGCCGCAGGTGGAACAGGCCGGTGCCGGGGTCCCCGAACTGCTTGCTCTCGGTGATGTTGCCGCCCAGGCGGGCGATCACCTCGGTGACGGCGTGGACGATCCCGGGCCCGTCCGGGCAGGTCAGGGTGAGCACGAGGGGGGTCGTCACGGGCGGCCAGCGTAGTGGTGCGGCGGGGGCGCGGTCGGGGTGCCGTAACCTGGCGCCGCCGCCGTCCCGAGGAGCCCGCCGTGACCGACGTCCCGACGTCCACGTCCGTGACCGAGCAGCCGCTCGCCGAGGTCGACCCCGAGATCGCCCGCGTCCTGGAGCAGGAGCTCGGGCGCCAGCGCGACACCCTCGAGATGATCGCCAGCGAGAACTTCGTGCCCCGCGCGGTGCTCGAGGCCGCCGGGTCCGTGCTGACGAACAAGTACGCCGAGGGCTACCCCGGACGCCGGTACTACGGCGGGTGCGAGTACGTCGACGTCGCCGAGGACCTGGCCCGCCAGCGGGTGCGGGACCTGTTCGGCGCCGAGCACGCCAACGTCCAGCCGCACTCCGGCGCCTCGGCGAACGCGGCGGTCATGCACGCCCTCATCCGCCCCGGGGACACCATCCTCGGCCTCGAGCTGGCCCACGGCGGTCACCTCACCCACGGAATGAAGATCAACTTCAGCGGCCGGCTGTACGACGTCGCCGCCTACGGGGTGGACCCCGAGACGTTCCGCGTCGACATGGACGAGGTGCGCCGGATCGCGCTGGAGCGCCGGCCCAGGCTCATCATCGCCGGTTGGTCGGCGTACCCGAGGCAGCTGGACTTCGCGGCGTTCCGCGAGGTCGCCGACGAGGTCGGCGCCTACCTCATGGTGGACATGGCGCACTTCGCCGGCCTGGTCGCCGCCGGCGAGCACCCCTCACCGGTGCCGTACGCGGACGTCGTGACGACCACCGTGCACAAGACCCTCGCCGGACCGCGCAGCGGCACCATCCTGTGCCGCGAGGAGCACGCCAAGAAGATCGACTCGGCGGTGTTCCCGGGCCAGCAGGGCGGGCCGCTCATGCACGTGGTCGCGGCGAAGGCGGTGGCCTTCAAGATCGCCGCCACCGAGGAGTTTCGCGAGCGGCAGCGGCGCACCGTCTCCGGCGCCCGGGTGCTGGCCGAGCGGCTGACCCGCCCGGACGTCGCGCAGGCCGGGGTCTCGGTGCTGACCGGCGGCACCGACGTCCACCTCGTCCTGGTCGACCTGCGCGACTCCGAGCTCGACGGCCGGCAGGCCGAGGACCGGCTGCACTCGGTCGGGATCACCGTCAACCGCAACGCCGTCCCGTTCGACCCGCGCCCGCCGATGGTCACCTCCGGGCTGCGGATCGGCACCCCGGCGCTGGCCACCCGCGGGTTCGGCGACGAGGAGTTCGCCGAGGTCGCCGACATCATCGCCGAAGCCCTGAAGCCGTCCTGTGACACCGACGAGCTGCGCGGGCGGGTGCGGGCGCTCACCGAGGCGTTCCCGCTCTACCGCGGCCTGGAGCACTGGTGACTGCGAGAGTCCTCGACGGCAAGGCCACCGCGGCCACCATCAAGGCCGAGCTCGCGCAGCGGGTGAGCGCCCTGCGGGAGCGGGGCATCGAGCCCGGTCTGGCCACCGTGCTCGTCGGCGACGACCCGGGCAGCCGCTCCTACGTGGCCGGCAAGCACCGGGACTGCGCGGAGGTCGGGATCGCCTCGATCCGGGTCGACCTGCCTGCTGACGCCTCCCAGCAGGACGTCGAGGACGCCGTCCGGCGGCTCAACGAGGACCCGGCCTGCACCGGGTACATCGTCCAGCTGCCGCTGCCTCGCGGCCTGGACAGCCAGCGGGTGCTCGAGCTGATGGACCCGGCCAAGGACGCCGACGGGCTGCACCCGACCAACCTCGGGCGGCTCGTGCTGCGGGTGGCGGGACCGCTGGACTCCCCGTTGCCGTGCACCCCGCGCGGGATCGTCGAGCTGCTCGGCCGGCACGGTGTGGCCCTGGCCGGTGCCCGGGTGTGCGTCATCGGCCGCGGCGTCACCGTCGGCCGGCCGCTCGGCCTGCTGCTGACCCGCAAGGACGTCAACGCCACGGTCACCTTGTGCCACACCGGAACTCGGGACGTCGCCGAGCACACCCGCGGCGCGGACGTCGTCGTCGCGGCCGCCGGGGTGCCCGGGATGCTCACCGCGGACATGGTGCGCCCCGGCGCCGCCGTCCTCGACGTCGGCATCACCCGGGTCGTCGACGAGCAGACCGGCAAGGCGCGGCTCGTCGGGGACGTGGACCCTGGCGTGCACGACGTCGCCGCCTGGGTGGCGCCGATGCCGGGCGGCGTCGGGCCGATGACCCGGGCGATGCTGCTCGCCAACGTCGTGGAGGCGGCCGAGCGAGTTCAGCCGGCTTAGCGGGTCAGGGTCCGCGCCGCCAGCTCGGCGTAGACGGCGGTGCCGTCCGGCAGCACGGCGTCGTCGAACGCGGCGAACGGCGAGTGGTTGTCCGGCGCCGTCCGCCAGTCCCGGCCCGTCAGGCACGCCCCGAGGAACAGCATCGCCCCCGGCACGGCCTGGATCACCCGGGAGAAGTCCTCCGAGCCGGTGATCGGGTCCGCCATCGTCTCCCACCGGTCCGGGCCGAGGGCCCGCTCGACGACGTCCTGGGCCGTGCTCACCGCGCCGGCGTCGTTGACCGTCACCGGGTACTGCCGGTGGAAGGCGACGTCCACGTCGACGCCGTGCGCGGCCGCGACCCCCTGGACGTAGCGGACGGTGTCACGCTCCAGGCCGTCCAGGACGTCGGGGTCGAAGCAGCGGATGGTCGCCTGGAACGTCGCGTCGTCCGGGATGATGTTCGCCTTCGTCCCCGCGTGGAACTGCCCGACGGTCAGCACCGCTGGGGCGAACGGCGACACCGTGCGCGACAGCAGCGTCTGCAGGCCGGTGACCATCGCCGCGGCGACCGGGACCGGGTCCTTCGCGTTGTGCGGTGCCGAGCCGTGCCCGCCCGCCCCGCGGACGGTGACGTGCAGCTCGTTGCTCGCCGCCATCAGCGGCCCCGGCCGGGAGGCGACGTGGCCCCGGGGCGTGAGACCGGACATGACGTGCAGCGCCCAGGCGGCGTCCGGACGTCGTCCGGCGGCGTCCAGCACACCCTCCTCGATCATGAGGCCGGCGCCGTCGAACCCCTCCTCGCCGGGCTGGAACATCAGGACGACGTCGCCGGGCAGCTCGTCGCGGCGGGCGGCGAGCAGCCGGGCGGCGCCGACGAGCATCGTCGTGTGCTGGTCGTGCCCGCACGCGTGCATCGCGCCGGGCACCTGCGAGCGGTAGTCGACGTCCACCTCCTCGGTCACCGGCAGCGCGTCCATGTCCCCGCGCAGCAGCACGGTGCGCCGCTCGGCGTCCGGGACGTCGGCGGTGCCCCGCAGCACCGCGGTCACCGACGTCGCCCGCTCGCCGGTGCGGACCTCCAGGTCCAGTCCGCTCAGCGCGTCGAGCACGGTGCGCTGGGTGACCGGCAGGTCCAGGCCGATCTCGGGGTGACGGTGCAGGGTGTGGCGCAGCTCGGTGAGGTCGCCGGCGATCGCGCGGGCGTCGTCCAGGTAGGTCATGGCAGGTGCCTACCACGTCGGCTCCTACCATCGCGAACGTGCTCACCGTCGCCACCGTCAACGTCAACGGGGTGCGCGCCGCCCACCGGCGGGGGATGGGCCGCTGGCTGGCGGCCGCGGCCCCGGACGTCGTGTGCCTGCAGGAGGTTCGCGCCCCGGACGACGTGCTGCGCGCCCACCTCGACGACGGCTGGCACTGCGCCCACGCCGAGCCGGCCCTGGACGGGCACCGCGGCCGGGCCGGGGTCGCCGTCCTGAGTCGCCTGCCGGTCACCGCGGTCCGCGACGAGGTGGGTGCTCCGGAGCTCGACGCGTGCGGCCGCTGGGTGGAGGCGGACCTGGTCACCGCCGGCGGCGAGCCGCTCACCGTCGTCAGCGTGTACGTGCACACCGGGGAGGCCGGCACTCCGCGGCAGGACCAGAAGGAGGCGTTCCTGCAGCAGATGACCGACCGGATGGAGGCCCTGCGGGTCGGCGGCCGGCACGTGCTCGTCTGCGGTGACCTCAACGTCGCCCACCGCGAGGACGACCTGCGCAACTGGCGGGGCAACCTGCGCCGGGCGGGGTTCCTGCCGCAGGAGCGGGCCGTGCTCGACCGGTGGTTCGACGAGCTCGGGTGGGTGGACGTCGTCCGGGCGCACACCGGCCCGGGTCCGGGGCCGTACTCGTGGTGGTCCTGGCGCGGCCGGGCCTTCGACAACGACACCGGGTGGCGGATCGACTACCAGATCGCCACCCCGGAGCTCGCCAAGCGGGTCGTCGCCACCCGGGTCGACCGGGCACCGTCCTACGCCGAGCGGTGGAGCGACCACGCGCCAGTCGTTGCCACCTACGACGTGTGAGGCCACCTACGACGTGTGAGGCCACCTACGACGTGTGACCCTGCGGCGGTGCCGCGTGCGCGTCGAGCGAGCGCGGCAGGTCCCGCATCCGGATCAGCGGCGAGAACAGCACCGGCAGCGCCGCCACCGCCAGGCCGCCGGCCGCGATCCACAGCGTCGGCAGGATCCCGATGCTGCTGCCGAGCACGCCACCGACGAACGCCCCGACCGGCATCGTGCCCCACACGATGAACCTGATCGAGGCGTTCATCCGCCCCAGCAGCGGCTTCGGGCACAGCCGCTGGCGGAACGACACCTGCACGACGTTGTAGAGCACCAGGCACAACGACATCCCGAACGTGCCGACGAACAGCGCCGGCATCGTCGGCAGCGCGGCGGCGGCCGGGGTCAGCGCGGCGAACGGGGCGGACGCCAGCGCCGACAGCGGCACCGTGCGGCCCTCCCCGACCCAGCGGGTCACCGGTCCGACGACGAGCGCGCCGAGCAGGCCGCCGACCGCGCTGACCGACAGCACGAGCCCGAGCGCCGCCTCGTCGAGCCCGAGGTCGCGCAGCGCGAACAGCACGACGAGTGCGCCCGTGATCGCCCCGAAGAAGTTGCCGATCGCCGTCGTCGCCGTGATCCGTACGAGCAGCGGGTTCCGGACGACGAACGAGAGCCCCTCGGCGATCTCCGTGCGCAGCGGACGCCGGTCCTCCTTCGCCGGCGGCGTCTCGACGTGCCGGATCCGCCAGACGAACAGCGTCGAGGCGAGCATGAGGACCGCGGTGACGCCGATCGCCAGCGGCGCGCCGACGACCCGCATCAGGACGCCGCCGAGCGCGGGGCCGCCGATCTGGGCGACCTGGTGGGTCGCCTCCAACTTCGAGTTGCCCTCGCTGATCTGCTCGGACGGCACTAGGTCGGGCAGGTAGGACTGGTAGGCGACGTCGAAGAACACCGTGGCCGCCCCGACGGTGAGCGCGACCGCGTACAGCTGCCACATCGTCAGCACGTCGAGCAGCCACGCGGCCGGCAGGCTGAGCAGCACGAGCCCGCGCACGACGTCCCCGGCGATGAGCACCCGCTGCTTGCGCCAGCGGTCCACCCAGGCCCCGGCCGGCAGACCGATGACGAGGAAGGCGAGCATCTCGAAGGTGGCGAGCAGGCCCATCTGGAACTCGTCGGCGCCGAGCACCTGGACGGCGAGCACGGGCATGGCCAGGCCGACGAGCTGGACGCCGACCTGGCTGACGGCGTCCCCCATCCACAGCTGACGGAAGTCGTGGTGGAAGGCGAGGCTGCGGGGCCGCGCGGTCGCCGGGACGGTCACAGCGCGCAGCCTACGATCACCCGGACGGGTGCACACCAGGACAGACACCGGCAGGCTGACAGAATGCCGCCATGCCCGAGACGAACCCCGCACGGCCGCGCCTGTTCTCCGGGATGCAGCCGACCGCCGACTCCCTGCACCTGGGCAACTACCTCGGGGCGCTCGTCAACTGGGTCCGGATGCAGGAGACGCACGACGCCACCTACTGCGTCGTCGACCTGCACGCGATCACGGTCGAGCACGACCCGGCCCTGCTGCGCGACCGCACCCGCCGGACCGCCGCCCAGTTCCTTGCCGCCGGGGTCGACCCGCAGCGCGCGACCGTCTTCGTGCAGAGCCACGTGCCCGAGCACGCCGAGCTCGCCTGGGTCCTGGGCTGCATCACCGGCTTCGGGGAGGCCGGCCGGATGACCCAGTTCAAGGACAAGTCGGCCCGCCAGGGCGCCGACCGGGTCAGCGTCGGCCTGTTCACCTACCCGGTGCTGCAGGCCGCGGACATCCTGCTCTACGACGCCGACCACGTCCCGGTCGGTGAGGACCAGCGCCAGCACCTCGAGCTGACCCGTGACCTCGCGCAGCGGTTCAACTCCCGCTTCGGCGAGACCTTCGTCGTCCCGGAGCCGTTCATCGTCCGGGAGACCGCCAAGATCTACGACCTGCAGGACCCGACGTCGAAGATGAGCAAGTCCGCGAGCTCGCCGAACGGCGTCATCGACCTGCTCGACGACCCGAAGCGCAACGCCAAGCGGATCCGTTCGGCCGTCACCGACGCCGAGACCGACGTCCGGTACGACCCCGAGCGCAAGCCGGGGGTGTCGAACCTGCTGTCCATCTACGCCGCCCTGACCGGCCGGTCCGTCGCGGACCTCGAGTCCCAGTACGCCGGCGCGGGCTACGGCGACCTCAAGAAGGACCTCGGCCAGGTCCTCACCGACGTCCTCGGCCCGGTCCGGGAGCGGGCGCTGGCCTACCTCGACAAACCCGCTGACCTCGACGACGTCCTCGCCGACGGTGCCCACCGCGCCCGGCAGCGGGCGAGCGCCACGCTGGCGAGGGTGTACGACGCCGTCGGCTTCCTGCCGGGACGCCTGCCGTGAGCGTCGTGCTGGACGGTGACGCCGCGGGCGTCGCGACCGCCACCATCGGGGTGGCGATCCCGGTGCCGCCTCCTTTCGGGGAGGACCTGCAGCGCCGCCGCGCCGAGCTCGGTGACCCGATGGCCTGCGCCATCCCCGCGCACGTCACCCTGCTGCCGCCGAGCACCGTCCCCCGGGACCGGCTGGACGACGTCCGCGGGCACCTGGCGGCCGTGGCCGCCGTCCAGCAGCCGTTCGACCTGCGGCTGCGCGGCTCCGGGACCTTCCGGCCGGTGTCCCCGGTGGTGTTCGTCCAGGTCGCCGAGGGGGTCCCGCACTGCGAGCGGCTGGAGCGCCAGGTCCGCTCCGGCGTCCTGGCCCGGGACCTGTCGTTCTACTACCACCCGCACGTCACCGTGGCCCACGACCTCGACGAGTCGGCGCTGGACGAGGCGTTCACCTCCCTGGCCGACTACGAGGCCCTGTTCACCGTGGCGGCGTTCAGCATGTACGAGCACGGCCCGGACGGCGTGTGGCGGCCGGTCGAGACGTTCGGCTTCGGCGGCGACGGGGGGCAGGTGTGAGCCAGGACGACGGCGTGGTCGAGCGCGGCAAGGAGCTCGCCCGCAAGGCGGCGACGACGCACCCGGTGCGCACCTGGCAGACGTACCTGGCCGGCCGCGGGAACGTCGTCGCCGGTGGTATGGCCTACGCCGGGCTGTTCTCCATCGGCTCGGCCCTCGTCGTGGGGTTCACCGTCTTCGGGCTGGTCCTCGGCCGCCGCTCCGACCTGCGCGAGCCCCTGCTGGAGGCCATTGACGCCCAGCTGCCCGGTCTGCTGGACCTCGGTGAGGGCGGACTCGTCCGGCCGGACGCCCTGTTCGCCACCGACGCCCTGAGCCTGACGGGGGCCGTGGCGCTGGCCGTCGCCCTCTACGCCGGCCTCGGCTGGCTCGACGCCACCCGCGAGGGCATTCGCATCGTGTTCGATCTGGACCGTGACGACCGACCGCTGGTGCGAAAGAAGCTGCTCGACGTCGTCGTCCTCGCCACCCTGGGCGTCACGATCCTGGCGTCCGCCGTGCTGAGCGTCGGGGTCAACGCCACGGCCGGGGTGCTCTTGCGCTGGGTGGGTCTCGACGGCAGCAGTGTCGGAGAGCTGACCGTGCGCGCTGCCGGTGTGCTCGTCGTCTTCATCGTCGACACTCTCGTGTTCGTCGTCATGTTCCGGTTGCTGTCCGGCGTCCCGCTGACCTGGCGCCAGGTGCGCGTCGGGGCGCTGCTCGGCGCCGTCGGCCTCGGCCTGCTCAAGCTGTTCGGCGGCCTGCTGCTCGGCAGCGCCGGCGGCAGCAACCCCGTGCTGGCCGCTAGTGCGACCCTCGTCGGGCTGCTGCTGTGGATGAACATCGTCTCCCGGATCGTGCTGCTGGCCGCGGCCTGGGTGTCCAGCGACACCAGCGTCGAGGAGGAGCGGGCACGGCGGGTGCCGGTCGGCGCTGGTGCCTCGGCCCGTGCCGGGGTCCCGGCTCGTGCCGGCGTCGCGGACCTGCCGGTGGCCGCGGGGCCGCGCGACGTGATGGCTCCGTCGTTCGGTCAGCGCTCCGCGGACCGGGTGACGTTGGCTGCCGGGGCGGTGCTCGGTGCGGTCGTCGTCTCCGGGGTGCGGGTGGTGCGTGGAGCGATTCGGGCGGTCGCCGACGGGGTGCGGGGGAACTGACACCGGCCCGGTCCGGACGGAGAGGTCGACCGCCACCGGGGGCGGTTGCTGGTCAGCCGGCGCGTCTGCGGTTGACCCGGCGGGTCCGGCGGATGAGCAGCACCCGGGCGCGCAGCACGGCCACGGCGGCGAGCAGGACCGCCAGCACGGTCAGGCCGGTGGCCGCCCACGCGGGCAGTGCCTGGTCCTCCGGCAGGTCGCTGCGCAGGGCGGTGGCCAGCTCGCCGTCGGCCGCTGGGCCGGCTGTGTCCCCGGCGTCCGCTGTG
Source organism: Kineosporiaceae bacterium SCSIO 59966 (assembly GCA_020881835.1). Lineage (NCBI taxonomy): Bacteria > Bacillati > Actinomycetota > Actinomycetes > Kineosporiales > Kineosporiaceae > Kineosporiaceae bacterium SCSIO 59966. Next base: position 587,431 of record CP052876.1, read on the forward strand.
TCCGCGCCTGCTACGGGAGGCCCGGGTGCGTCGTCCGTCGTCGTGGCGTCGTCCGTGGGCGGTCCCGTCGGGAGCATGCCCACCGGCTCGACGCGCTGCCCGTGCGCGATCGCCCAGTCGAGCAGGTCGCGGGCCTGGCCGGAGGCCGAGCCCTCGGCGCGCATGAGCGTGGCGATGTACCGGTGCCCGTCGCGCTCCACGGCGCCGACGAAGCTGCTGCGAGCCGCCTGGGTGTAGCCGTTCTTGAGTCCCAGCGCGCCCTCGTAGCCGTAGAGCAGCCGGTTCTTGTTGCCGATCTCGAAGGTCGGACGGCTGGCGTCGAACGTCGTCCCCTCGCCGGGGAACTGGTAACGGGTCGTACGGACCACCTCGGCGAGGTCGGGGTCGGCGAGGACGGCGCGTCCGATCAGCGCGAGGTCGCGGGCGGTGGACACCTGCCCGTCGGCGTCCAGGCCGCTGGTGTTGCGCACCACCGTGTCGGTGGCCCCCAGCGAGTGGGCGGTCTCCTGCATGAGCGCGGTCGCCCGCGGCATCCCACCGGCCAGCCCGGCCAGGGCGTGCGCGGCGTCGTTGCCGCTGGACAGCATGAGGCCGTGGACGAGGTCGTCCACGCGGTACACCGAGTCCGGGACGAGGCCGACCTTGCTGCCCTCGATGGCGGCGTCCTCGTGCCGGGCGGTCCAGGTGGCCTGCCGGTCGAGGCCAGGGACGAGGGTGAGCAGGGTCAGCAGCTTCAGCGTGCTGGCAGGGGCCAGGGGGGTGCGCGGGTTGTGCGCCGCGAGCACCTCACCGGTGTCCAGGTCGGCGACCAGCCAGCCGGTCGCGTCCACCGCGGGGGGCGCCGGGACGCCGGGTGGCAGCAGGGTGCCGGTGACCGGCAGCTCCTGGCCGCCGGCGGCGCTGTCGGGAGCCGCGACAGCCGGGACGGCTGCCGGGCCGCCGGCGATCAGCAGCCCGCACGCGGCGGCCAGCAGGAGGGACAGGGCGCGCATCGCGGCACAGGGTACGGCCGGCTGCCCGCGACGCGAGCCCCGACGCGCACACCTTTCACGTGGCCACTCGACAACCCCCCGTGATCATGCAATCCCGCCACCCCGCACCACCCCCCCCGTGATCATGCAATCCCGCCACCCCGTACGACCCGCCCCTGATCCTCTGTGTACCTCGGGAGTCCCTTCCCGCACCAGGGCGCGGTAGGCCATGTGCCGCTGACCGCTATCGGACAGGTCGAAGATCCGTGAGGAATCCTCATCGCCGGGGAAGTCACGCGCGGTCTACGCGTAGCCAGGCGGCTATGAGTGGGGCGCCGAGCAGCATCACGAACAACCGCAGCACCTGAACCGCAAGTACGAAGACGGCATCCGCTCCGCTGTCCGTCGCGGTCGCCAGGACGGCGTACAGCCCGCCGGGGGTGGTCGCCAGGTAGCCGACGAGCGGGCTGACACCGGCGACCTCGGACAGCAGCACCCCCAGGCCGGCGCAGGCCACGATCAGGGCGAGGATCAGCACCAGCGCCAGCGGCATCGCTCGGCCGATCAGGCGCAGGCTGGAGCGGGTGAAGCTGACCCCGACCTGCAGGCCGATCACAAGGAAGGCCGCGTTCGCCAAGGCGTCGGGCACTGTCGCGCCGTCGGAGATGCCGGCGAGGACGGCGACCGCAGCGGCGAGCATCGGACCCAGCAGCGACGCCACCGGCACCCGGGCCAACCGGGCCACCACGAGGCCCACCACCGCGCACGCCGCAGTGAACAGCAGGTCGGCCGGCCACCCGGGACCTTGCGGGGCCGGCGGTGCGAGGGCGGTGCCCGCGCCCGCCGAGGCCCCGTACACCGTCGCCGCGACCACCGGCATCAGCACGACGATCAGCAGCACCCGCAGGTACTGCAGGACAGCAACCATCCGGTCGTCCGCTCCCAGGTCGCGGGCCATCGCCGTGATCCCCGACGCGCCCCCGGCGATCATCGCGAACACCCCGGTCACCGGTGAGATGCCGCGCTGCAGCTGCAGCACCAGGCCCGTGGCTACGCTGAGCGCCAACGTGGCGACCGTGACCAGCAGCACGACCGGCCAGTTCTCGCCCACCGCCCGCAGCGTCTCGACGTCCACCAGGGCACCGACCGTGACGCCAAGCACCGCCTGAGCCGCCGTCCCGGCCGAGGACGGCACTCGTATCGGCGTCGTCAGGCCCAAGGCGTACACCAGCCCCGCGACGAGCCCACCGAACAGGGCGGCGGAGGGCAGCCCGGCGATGTTGAACGCGACGGTGAGGCCCAGCGCCACGACCATGAGGCTCACACCTGCACGCAGCTGCCGCCACCGTCGTCCGTCGCTCAACCGTCCCCCTTCCGCCTTCGGCCGCGGCGCAGGAAGTCACGCACTCCAGTGGTGTCGGTCGGTGGGGTTCGTCGAGACAGCACCCCGACGATGATCTGCTTGTCGGTCGCCGCGGCTTGAGCGTTGTGGCCCTGCGCGAACTCGGGCTTGTCCTTCATCGGGCCGAGGACGGCTCGTACGCCGCCCGCCGCTGCCCCGCTACCGGGCATACCGCCGGCACGTCCAGCCGCGCGAGCGCAATCGCAGACGGAGGACGCCAGATGATCCTTCGGCAGCTACTCCTCAGGATCCGGCGGTAGCAAGAACGGCTGTCCCGCCCGCGAGTCGATGAAGTTCTGCGGCACACTCTGACCCTCCCAATCCGCCACGACGAGCTCCGGCAGGCGCGCCTGTACGCGACAGACTCGGTCACGGGGGGGTCGTGCGGGGTGGCGGGACTGCATGATCACGGGGGAGGGGTCTAGAGCTTGCGGGTGAGGAGGGCCTGCTTGACCTCGGCGATGGCCTTGGTGACCTGGATCCCGCGCGGGCACGCGTCGGTGCAGTTGAACGTCGTCCGGCACCGCCAGACGCCCTCGCGGTCGTTGAGCACCTCGAGCCGCAGGTCCGAGCCGGTGTCGCGGCTGTCGAAGATGAATCGGTGCGCGTTGACGATCGCCGCGGGCCCGAAGTACTGGCCGTCGGTCCAGAACACCGGGCAGGACGTCGTGCACGCCGCGCACAGGATGCACTTCGTCGTGTCGTCGAAGGCCGCCCGGTCCGCCTGGCTCTGCAGCCGCTCGCGGGTCGGCTCGTGGCCGTCGGTGATGAGGAACGGCATGACCTCGCGGTAGGACTGGAAGAACGGCTCCATGTCCACGACGAGGTCCTTCTCGACCGGCAGTCCCTTGATCGGCTCGACGGTGATCGGCTTGCTGGGGTTGAGGTCCTTGAGCAGCGTCTTGCAGGCCAGCCGGTTCTTGCCGTTGATCCGCATCGCGTCCGACCCGCAGACGCCGTGCGCGCACGAGCGCCGGAAGGTGAGCGAGCCGTCCTGCTCCCACTTGACCAGGTGCAGGGCGTCCAGCAACCGGTCCGTGCCGTGCACGGTGACGGTGTAGTCCTCCCAGTGCGGTTCGTCGTCCGTCTCGGGGTTGTACCGGCGAATCCGCAAGGTGACGTCGAAGGTCGGCACCTCGCCCGCTCCGCCGGCGGCGGCCTGCGAGGAGCGCTCGTCCTGGCCGCCGGGGGTGCCCTCCACCGATGCCTGCTCCGGTTCGATCTCGTTCTGCTGAGCCATCAGTACTTGCGCTCCATCGGCTGGTAGCGGGTCACGGTCACGGGCTTGTACTCCAGCCGGATGGAGTGGCTGCCGTCCGGCTCGGCCTGCCGGAAGGCCATCGTGTGCCGCATGTAGTTGACGTCGTCGCGGGTCGGGTAGTCCTCGCGGAAGTGTCCGCCGCGCGACTCCTTGCGCTCCAGCGCCCCGTGCACGATGACCTCGGCGAGGTCGAGGAGGAAGCCAAGCTCGACGGCCTCGAGCAGGTCGGTGTTCCAGCGACGGCCCTTGTCCTGCACGGACACCCGGCGGTACCGCTGCTGCAGCCGCTGGATGTCGTCCAGAGCCTGCTTGAGCGTTGCCTCGGTGCGGAACACCTGCGCGTTGCGGTCCATCGTCTCCTGCAGCTCGGCCCGTAGGGTGGCGACGCGCTCGCCGTCGCTGCGGCCGCGCAGCTCCTCGAGCAGGTCGACGACGCCGGCCTCCGGCTGCTCGGGCAGCTCGACGAGCGGGGCGCTCGCCGCGTACTCGGCGGCCCGGACGCCGGCCCGGCGGCCGAACACGTTGATGTCGAGCAGGGAGTTGGTGCCCAGCCGGTTGGCCCCGTGCACGCTGACGCAGGCCACCTCACCGGCGGCGAACAGGCCTGGGACGACGGTGTCGTTGTCGGCGAGCACCTCGGTCTCGATGTTCGTCGGCATGCCGCCCATCGCGTAGTGCGCGGTGGGGAACACCGGCACCGGCTCGGTGTACGGCTCGACGCCGAGGTAGGTCCGGGCGAACTCGGTGATGTCCGGCAGCTTGGCGTCGATGTGCGCGGGCTCGAGGTGGGTGAGGTCCAGCAGGACGTAGTCCTTGTTGGGACCGCAGCCGCGGCCCTCGCGCACCTCGTTGGCCATCGCCCGGGCGACCATGTCGCGCGGGGCCAGGTCCTTGATGGTGGGGGCGTAGCGCTCCATGAACCGCTCGCCCTCGCTGTTGCGCAGGATGCCGCCCTCGCCGCGCGCCGCCTCGGACAGCAGGATGCCCAGGCCGGCCAGGCCGGTCGGGTGGAACTGGAAGAACTCCATGTCCTCCAGCGGCAGCCCGCGGCGCAGCGCGATCGCCATCCCGTCGCCGGTGAGCGTGTGCGCGTTCGACGTGGTCTTGTACACCTTGCCGGACCCGCCGGTGGCGAACACGACGGACTTGGCGCGGAAGACGTGGATCTCCCCGGTGGCGAGCTCGTAGGAGACAACGCCGGCGGTGCGCCCCTGCGTCATCAGCAGGTCGAGCACGTAGAACTCGTTGAAGAACTCCACCTCGTGCTTGACGCACTGCTGGTAGAGGGTCTGCAGGATCATGTGCCCGGTGCGGTCGGCGGCGTAGCACGAGCGGCGCACCGCGGCCTCGCCGTGGTTGCGGGTGTGGCCGCCGAAGCGGCGCTGGTCGATCCGGCCTTCCGGCGTCCGGTTGAACGGCAGGCCCATCTTCTCCAGGTCGAGGACGGCGTCGATCGCCTCCCGGCACATCACCTCGGCGGCGTCCTGGTCGACGAGGTAGTCGCCGCCCTTGACGGTGTCGAAGGTGTGCCACTCCCAGTTGTCCTCCTCGACGTTGGCCAGGGCGGCGCACATCCCGCCCTGGGCCGCGCCGGTGTGGGAGCGGGTCGGGTACAGCTTGGTGAGCACGGCGGTGCGAGCGCGCTGCCCGGACTCCAGGGCCGCGCGCATGCCGGCGCCGCCGGCACCGACGATGACGACGTCGTAGACGTGGGTCTGCATGGTGTCCGCTCTCTCTCAGCCGGCGCAGAAGGACGGCAGCAGCTCGGGGTCCGCCCCGGTGGGGCACGGGTCGAAGGTGAAGATGACGAGCGTGCCGAGGACGACGACGACGGCGAACGCGGTGTACAGCAGCAGCTTCAGCCACATCCTGGTGCCGTCGCGCTCGGCGTAGTCGTTGATGATGGTGCGGACGCCGTTGGTGCCGTGGAGCATCGCCAGCCACAGCATGAGCAGGTCCCAGACCTGCCAGAACGGGCTGGCCCACTTGCCGGCGACGAACCCGAAGTCCAGGGCGCTGATCCCGTCGCCGACCATGAGGTTGGCGAACAGGTGGGTGAGGACGAGGACGATGAGCAGGACGCCGGACAGCCGCATGAACAGCCAGCTGTAGAGCTCGTAGTTGCTGCGGGTGGACTTCGTCCGGCGGTAGGGCGAGCGTGGCGCGTCGAGCGCCGGCGTCGTGGCGGCCGGGGTACCAGGTGCGGTCGACATCGCGGTCACTCTCCCCCGAAGACGTTGCCGAGGTGGCGGACGAGGAACGGCACCATGACCACGACCCAGGTCCCCAGGACGCCGTACAGCAGGTGGCGCTGGTAGCGGGTGCCCTTGGACCAGAAGTCCACGAGCATGATCCGCAGGCCGTTGAGACCGTGGAACAGCACCGCGCCGACGAGGCCGGCCTCGGCGAGGCCGACGACAGGGTTCTTGTACGTCGCGATCACCGAGTTGTACGCCTCGGGGCTGACCCGGACCAGGGACGTGTCGAGCACGTGCACGAGCAGGAAGACGAAGATCAGGAAGCCGGTGACGCGGTGCGCCACCCACGACCACATGCCTTCGGTCTGGCCTCGGTACAACGTGCCGGGTGCGCTGGGCACGGCCGGACTCCTTCCTGACAGCAACGGGACGCGGACGCCCACCCGGGCGCTGCCGGCGGACCGCGACGTCCGTGATGGCGTCACTGTAGTGCGGCACACACCCCCGTCCACGCTCCGGGCGCCGAGAGTGACGAAATCCTCAGTGACATCCTCAGGACGGCCGCGCCCCGGCCTGCCCGCGTGCCAGGATCGCCGGCGTGACGTCGTCCGTGCTCCCGGGGTTCTGGGCCGTCGTGCCCGCCGGGGGAGCCGGGACCCGGCTGTGGCCGCTGTCCCGCGCGGCCGCGCCGAAGTTCCTGCACGACCTCACCGGGGCCGGGCGCACCCTGCTGCAGTCGACGTGGTCCCGGCTCGAGCCGCTCACCGGTCCCGAGCGGCTGGTCCTGGTCACCGGACGTCCGCACGCCGACGCCGTCCGGGCCCAGCTGCCGGCGCTCGCCGAGGCCAACCTGCTGCTCGAGCCCTCCCCCCGGGACTCGATGGCGGCGATCGGCCTGGCCGCCGCCGTGGTGCTCCGCCGCGACCCGGACGCCGTGGTCGGCTCCTTCGCCGCCGACCACGTGATCGGGGACGTCGAGGCCTTCCGGGACGTCGTCCGGCAGGCGGTGGCCGTCGCCCGGCAGGGGTGGGTGGTCACCATCGGGATCGAGCCGACCGGTCCGGCGACCGGTTTCGGGTACGTCCGGGCCGGTGAGGCCCTGGACGTCGAGGGGGCGCCCACCGCGGTCCGGGCCGAGGAGTTCGTCGAGAAGCCGGACGCCGCCACCGCCGCGGCCTACGTGGCGGCGGGGGGCTACCGGTGGAACGCCGGGATGTTCGTGTCCCGCGCCGACGTGCTGCTCGGGCACCTGCAGCGCGAGCACCCCGAGCTGGCCGGCGGCCTGGACCGGATCGCCGCGGCCTGGGACGGGCCGCACCGCGAGGCCGTGCTCGAGGAGGTGTGGCCGGGGCTGACCCGGATCGCCATCGACCACGCGGTCGCCGAGCCGACCGCCGCCCGCGGCGGGGTGGCGCTCGTGCCGGCCACCTTCGACTGGGACGACGTCGGCGACTGGGACTCCCTGGCCGCGCTGCTGCCGGGTGCGGACGAGGGGACGGCGGTGCTCGGCGAGGGCCACGTCGTGGCGCTGGGTGGCCGCGGCGTCGTCGTCCCTGGGTCCGGTCGGACCGTCGCCGTCGTCGGGCTCGACGACGTCGTCGTCGTCGACACCCCCGACGCGGTGCTCATCGTCCCGAGGTCCCAGGCGCAGCGCGTGAAGCAGGTCGTCGACGCGTTGCGGGAGGCGGGGCGCGCCGACCTGCTGTAGGCGGCTGTCGTCACGGCTGACCGGGGGGTGGTTCAGCGTGGCCGCAGCGCGGCGAACGGGTCGGTGACCTGCAGCGTCCGGCTGGTGAACTCGTACCTGGCCGCCGGCCTGCCGCCGGACCGGCCGGGTGCTGCGACCTGTCCCGTGGCCCGCAGGGCGCCTCGCCGGAGCAGCACCCGCTGCAGGTTCGTGGCTGACACGTCGTAGCCCAGGGCGGCGGTGTAGATCTCCCGCAGCTCCGAGATCGTGAAGGTGCGTGGGGCCAGGGCGAACCCGAGGTTGGTGTAGGAGAGCTTGGCCCGCAGCCGGGCCACGCCGGAGTCCACCAGCGACCCGTGGTCGAACGCCGTGGCTGGCAGCCCCTGGTAGGGGTGCCACGCGGTGTCGGGGGGCACCGCCGGGTCGCTGTCGCTGGGCACCAGTCCGAGGTAGGCCGTCGCCAGCCGCCGTTCGCGCGGGTCGCGCCGGGGGTCGCTGCGGGTCTCCAGCTGCTCGAGGTGCGTGATCTCCCGGACGTCGACCTTGTCCGCGAGCTGGCGGGCCAGCGACGTCCCGAGCCGCTCGTCAGTCCCGAGGGCTCCGCCCGGCAGGGCCCAGCAGCCCTGGAAGGGCTCCCGCGCCCGCTGCCAGAGCAGGACGCTCAGCCGGCCGTCGCGGACGCTCAGGACCACGGCGAGCGCTTCGTGCGGGTAGCACGGCCACCGGGACGACGTAGACGTCATGGCCGGGCAGGGTATACAGTCCCGGCAGGTTTTTGCCCGACGGGCGATAACCTCTGACGTGAGGAGCCCGAGATGACGGCGCGTGAGACGACGGTGCCCGTACCGACCGTGGCCGGGACGACGACGGCCGGGCAGGCCGGCCTCGACCCGGACTGGGCGCGCCAGGTGCGTCGCCTGCTGCGGGAGCGGGACGCCGTCCTGCTGGCGCACAACTACCAGGACCCGCGGATCCAGGACGTCGCCGACCACGTCGGGGACTCCCTGGCACTGTCCCGGATCGCCGCCGGGAGCGACGCCTCGACGATCGTGTTCGCCGGCGTCCACTTCATGGCCGAGACCGCCAAGATCCTCGCGCCCGACCGCACGGTGCTCATCCCGGACGCCGCCGCCGGCTGCTCGCTCGCCGACACGATCACCGCCGACCAGCTGCGCGCCTGGAAGGCCGAGCACCCGGGGGCCGTGGTGGTGGCGTACGTGAACACCACCGCCGAGGTGAAGGCCGAGTCCGACGTGTGCTGCACGTCGTCCAACGCCGTGGACGTCGTGCGGTCGCTGCCGGCCGAGTCCGACGTGCTGTTCCTGCCCGACCAGTTCCTGGGGTCCCACGTGCGGCGGGTGACCGGGCGGCAGAACATGCACGTCTGGATGGGGGAGTGCCACGTGCACGCCGGCATCTCCGCGACCCACCTGCGCGAGCGGGTCGCCGCCGAGCCCGAGGCCGAGGTGCTCATCCACCCCGAGTGCGGCTGCGCGACCCCGGCGATGTGGCTGACGTCGGTCGGCGACCTGCCCGCCCAGCGGACCCACGTGCTGTCCACCGGCGGGATGCTCGAGCACGCCCGCCGGACCAGCGCCACGAAGGTCCTCGTCGCCACCGAGGTGGGCATGCTGCACCAGCTGCGAAAGGCCAACCCGGGGACCGTCTTCGAGCCCGTCAACGAGCGGGCGGTGTGCCGCTACATGAAGATGATCACCCCGGAGAAGCTGCTGCGCTGCCTGCGTGAGGGTGTCGACGAGGTGACCGTGGACCCGCAGGTCGCCGCCCGCGCCCGCCAGGCCGTGGAGCGGATGATCGCGATCGGCACGCCGGCGGCCGGCGGTGAGTGAGCCGGCACGGGAGCAGCTGCCGCCTCCCCGTGCCCTGGAGTCCGTGGACGCCGACGTCGTCGTGGTCGGGGCCGGCGTCGCCGGAGCGGCCGCCGCGCTCGCTGCGGCAGCAGGCGGCCGGCGGGTGCTCGTGGTCGTCAAGGGCCACGCCGGCGACGGTGCGACGCGATGGGCCCAGGGCGGCCTGGCGGCGGCGCTCGACCCGGCGGACTCGCTCGCGGCGCACCGCGAGGACACCCTGACCGCCGGGGCGGGACTGTGCGACCAGGAGGCGGTCGGCGCCCTGGTCGCGGCCGCGCCCGGCGCGATCACCGACCTGCTCCGGCTGGGCGCCCGGTTCGACCGTGCCGCCGGCGCGGGCGGGCGGCTCGCGCTGACCCGTGAGGGTGGTCACCGGCACCGCCGCGTCGTCCACGCCGGGGGCGACAGCTCCGGGGCGGAGGTCAGCCGGACCCTGCTGGCGGCGCTGGCCGCCTCCACGGCCGACGTCTGGGAGCACACCGTCGCCCTCGACGTCCTGCTCGACGGCCGCGGCCGCGCCGGTGGCCTGCTCGTCGGCCACCTCGACGACGCCGGCCGGCTGCTCGCCGTCCGGTCGGTGCACGCCCGCGCCGTCGTCCTGGCCACCGGCGGCCTCGGCCAGGCCTTCCACGTCACGACGAACCCCGCCGCGGCCACCGGCGGAGGGCTGGGTCTCGCGCTGCGTGCGGGCGCCCGGCTGGCGGACGTCGAGTTCGTCCAGTTCCACCCGACCGTGCTCTGGCAGGGGCCGGAGGCACGCGGCCAGCAGGTGCTGGTGACCGAGGCGCTGCGGGGCGAGGGCGCCGTGCTGCTGGACGACGCGGGACGCCGGTTCCTGCCCGCGGTGCACCCGCAGGCCGAGCTGGCACCGCGCGACGTGGTGGCGGCGGCCATCCATGCCACGATCGCCGCCGGCAGAGCCGCTGGCGGGGCTGCCGAGCATGTCTGGCTGGACGCCACCGGCCTGGGCCGGGCGGTGCTCGAGAGCCGGTTCCCCACCGTGCTGGCCGGCTGCCGGGCCGCCGGCGTCGACCCGGTGAGCGAGCCGATCCCGGTGGCTCCCGGCGCGCACTACGCCTGCGGTGGGGTGCGCGCCGACCTCGACGGCCGGACCGACGTCCCCGGGCTGTTCGCCGTCGGTGAGGTCGCTGCCACCGGTGTGCACGGCGCCAACCGGCTGGCCTCCAACTCCCTGACCGAGGGCTTCGTGGCAGGGACGCGAGCCGGCCGGCTGCTCGCTCGGGACCTGGCCTGCACGGGTGACCCGGCCGGCCCGGACGACGCGGGGGACCTGGCAGTCCCGTCGCCCCCCGCCGCCGGAGTCGACCCGCGGACCAGGTCCGCCACCGCGCACGAGACCTCCCGTGGGGCCGGCGTGCTGCGCAGCCGGGACGGCCTCGAGGGGCTGCTGACGCACCTCAGCCGCGTCGCGGAGCGGCCGGCTGCCGGTCCGGTGCGCACCCTCGCCGATGTGGAGGCCGCCGAGCTGCACCTGGTCTCGACCGTCGTGGCGACCGCGGCGCTGGCCCGGGCGGAGAGCCGGGGCTGCCACCGCCGCTCGGACGCCCCTCAGACCCGCCCGGACCTGGCGCGCCGGCTCCTGCTGCGGCTCGCCGACGGCCGGGTCGTCGTCGCCACCGAGACGCACAGAATGCTGGATCTGCCGCCGCAGCGTCGGCGTGTTGCGCCAACAACCCAGCACTTTGCGAGCGGGCGGCGGGGGCTGGTGGGTGGCGGGATTGCATGATCACGAAGAGGGTGGGGAGGGGGGTGGTGGGGTGAGCCGGCTGTCGGTGACGACGTCGAGTGCGCTGACGGACGCCGGGCTCGACCCGGCCGCCGTCGAGGCCGTCGTGGCCGCGGCGCTGGCCGAGGACCTCGCGCTCGGGCCGGACGTGACCACCGACGCCGTGGTGCCCGAGGACGCCGTCGGCACCGGTGACGTCGTCCCACGCGCCCCCGGCGTCCTGGCCGGCCTGCCGGTGGCCGCCGCGGTGCTGGACGTCGTGGGCGGCGGCGCGGTGCAGGTCACCCTCACCGGCCGGGACGGCGAGCGCGTCCCCCCGGGCCAGGCCGTGCTCACCGCCACCGGGCCGCTGCGCTCGCTGCTCACCGCGGAGCGCACCATGCTCAACCTGCTCGGCCGGCTGTGCGGGGTGGCCACCCTCACCCGGACCTGGGTCGACGCCGTCGCCGGCACCGGGGCGGCGATCCGGGACACCCGCAAGACCACTCCCGGGCTGCGCGCGCTGGAGAAGTACGCGGTGCGCTGCGGGGGAGGCACCAACCACCGGATGGGCCTCGGCGACGAGGCGCTGGTCAAGGACAACCACGTGGCGGCCGCGGGAGGCGTCGCGGCGGCGCTGGCCGCGGTGCGGGCCGCGGCCCCGGGCGTCCCCGTCGAGGTCGAGTGCGACACCGTCGAGCAGGTCCGGCAGGCGGTCGCCGCCGGCGCCACGCTCGTGCTGCTGGACAACATGACGGTGGAGGACATGCGCGCCGCGGTGCAGGTGGCCCGGGCAGCGGGAAGGGTCCGCCTCGAGGCCAGCGGCGGGCTGCGGCTGCAGCATGCCCGTGACGTCGCGGCCACCGGGGTGGACTACCTGGCCGTCGGGTCGATCACGCACTCCGCGCCGACCCTGGACCTCGGCTTCGACCTGCGCGACCACCCCCCGGGTTCGCACACCTGCTGGTCGTAAAACCGGGCTGCTGGAGGCCGGATCACCGCCACTGGGTGTGCGAACCCGGCTGGGCGTGGGGGAGCAGGACGGCGCGGACTAGCCTGCGACGCTATGGCAGACGTGACGCAGACGGCCGAGACGGTCCCCGAGCCGAACGCCGGCGACCCCACCCCGGGGCGTGCTCCCGCGGCCGACCCCCGCACCAGCACCGAGTCGGGGCTGCCGTTCCAGCCGGTGTACCGGCCGCAGGACCTCGACGGCTGGGACCCGCAGGTCAAGCTCGGCGAGCCGGGCTCCTACCCCTACACCCGCGGCGTGTACCCCACGATGTACACCGGCCGGCCGTGGACGATGCGCCAGTACGCCGGGTTCGGCACCGCCCGGGAGTCCAACGAGCGCTACCACCAGCTGGTGCGCGCGGGCACCGGCGGGCTGAGCGTCGCCTTCGACCTGCCGACCCAGATGGGCTACGACTCCGACGACCCGATCGCGCACGGCGAGGTCGGCAAGGTCGGTGTGGCCATCGACTCCCTGGACGACATGCGGCTGCTGTTCGACGGCATCCCGCTCGACGAGGTCTCGACGTCGATGACCATCAACGCCCCGGCGAGCGTGCTGCTGCTGCTCTACCAGCTCGTCGCCGCCGAGCAGGGGGTGGACCCCGCCCGGCTCACCGGCACCATCCAGAACGACGTGCTCAAGGAGTACATCGCCCGCGGCACCTACATCTTCCCGCCGAAGGAGTCGCTGCGCCTGGTCAGCGACTCCTTCGCCTACTGCGCCACCGAGATGCCGCGCTGGAACACCATCTCCATCTCCGGCTACCACATGGCCGAGGCCGGGGCGACGCCCGCGCAGGAGATCGCCTTCACCCTGACCAACGCCCGCGAGTACGTCCGCGCCGCGCTCGCCGCCGGCCTGCGGATCGAGCAGTTCGCGCCGCGGCTGTCCTTCTTCTTCGTCGCCCGGACGTCGCTGCTCGAGGAGGTGGCGAAGTTCCGCGCCGCCCGGCGGATCTGGGCCCGGGTGATGAAGGAGGAGTTCGGCACCGACGACCCGAAGTCGCAGATGCTGCGCTTCCACACCCAGACCGCCGGCGTCCAGCTCACCGCCCAGCAGCCGGAGGTCAACCTCGTCCGGGTGGCCCTGCAGGGGCTCGGCGCCGTCCTCGGCGGAACCCAGAGCCTGCACACGAACTCCTACGACGAGGCGATCGCCCTGCCGACCGAGAAGGCGGCCCGCCTCGCCCTGCGCACCCAGCAGGTGATCGCCTACGAGACCGACGTCACCAAGACCGTCGACCCGTTCGCCGGGTCGTACGTCGTCGAGCGGATGACCGACGACCTCGAGGACGCGATCGTCGCCCTCATGGACGCCGTCGAGGAGCGCGGCGGTGCCGTCGCCGCGATCGAGCAGGGCTTCCAGAAGACCGAGATCGAGCGCTCCGCCTACCGGATCAGCCAGCAGATCGACTCCGGCGAGCGGGTCGTCGTCGGGGTCAACCGGTTCACCGTCGAGGAGGAGGAGCCCTACGAGCCGCTGCGGGTCGACCCGGCGATCGAGGCCGAGCAGCGGGAGCGGCTGGCCCGGCTGCGCGAGGAGCGGGACGGCGACGCCGTCCGGGAGGCCCTGGCCCGCCTGCAGGAGGCCGCCCGCGGCACCGACAACGTGCTGTACCCGATGCGGGACGCGCTCGCGGCCCGGGCCACCGTCGGCGAGGTGAGCCACGCGCTGCGGGAGGTCTGGGGCACCTACGTGCCGCCGGACGCCTTCTAGCCCACGTCCAGCCCACCGGCCGCCCACCGGCCACCCACCGGCCGCGAGCCGGCAGCGATACCGTGGCCGGCATCGTGGAGACCGACGACACCCTCACCGACCTGCTCGCCCCGCACCTCGACGCGCTGGTGGCGTTCCGCCGCGACGTGCACGCCCACCCCGAGGTCGGGCGCTCGGAGACCCGCACCACCGCGGTGATCGCGGACCGGTTGCGCGCCGCCGGCCTCGAGCCGCTGCTGCTGCCCGGCACCGGCCTGGTCTGCGACATCGGGGACCCCGCTGCACCCGCCGTCGCACTGCGCGCGGACATCGACGCCCTGCCCGTGCAGGAGGAGACCGACCTGCCGTTCGCCTCGACGGTCGACGGCGTCGCGCACGCCTGCGGGCACGACGTGCACACCACCGCCGTCCTCGGCGCCGGGCTGCTGCTCGCCGACCTGCACCGGGCTGGCCGGCTGCCCGGACGGGTCCGGCTGATCTTCCAGCCGGCGGAGGAGTCCACGCCCGGCGGCGCCCTGGACGTCATCGCGGCCGGCGGCCTGGACGGCGTCCAGCGGGTGTACGCGGTGCACTGCGACCCGGCCACGGACGTCGGCCGGGTCGGGGTGCTCGTCGGGCCGATCACCTCGGCGTCCGACCACGTCCTGGTCCGGCTGCGCGGGGACGGCGGGCACACCTCCCGCCCGCACCTGACCGGCGACCTCGTCTTCGCGCTGGCGAAGGTCGCCACCGAGGTCCCGGCCGTGCTGTCGCGCCGTCTCGACCCGCGCTCCGGGGTCGCCCTGGTCTGGGGGCGGATCACCGCCGGCGGCGCCGCCAACGCCATCCCGCGGCACGGCGTCCTGGAGGGCACGCTGCGCTGCCTGCGCCAGGAGGCCTGGTACGAGGCCGGCGAGCTGCTGCCCCAGGTGGTCCGCGACGTCACCGAGCCCTACGGGGTGCGTGCCGAGGTCGAGCACACCCGGGGCGTGCCGCCGGTGGTCAACGAGGCGGCCAGCGTCGCGCTGCTGGAGGCCGCCGTGCGCGAGGAGCTCGGCGAGGAGTCCCTGGTGCCCACCGAGCAGTCGCTCGGCGGCGAGGACTTCGCCTGGTTCGTCGAACGGGTGCCCGGCGCCCTGGCCCGGCTCGGCACCCGCACCCCTGGCGGGCCCACCTACGACCTGCACCGGGGGGACTTCGTCGCCGACGAGCGTGCGGTCGGCGTCGGGGCCCGGCTGCTGGCCGCGGTCGCCGCCCGGTCGGCGGCCTCGCTGAGCGGGACCGAAGGGGTCCCGGACGCCGTCACCGGCCCCGTGGGGGGCGCCCTGCCGGTCGCAGATCGATAACGTTCCTGCTCTTCGGGACCGAGGTCCCGGTCGCCGGACCGCCGGAGGACCTATAGTCCCGAGCGCTGATGCCGGGACACCTCCCGGTCGGTACCACAGGAGGCAACGTGAAGAAGATCGTGCGGGCCACGGCGCTCGCCGGGGCCCTGGCCCTCGCCCTCGCGGCGTGCGGCGAGGCCCCCGAAGAGGACAACGGCGAAGCCGGCGGGACCACCGGAGGCACCGAGACCACCGCTGCGGCGTCGGACTTCCAGGGCTGCATGGTCACCGACTCCGGTGGTGTGGACGACCGGTCGTTCAACGCCAGCGCGTGGGCGGGCCTGCAGGCCGCGGAGGAGGAGCTCGGCATCGACGTCAAGTACGTCGAGTCCAACACCGAGACCGACTTCACCCCGAACGTGCAGCAGATGGTCTCCGACGACTGCGGGATCATCATCACCGTCGGCTTCCTCCTCGGTGACGCGACGGCCGAGGCGGCCCAGGCCAACCCGGACGAGCGGTTCGCGATCGTCGACTTCCAGTACGAGGAGCCGATCGAGAACGTCAAGCCGCTCATCTTCGACACCGCCCAGGCGTCGTTCCTCGCCGGCTACCTGGCCGCCGGGATGACCGAGACCGGCACGGTGGCCACCTTCGGCGGCATCAACATCCCGACCGTGTCCATCTTCATGGACGGGTTCGCCGACGGCGTCGCCCACTACAACGAGGTCAAGGGCACCGACGTCGAGCTGCTCGGCTGGGACAAGGAGGCGCAGGACGGCTCGTTCACCGGTGACTTCCAGAACCAGGCGAACGGCCAGAACCTGACGAACAACTTCATCCAGCAGGGCGCCGACATCATCATGCCGGTCGCCGGCCCGGTGGGCCTGGGTGCCGCCGCCGCCGCTCAGGAGGCCGACGGCGTCAAGATCATCTGGGTGGACACGGACGGTTACGAGTCGGCGTCGCAGTACGCGCCGCTGTTCCTGACCTCCGTCGTCAAGGAGATCGACAACGCCGTGCTCGAGGCGACCCGTCAGGCGGTCGACGACGAGTTCACCGGCGAGCCGTACGTCGGCACCCTGGAGAACGAGGGCGTCTCCATCGCCCCGTTCCACGACTTCGAGGACGACGTGCCCGACGAGCTCAAGACCGAGCTCGAGGACCTGCGCCAGCAGATCATCGACGGCGAGATCACCGTCGAGTCGCCGAGCTCCCCGTAGTCCGCAGTCCCCTCGCACCACCCGTCCGGGGAGAGCGGCCACGCTCTCCCCGGACGGCCTGTCCCCAGGGGGCACGACGGAGTGCCCGACGATCAGGAGGTCACCCCGGTGAAGCTGGAGCTGCGGGGTATCACCAAG
The DNA here is from genome assembly GCA_020881835.1 of Kineosporiaceae bacterium SCSIO 59966. Lineage (NCBI taxonomy): Bacteria > Bacillati > Actinomycetota > Actinomycetes > Kineosporiales > Kineosporiaceae > Kineosporiaceae bacterium SCSIO 59966. The sequence goes on from CP052876.1 coordinate 603,943, forward strand.
CGCTTCGGGGCGCTCACCGCCAACGACTCGATCGACCTGGTCGTCGAGCCCGGCGAGATCCACTGCCTGCTCGGGGAGAACGGCGCCGGCAAGAGCACGCTGATGAACGTGCTCTACGGGCTGCTGCACCCTGACGAGGGCGAGATCCTCGTGGACGGCGAGGTCGTCCACTTCGAGGGGCCCGGCGACGCCGTCGCCGCCGGCATCGGCATGGTGCACCAGCACTTCATGCTCATCCCCGTCTTCACCGTCGCCGAGAACGTCATGCTCGGCTTCGAGCACACCCGCAGCGGCGGGCTGCTCGACCACGCCGCGGCCCGGGAGGAGGTCCGCCGGCTCTCCGAGCGGTTCGGCCTGGACGTCGACCCGGACGCCGTGGTCGAGGACCTCCCGGTCGGCGTCCAGCAGCGGGTCGAGATCATCAAGGCCCTGGCCCGGGACGCCAAGGTGGTCATCCTCGACGAGCCGACCGCGGTGCTCACCCCCCAGGAGACCGACGAGCTCATGGGGATCATGCGCGACCTCAAGGCGTCCGGGACGTCGATCGTCTTCATCACCCACAAGCTGCGCGAGGTGCGCGCCGTCGCCGACCGGATCACGGTCATCCGCCGCGGCAAGGTCGTCGGCACGACGAGTCCGGAGACGTCCGAGACCGAGCTCGCCTCGATGATGGTGGGACGGACCGTCGAGCTCACCGTGCACAAGGAGGAGCACCGGCCCGGGGACGTCGCGCTCGCCGTCGACGACCTCGTCGTCCGCAACGACCTCGGCAACAAGGTCGTCGACCACGTCTCGTTCGACGTCCGGGACGGCGAGATCCTCGCCGTGGCGGGCGTCCAGGGCAACGGCCAGACCGAGCTGGCCGAGGCCGTCCTCGGTCTGCAGGACGACGTCTCCGGCTCGATCCGGCTGCACGGCGAGGAGCTCGTGGGCCGCCCGATCAAGGAGATCATCGACCTGGGGGTGGGTTTCGTCCCCGAGGACCGCTCGCACGACGGGCTGATCCCCAGCTTCTCGGTCGCCGAGAACCTCGTGCTCAACACCCACGACCGCCCGCCGTTCGCCTCCGGCCTGGTGTACTCCCCCAGCACGGTGCGGGCCCGCGCCACCGAGCTCGTCCAGGAGTTCGACGTCCGCACCCAGAGCGTCGACGACCCGGCCTCCGCGCTGTCCGGCGGCAACCAGCAGAAGCTCGTCGTGGCCCGGGAGATGTCCCGCCCGCTGAAGCTCTTCGTCGCCTCCCAGCCCACCCGCGGCGTCGACGTCGGCTCGATCGAGTTCCTGCACAACCGGATCGTCGCCGAACGGGACCGCGGCACCCCGGTGCTCATCGTGTCCACCGAGCTCGACGAGGTGCTCGCCCTCGCCGACCGGATCGCGGTGATGTACCGGGGACGGTTCGTCGGCATCGTCGGACCGGACACCTCCCGCGACGTCCTCGGCCTGATGATGGCCGGCGTCCCGCTCGAGGAGGCCCGTCAGCAGGCCGGCGCGGCGCCCGCCGCCCGCCCCACCACCGGAGGTGTGCTGTGAGCCACGCCGCCCCGCAGGACCAGGAGCAGGAGCCGGGCCCGGCTGAGCCGGCACCGACCGTCGAGCAGGCGGACCGCCGCCGCGGCGTCCTCGACGGCGCCGTCCTGACCCTGCTGTCGATCGTGCTCGCGCTCGTCGTCAGTGGTGTGCTGATCGCGATCGCGGACCCGGACGTCCAGGAGTCCGCCGGGTACTTCTTCTCCCGCCCGACGGACATGCTCAGCGCCGTCTGGCAGTCGGTGAGCTCGGCCTACGCCGCGATGTTCCGCGGTGCGGTGTTCGACCCGGGCGCCGGGTCGGTCACCGGGGCGATCCGGCCGCTGACCGAGTCGCTCGTCGTCTCGGCCCCGCTCATCGCCGCCGGTCTGGCCGTCGGCCTGGCGTTCCGCGCCGGCCTGTTCAACATCGGCGCCGAGGGCCAGATCATCCTGGGCGCGGTCGGCGCCGCCTACGTCGGCTACGCCGTCGACCTGCCGGTGGTCCTGCACCTCGTCGCCGCACTGCTGGCCGCGCTCCTGCTCGGCGGGTTGTGGGGCGGGATCTCGGGCATCCTCAAGGCCAGGACCGGGGCGCACGAGGTCATCACGACCATCATGCTCAACAACATCGCCCGGTTCCTGCTGGCCTGGCTGCTGAGCACCGCCGCGTTCCAGCGGCCCGGACGCAACGACCCGATCAGCCCGCCGGTCGAGGAGACCGCGGAGCTGCCGCTGCTGCTGGGCAGCTGGTCGCGCCTGCACCTCGGCTTCGTGCTCGCCGTGCTCGCCGCGCTCGCCGTGTGGTGGCTGCTCGGGCGCAGCACGCTCGGGTTCAAGTTGCGGGCGGTCGGCGCCAGCCCGTCCGCCGCCCGGACGGCGGGCATCCGCACCGGCACGATGACGTTCGCCGCCATGGCCATCGCCGGATCCCTCGCCGGGCTCGCCGGCGCCTTCCAGGTGCTCGGCACGGAGAAGTCGCTCACCGGCGGGATCTCCGCCGGCATCGGCTTCGACGCCATCACGGTCGCGCTGCTCGGCCGGGGCAACCCGTTCGGCATCGTCGCCGCCGGCATCCTGTTCGGCGCGCTGCGTGCCGGCGGGGTGACGATGCAGGCCCGGACCGGGACCCCGATCGACATCGTCCTCGTCGTCCAGTCCCTCATCGTGCTGTTCATCGCCGCGCCGCCGCTGGTGCGCGCGATCTTCCGCCTGCGCACCCGCGGCGGGCTGGGCTCCATGCAGATCTCGAAGGGGTGGAGCGCATGAGCACCACGACGACGACACCGACGTCCCCGGCTCCCGCCCCCGCCGTCGAGGACACCAAGCCGCCGACCTGGAAGATCCCGGTCACGCTGTGGGTGTTCGGTGCGCTCGCCCTGCTCGTGTTCGGCCTGGGCTCCGAGTCCGGCGCGCGCAGCACCTTCGGCATCTCCACCGGCGGGGACTTCTTCCAGATCCCGCCGGCGTCCCTGCCGACCCAGCTCACCGCGATCGTCATGTCGCTCGTCATGCTGGCCCTGGCCGGCGTGGCGACCGGCTACGTGCTGCGGCGGCGCCAGGTGCCGTTGTGGGTGCCGATCGGGTTCGCCGCGCTGTTCCTGCTCGCCTTCCTCGTGTGGGCGGTCGAGGGCAACCAGATCTCGTTCACCGGGCTGCTCGCCGGCTCGCTGCTGCTGTCGACGCCGCTGGTCTTCGGTGCCCTGGGCGGCGTCCTGTGCGAGCGGGCCGGTGTCATCAACATCGCCATCGAGGGTCAGCTGCTCGCCGGTGCGTTCCTGTCCGCCGTCGTCGCCAGCGTCACCGGCAACCTGTGGCTCGGTCTCGCCATGGCCCCGGTCGCGGGCCTGCTCGTGTCCGTCGTCCTCGCGGTGTTCGCGATCCGCTACGTCGTCGACCAGATCATCGTGGGCGTCGTCCTCAACGTGCTCGTCATCGGCCTCACCGGCTTCTTCTACAGCCGGCTGCTGTCCCCGCAGGCCGACACGTTCAACCAGCCCGGCACCTTCCGGCCGATCGCGATCCCGCTGCTGTCGGACATCCCGGTGCTCGGCCCGGTGCTGTTCGAGCAGTCGATCATCGTCTACCTCATGTACGTCGCGGTGATCGCCGTCCACGTGGCGCTGTTCAGGACCCGCTGGGGGCTGCGGGTGCGGGCGGTCGGCGAGCACCCGACCGCCGCCGACACGGTGGGCATCAAGGTCAACCGGATCCGGGTGCAGAACGTGCTGCTCGGTGGGATCGTCGCCGGTCTGGGCGGCGCGTTCTTCACCCTCGGGTCGGTGGGTGCGTTCGGCCGGGAGATGACCGCCGGCCAGGGGTACATCGCCCTCGCGGCGATGATCTTCGGCCGGTGGAGCCCGACCGGTGCCCTGGCCGCGGCCCTGCTGTTCGGGTTCGCGAGCAACCTCCAGGGCGTGCTCGGCATCATCGGCACCCCGATCCCGAGCGAGTTCATGCTGATGGCTCCCTACCTGGCCACCCTGTTCGCCGTCGCCGGCCTCGTCGGCCGGGTGCGCGCCCCCGCCGCCGACGGCCAGCCCTACGTGAAGAGCTGACGATGCAGCCCGAGGACGTCGACTGGCCGGCCCTGCGCCGCACCGCGCGAGAGCTCATGGAGCGCGCCTACGCGCCGTACTCCGGCTTCCCGGTCGGGGCGGCGGCGCTGGTCGACGACGGCCGGGTCGTCGCCGGCTGCAACGTCGAGAACGCGGCCTACGGCGTCACCCTGTGCGCCGAGTGCGGGCTGGTCTCCCAGCTGCACGCCACCGGCGGCGGGCGGCTCGTCGCCTTCACCTGCTGCGGCCAGGACGGCCAGGTGCTGATGCCCTGCGGCCGGTGCCGGCAGCTGCTGTGGGAGGCCGGTGGCCCGGACCTGCTCGTGGAGACCGTCCGGGGGATCCGCCCGATGACCGAGGTGCTGCCCGACGCCTTCGGTGCCCACGACCTGGAGGAGCACTCGTGAGCGAGCCGTTCGACGCGGTCGACGTGATCCGGGCCAAGCGGGACCGCCGCGAGCTCTCGGACGCCGAGATCGACTGGGTCGTCGACGCGTACACCCGCGGTGTCGTCGCCGACGAGCAGATGGCCGCCCTGGCGATGGCGATCCTGCTCAACGGGATGTCGCGGCGGGAGATCTCCCGCTGGACGGCGGCGATGATCGCCTCGGGGGAGCGGATGGACTTCTCCGGACTGTCCCGCCCGACGGCGGACAAGCACTCCACCGGCGGCGTCGGCGACAAGATCACCCTGCCGCTGGCGCCGCTCGTCGCCTCGTTCGGGGTGGCCGTGCCGCAGCTGTCCGGCCGCGGCCTCGGGCACACCGGCGGCACCCTGGACAAGCTGGAGTCCGTGCCCGGCTGGCGGGCCGAGCTGAGCACCGAGGAGATCCTCGCCCAGCTCGAGGACGTCGGCGCCGTGGTCTGCGCCGCCGGCGCCGCACTGGCCCCCGCCGACAAGAAGCTCTACGCGCTGCGTGACGTCACCGGCACCGTCGAGGCGATCCCGCTCATCGCGAGCTCCATCATGAGCAAGAAGATCGCTGAGGGCACCGGGGCGCTCGTGCTCGACGTCAAGGTGGGGTCGGGCGCGTTCATGAAGGACGTCGAGGACGCCCGTGAGCTGGCCCGCACCATGGTCGACCTGGGCACCGACGCCGGGGTGCGCACGGTCGCGCTGCTCACCGACATGGCCACCCCGCTCGGCCTGACCGCCGGCAACGCCCTCGAGGTCCGCGAGGCCGTCGAGGTGCTCGCCGGCGGCGGGCCGCCGGACGTCGTCGAGCTCACCGTCGCGCTCGCCGCGGAGATGCTCGCCGCGGCCGGCCGGGACGACGTCGACCCCGCCGAGGCGCTCCGCGACGGCCGGGCGATGGACACCTGGCGGGCGATGATCCGCGCCCAGGGCGGCGACCCGGACGCCGAGCTGCCCCGGGCCCGGGAGACCCACCACGTGCTCGCCCCCGCCGACGGCGTCCTGGGCCGGCTCGACGCGCTCGCCGTCGGTGTCGCCGCGTGGCGGCTCGGCGCCGGCCGGGCCCGCCAGGGCGAGGCCGTGCAGGCCGGCGCCGGGGTCGAGCTGCACGCCAAGCCGGGTGCCGTCGTCCGCGGGGGTGAGCCGTTGCTGACCCTGCACACCGACACCCCCGAGCGGTTCGAGCGGGCCGTCGCCGCCCTCGAGGGCGCCTACGACGTGCTGCCCGAGGGGGACCGGCCGCTCGAGCAGCCGCTGGTCATCGACCGCATCGCCTGAGCGACGTCGTCGCCGCACAGACCTTCCCAGCAGGCGGCCCGGGCCTTACCGTGAGCCACGCCGTAGGGCACCGTCGTCGGGGGTCGTGGACAGCGACGAACGGTGCCTCCCACCCACGAGGAGGACCACAGTGGCCCATCGTCCTGCGCGCCGGCTCACCGTCATCGCGGCGTCGTCGGCGCTCGCTCTCGCCGTCACCGGTGGCGCCCTGACCGGCGCCACCGCTGCACCCGGCGGCGGCCGGGGCGCCGACGCGACGACCGACGCCCCAGGGCGCGCCGGCGTCGACTCCGGCAGCGCCGTCATCCAGCTGGCCTCTGCGCCGCTGACCACCTCCCAGCGGACGCGCCCCGCCCCTGGCAAGAAGATCGACTTCAGCAGCGACGCGGTGCGCTCGGAGCGCGCGCGGCTGGCCGCTGAACGCAACGCGCTCAAGAAGTGGCTGCGCCAGAACGCCCCGAAGGCAACGGTCACCGGGGAGTTCGACGTCGCCGTCCACGCGCTGTCGGTCCAGCTGAACGGGACGTCGCTGGAGACGCTGCGCTCCGCGCCCGGCGTCGCCTCCGTCGACTACCAGGCCACCTACGTGCCGCTGGCCCACGAGGACCCCGACCTCGGCCTCATCGACGCCCCCGAGGCCTGGGCCGCGGCCGGGGTCGCCGACGGGCTCGCCGGTGAGGGGGTCAAGGTCGGGGTCGTCGACTCCGGCATCGACCCGACGCACGAGTGCTTCGACGGCGACGACGACCCGGCGACCGCAGAGGGGTCGCGCATCGTCGAGGCCAAGGTCTTCCACATGCGCGCCAAGCAGCAGCGGTACTCCCCGGTCCCCACCCAGGACAGCCACGGCACCCACGTCGCCGGCACGATCGGCTGCGACGCCCACACCCCGGCCTCGGTGGCCGGAGCCGAGGTGGACTACGCGCCGTCCGGTGTGGCACCCGGGGTGCTGCTGGGCAACTACAACGTGTTCCCGGCGGACGTCGCCAGCGCCCGCAGCGAGGACATCCTCGACGCGCTCGACGCGGCGGCCGAGGACGGCATGGACGTCATCAACATGTCCCTGGGCGGCGGCGCCTCCGGCGTCCAGGACCTGCTGACCGTCGCGGTCGACAACCTCGACCGGGCCGGCATCGTGGTGGCGGTCGCGGCCGGCAACGACGGCCCCGGCGAGTACACCGTCGGGTCCCCCGGCTCGGCCGAGCGGGCGCTGACCGCCGGGGCGTCGTCCGTGGGGCACTTCGTGTCGCTGCCGCTGACCGAGGTCGACGTTGCGGCGGGTGGCACGGTCAACACCGCGGTCGGCGACTTCCCGGTGCCTGAGGAGGCGATCTCGGGGACGCTCGTCCCGGTGCTCGCCGGCGGTGCGCTGGGCCTTGGCTGCTCGGAGTCCGATTTCACCGGCCTGTCCCCGACGGTCGCCGACATCGCCGTGGTCAAGCGGGGCGCGTGCACGTTCTCGCAGAAGGTCGCCAACGCCAAGGCCGCCGGCGCCGACGCCGTGGTGGTCGTCAACAGCGTCGCGGGCGACCCGACCGCGATGGGCCGCAGCGCCGGGTTCGACGACGAGCTGCCGGCGGTGATGGCCGGCCTCGCCGACGAGGCGGCCCTGTCGCAGCCCGACGCCAGCGTGACCCTCGGCACCGACCTGGAGTACGTCCAGACCGGCAACGACAACATCATGGCCGGCTTCTCCAGCCGCGGGCCGACCGACGTCGACTACCGGGTCAAGCCGGACGTCGTCGCCCCCGGGGTCAACGTGCTCTCCTCGGTCCTCGGCAACGAGTGGGCCTTCTACCAGGGCACGTCGATGGCCACACCGCACCTGGCCGGCATGGCCGCCGTGGTGATCGACGCGTGGACGGACCGCGGGCGGTCGTTCACCGCCGAGCAGGTGCGCTCCGCCGTGGTCAACACCGCGGTCGAGGGGGTGCTGCTCGACTCCGCCACCGGCACGAGGACGGTCACCGACGCCAACCTCGTCGGCGCCGGCCTGGCGAACCTGGCGAACGCGGTCGACGCCCCGGTGACGCTCAGCCCGGTCAGCACGTCGTTCGGCGCCGTGCCACAGCGCAGCAGCAAGCCGCTCACTCGCACGGTGACGGTCACCGGCTGGGACGGTGCGCCGCCGGAGATCACGGTGGAGGGCGAGGGCTTCTCCCTCGTCGGCACGCCGAGCCTCAGCGGCAGCACCGCGACCGTCACCGTCGCCTTCGACCCAGCGCAGGCCGACGGCGGTCACGCCCAGGGCGTGCTGCGCGTCGGCGTGGGCGGTGGCGAGGTCGCGCACAGCGTGCTGTACGCGTTCGTCAAGTGACTGTCGGCGGGGGCGGGCCCGGCAGAACGGGCCCGCCCCCGCCGCCTACAGTGGGGCGCGTGCCCGAGCTGATCACCCAACCGCACCGGATCCCGGTGCCGGGCGGCAAGGTCATCGACGAGTTCGTCGGCCGTGTCGCCACCGGCACCGACGCGGTGTCCGTCGCCGTCATGGCCGCCCCGCCGGGCTGGGACGAGCCCGCCCAGCGGCCCGACTTCGACGAGGTCACCGTCGTCCTGGACGGCGAGGTGAGGGTCGAGCACGACGGCGGCACGACGGTTGTGCCCGCCGGTCAGGCCGTGCTGACCCGGGCCGGCGAGCGGGTCCGGTACTCCGTCGGCCCGGACGGCGCCCGCTACGTCGCGGTCTGCCTGCCGGCGTTCTCCCCGCAGACCGCGCACCGCGACGACGACACCGGACCTGACACCGGACCCGACACCCAGGAGGAGCAGTGAGCGAGGACTTCGCCAACCCCGCCGACGTGGCCGAGCAGCAGGAGGAGGTCGAGCCGGACACCGTCGACCCCGAGCGTCCGGTGGCCGCCGACGACGACGTCGAGGTGCCGGACGACGCCAACGAGGCAGACGTGCTCGAGCAGCACCAGGAGGTCCGCGTCGAGGACCTCGACGACGAGGACGACGGGGAGTGACGACGGCCGACGTCCTCGCCCGCGCCCCCAAGGTCCTGCTGCACGACCACCTCGACGGCGGGCTGCGCCCCGCCACGGTCGTCGAGCTCGCGGCCGACGTCGGCCACGCCCTGCCGGCGAGCGAGCCCGACGCCCTCGGCCGGTGGTTCCGCGACGCCGCGGACTCCGGCTCCCTGGAGCGCTACCTCGAGACGTTCGCGCACACCGTCGCGGTGATGCAGACGCCCGACGCGCTGCGCCGGGTGGCCCACGAGGCGGTGGTCGACCTGGCCACCGACGGGGTCGTCTACGCCGAGGTCCGGTACGCCCCCGAGCAGCACCTCGAGCGCGGGATGACCCTCGAGCAGGTCGTCGCCGCGGTCCAGGAGGGTCTGCGCTCCGGTGAGCGGGAGGCCACCGCCGCCGCCGGTCACCCGGTCCGGGTCGGCACCCTGCTCACCGCGATGCGGCACGCCGACCGCGGCCGGGAGATCGCCGAGCTCGCCGTCGCCCACCGCGACGTCGGCGTCGTCGGGTTCGACATCGCCGGCGCCGAGGCCGGCTTCCCGCCGTCCCGGCACCTCGACGCCTTCCGGTACCTGCACGAGCAGAACTTCCCGTTCACGATCCACGCCGGCGAGGCGTTCGGGCTGCCGAGCATCTGGGAGGCCGTCCAGGTGTGCGGGGCCGACCGGCTCGGTCACGGCGTCCGGATCGTCGACGACATCCAGCCCGCGGACGACGTCCAGGCACCGGACGACGTCCCGCCGGCTCCGGACGACGTCCCGGCCGGCCGGTCCGGCGTCCGGCTCGGCCGTCTGGCGGCCTGGGTCCGGGACAAGCGGATCCCGCTGGAGATGTGCCCGACGTCGAACGTGCAGACCGGCGCGGCCGCCAGCGTCGCGCAGCACCCCATTACGCTGCTCAAGGACCTGCGGTTCCGGGTCACGGTCAACACCGACAACCGGTTGATGTCCGGCACGTCGATGACCCGGGAGATGCAGCTGCTCGTCGACGACGCAGGCTGGGACCTCGAGGACCTGCGCTGGGTGACGATCAACGCGATGAAGAGCGCGTTCCTGCCGTTCGACGAGCGGCTCGCGCTGATCGAGGACGTCGTCAAGCCTGGCTACGCCGCGCTCACCTGAGCCCGCAGCGCGTGGATGTGCGCCTCGGCCGCCCGAGGGGACAGCCGCCGGCAGCCCAGTGACGCCCAGTGCGCGACGAGCCGCGGCTCCTCGCGCATGAGCGCCAGCCCGCGGCGCAGCAGCGTCCACGGCGGCTTGCGGGACTCGGCGAGGTCGCGGGCCAGCCGCCGCCAGAACGTCAGCGCCGGCCGCTGGTCGAGGCACACGGCGTCGGCGAGGATGCCGGCCTGGCGGCACCGGTCGACGAGCTGGGCGGCGAAGATTCCCTCGGCGAGCAGCAGCGGGCTGCCGTCCACCTCCAGGTGGGTGACCCCGGTGCGCCGTGACAGCGAGATGTCGTACACCGGCACCTGCGCCCGCCGCCCCGCGCACAGGTCGAGCAGACAGTCCATCGCCGCGTCCGCGTCCCAGCTGCGCGGGTCGTCCCAGTCCACGATGCCGAACCGGCGCGGCAGCGGGGCCTGCGGCCGGTCGTCGTCGACGTCCCGGTAGAAGTCGTCCAGGGCGAGCACGGGCAGCCCGAGACGACGGGTCAGCGACGTCTTGCCCGACCCGCTCGGCCCGCACAGCAGCACGACCCGGGTGCTGGGGTGCGGCAGGCGGTGGGCGGGCTCGTCGAAGAGCCCGGGCTGGACGGCGTCCGGGTCGGTCACGGACGGCCATCCTGCCAGCGGGTGACAGACTGGCGGCATGACCACCCGCGCCGAGGTCGCCCGCATGGTCGACCACACCCTGCTCAAGCCCGAGGCCACCGCCGAGGACGTCGCCGCCCTCGTCGAGGAGGCCCAGCGGCTCGGCGTCCTCGCCGTCTGCGTGTCCCCCTCGATGCTGCCGCTGGCGGACACCGGCGACCTCGTCGTCGCCACCGTCTGCGGGTTCCCGTCCGGCAAGCACACCTCGACGGTCAAGGCGACCGAGGCAGCCGAGTCGGTGCAGCGCGGCGCCGACGAGATCGACATGGTCATCGACCTCGGTGCCGCCCGGTCCGGCCGCTGGCAGGACGTCGAGGACGACATCGCCGCGGTCCGGCGGGCCGCGCCCGCCCCCACCGTGCTCAAGGTCATCATCGAGTCGGCGGCGCTGGACGACGAGCAGATCGTGGCCGCGTGCCGGGCCGCCGAGGCCGCCGGCGCCGACTTCGTCAAGACCTCCACCGGCTTCCACCCCGCCGGGGGGGCCAGCGGGCACGCCGTCGCCCTCATGCGGGAGACGGTCGGGGAGCGGCTGGGCGTCAAGGCCAGCGGCGGCATCCGCACCGCCCAGGACGCCCGGATCATGCTGGACTCCGGCGCCTCCCGGCTCGGCCTGTCCGCCTCCGCGGCGGTGCTCGAGGGGTTCAGCGACTGACGTGGAACCGCTCGTCTACCGGCCGACGTTCGTCCGGGTGCTGTCCGTCATCACCTGGGTGCTGCTCGCCGTCGGGCTCGTCGTCACGACGGTGCAGGACCCGGTCGCCGGGCTGTACTGGGCCCCGGTCATCGCCTTCGTCGCGGTCGGCGTCCTCACGCTGTTCTGGCGGCCCTCGGTCGAGGTGGACGACGAGGCGGTGACGGTCCGGAACCTGGTCCGGGACACCCGCATCCCCTGGCCGCGGCTGGACGCCATCGACACCCGGTACTCCCTCACCCTGTTCGCCGGGGACCTGCGCGTCGCGGCGTGGGCAGCGCCCGCCCCCGGTCGCTCGCAGGCGTTGCGGCAGAGCAAGTCCGAGGCGGCGGCCCTGCAGTCGCTCGGCACCAACCTCCAGCACGGCCTGCGCTCGAGCGCCGTCCCGAACAGCGACTCCGGCGGCGCGTCGCTCATGGTCCAGGCCCGCTGGGAGCGCGCCCGGATGGCGGGCCCGCCACCGGGCGACCCGCCGCCGGTGCAGCGCACCTGGGCGGTCGGCGTCATCGTCGCGCTCGTCGTGACCTTCGCGGCCAGCGTCGTGTCCGTCCTACTCGGCTGAGCGGCCTCGTTCACGCGTCCTGGAGGCCGAGAGCGGCCGCCATGTCCGAGCGCAGCGCCGCCAGCCGGCCGGCGGCCTCCTCGCGGGCGGCGGCGAGCCCGTCGCCGGCGACCGGCACGACCGCCTCGAGGTAGCACTTGAGCTTCGGCTCGGTGCCGCTCGGCCGGACGATGACCCGGTCCCCGGCGGCGGTGAGGTAGCGCAGCGCGTCGGTCGGCGGCAGTCCGCCGGCCCCGGCGGCCAGGTCGTCGGCGGTCACGACCCGGTGGCCGGCCAGCGTCGTCGGTGGCGTCGCCCGCAGCCGGGCCATCGCGTCGGTGATGACGGACAGGTCCGCGACCCGCACGGACAGCTGCCCGCTGAGGTGCACGCCGTGCGTCCGCGCGAGGTCGTCGAGCAGGTCGAGCAGGCTGCGGCCCTGGGCCTTGAGCACCGCGGCGGCCTCGGCGACGAGCACCGCTGCGGAGATGCCGTCCTTGTCGCGCACCGCGTCCGGGTCCACGCAGTAGCCGAGCGCCTCCTCGTAGCCGAACCGCAGCCCCGGCACCCGGGAGATCCACTTGAACCCGGTGAGGGTCTCCACGTGCGCGATCCCGTGCGCCGCGGCGACCCGGGCCAGCAGCCGGGACGACACGATCGAGTTGGCGTACACGGCGCCCTCGCCGACCCCGCGGCGGGCGATGTGCTCGCCGAGCAGGGCCCCGACCTCGTCGCCGTGCAGCATCCGCCAGCCGCCGGTGTGCACCGGCCCCCGCGGGTCCCGGACGGCGACCGCGCACCGGTCGGCGTCCGGGTCGTTGGCGATGACGATGTCGGCGCCGCGCTCGCGGGCCGCCGCCAGCGCCAGGTCGATCGCACCCGGCTCCTCGGGGTTGGGGAACGCGACCGTCGGGAAGTCCGGGTCCGGCTCGGCCTGCTCCGGGACGACGTAGGTGCGGCCGAACCCGGCCCGCCCCAACGCCTCGACGACGCTGTCGCCGCCCACGCCGTGCAGCGGGGTCAGGACGATGTCGAGGTCGCGCGGGCCGCCGGGGGCCGCGACGCCGGCGGCCGCGTCGAGGTAGGCGTCGTGCACCTCCTCGTCCAGGGTGACCCAGCCGTCGTCCGGGCGGTACACCTCGGCGACGGAACGGACCGCGGCGATGGCGGCGGCGATCTCCTCGTCCGCCGGCGGCACGATCTGCGAGCCCTCGTGGCCCTCACCGCCGAGGTACACCTTGTAGCCGTTGTCCTGGGGCGGGTTGTGGCTCGCGGTCACCATCACCCCGGCGTGGCAGCCCAGGTGCCGGACGGCGAACGCCAGCACCGGGGTGGGCAGCGGCCGGGGGAGCACCATCGCATCGATGCCGGCGCCGGCCATCACCGAGGCGGTGTCCCGGGCGAACTCGTCCGAGCGGTGCCGGGCGTCGAAGCCGACGACGACCCGGCCGGTGGGCCGGTGCCCCGAACGCTCCTGCTCGGCGTCCAGGCGGGCGTTGAGGTAGGCAGCCAGCCCGGCGGCGGCCCGGATCACGACGGCCCGGTTCATCCGGTTCGGCCCGGCTCCCAGGGCGCCGCGCAACCCGGCGGTGCCGAACTGCAGCAGGCCGGCGAACCGGTCGGCGAGGTCGGCGGCCGCCGCGGCGTCGCCGGCCTCGGCCCGGACCACGACGTCCTGCAGCTCGGCCCGGGTGAGCGGGTCCGGGTCGTCGGCCGCCCAGGCGCGGGCGGCGTCCAGCAGACCGGGGTCGACGGAGGGGCCGGTCACCGCACGGCCTCGCGGACGACGTCGGCGAGCAGGGCGCCGATCCGAGCCGCGGCCTGCCGGCCGGCGTCGATGACCTCCTGGTGGCTCAGCGGCTCACCGCCGACCCCGGCGGCGAGGTTCGTCACCAGCGAGATGCCGAGCACCTCGAGCCCGGCCTGCCGGGCCGCGATCGCCTCGAGCGTCGTCGACATCCCCACCAGGTCCCCGCCGAGGACCCTGGCCATCGCCACCTCGGCGGGCGTCTCGTAGTGCGGGCCGCGGAACTGCACGTACACGCCCTCGGGCAGGTCGCCGTCCACGCCGCGGGCGAGGCCGCGCAGCCGCGTGGAGTACAGGTCGGTGAGGTCGACGAACGTCGCCCCCTCGACCGGCGAGGTGGCGGTGAGGTTGAGGTGGTCGCGGATGAGCACGGCGGTGCCCGGCGTCCACTCCGGGCGCAGCGACCCGCAGCCGTTGGTGAGGACGACGAACCGGCAGCCGGCGGCGGCCGCGGTGCGGACCCCGTGGGCGACCGCCCGGACGCCCTTGCCCTCGTACAGGTGCGTGCGGGAGCCCAGCACGAGCGCGCGGGCTCCGCTGACTCCCACCGCGATCGAGCGGATCGTGCCGACGTGCCCCTCGACGGCGGGGGGCGGGAAGCCGGGGATTTCGGGTGCCGGCAGCTCGGCGAGGGTCTCCCCGAGCAGGTCGGCGCCGGCGGCCCAGCCGGAACCCAGGACGAGGGCCACGTCGTGCCGCTCGGTGCCCGTGCGCTCGGCGACGACGGCCGCCGCGGCGCGGGCGACGTCCAGCGGGTCGGTCGCCGGGTCGGACAGGTCGGGGACGGGGGCGGTCATGAGCAGGCAGGCTAGTGGTCGGACGCCGGAGCCGGTCAGCCGACCGAGCGGCAGGGCAGGTTCTGCAGCCAGGTGACGTAGTCGGCCGGGGCGCCGGCTGCCTCCGCCGCCTCGGCGAGCATCCCGACGTACAGCGCGCTGGGCAGCCCGCCCTCGTAGTCGTCCAGGACGTAGAGCCAGGCGACCTCCTCGCCGTCGAGGGTGGACACCCGCACCTGCACCTTGCGGTACAGGCCGATGTCGACGCCCTCCCAGCTGTCCAGGACGGCGACGTCGGCGTCCGACATCTCCCACAGCGCCACGTACACCCGGGCGCTCGGGTCCTCCACGACGGTGGCCAGGGCGCCGTCCCAGCCGAGGTTCTCGGCGCCGAAGGTGAGCCGCCAGCCGGTCAGCCAGCCGGTGCCGCGCAACGGCGAGTGCGGCGCCCGGTGCGCCATCCGCTCCGGGTGCATGTTCGAGCCGTAGGCCGCGTACAGCGCCATGGGCGCAGACCCTATCGGCGCGCGAGCGGGCACAATGGCCGCCGATGCCCGACACCACGAGCCCCCGCCCCACCCCCCGCGTCGTCGTCCTCGGCGGCGGACCGGGCGGGTACGAGGCCGCCCTCGTCGCCGCACAGCTCGGTGCCGACGTCACCGTCGTCGAGCGCACCGGCGTCGGCGGGGCCGCGGTGCTCACCGACGTCGTGCCGTCCAAGACCCTCATCGCCACCGCCGAGGTGATGACCCTCGTCGACGACTCCGTCGAGCTCGGCGTCCGGT